>NZ_JBNMIU010000038.1:0-23811 GCF_050873445.1 Acidaminococcus sp. | reverse complement strand
TATCCATTCAGGATATCCTCCTTTCAAAATGAAGTGGTTGGTAGCCATCTTCATTTTACCAAAGGAGGATTTTTTGGTATAGCTAAAAGCTTTCCAGAACCCCACGCATAGCGTGGGGTTTTCAAACCCGACAAAAAAGGCCTCCGTCCCTGCAGGGACGAAAGCATCGTGGTACCACCCGGCTTCGCCTGGTTTCCCAAGCCTCTCGAGCACGCGGACAGCGTCCGGATACTCCAGTGCAGTAACGGGCACACCCGGATGACCTACTTTATTTCAATCATCTGCTCCAAGGCCATATTCCCTTCTTTACCCGCTCTTCCTTTCACCCAGTGGAAGCTCTCTGTGCCGTGCGCCGGAAGGTACTCTTCTTTTCATTGCAACGTTGATTTGAAATTAGTCTTACTGTAGCACAGAAACAGGACTTCGTCAAGAGGACCTCCCTCTTGCATTCTTTTCCCGACAGCCGTATACTGGGGAAAAATAAGTGTTGTTTTAACAACAAAAAGGAGAAGGATCATGGATACTGCTTTCCTGGCCAAAACAGCCCTGTTTAAAAACGTCCCACCCCGGGAAATCGAACGGCGGATGCACTGCCTGGGCGGCGTAATCCGCTCCTTTCCCAGAGGATCCTATATCCATTATGCCGGAGATATCGTCCACACGGTGAGCATGGTGCTCACCGGCCGGGTAATAATCGAAAACGACGACCTGTGGGGCAACCGGAACCTTTTGGGTACCGTGGGTCCCGGAGAGCTCTTCGCTGAAGCCTATGCCTGCGCAGAAGACGAACCGCTGCTGATCAACGTGCAGGCCGTTACCGACACCACAGTGCTCATGATGGACCTGCAGAAAGTGTTCCATACCTGTTCCCGCAGCTGCTCCCAGCACCAGCAAATCAGCGACAATCTGCTGCATATCCTGGCCCGGAAGAACCTGGCCCTGGCCCGTCGCATCCTGCACACCTCGTCCAAATCCATCCGGGGACGAGTGCTGTCCTACCTGTCGTTTTTGGCCGCCCAGCAGAAAAAGAAGATCATCACCGTACCCTTCAACCGGCAGCAGATGGCAGACTACCTGAGCGTGGACCGGAGCGCCCTGAGCAACGAGCTGAGCAAAATGCAGAAGGAAGGCCTCCTGGAGTATCATAAGGAAAGTTTCAGACTGCTGAAGGAGACGGAGTAAGGACAAGGGATTAGGGATTAGAGATTATGGGCTAGTGATTAGGGATTAGAGATTATGGGCTAGTGATTAGGGATTAGAGAACACGCCACCATGCATCCGCAGGGATATCCGCCTTTGGAAAGGGCGGATATCCCTGTGATCGGATGTTCATTGTTTCTTGTTGAATAAAGGAGTACTTTTTATGGATGATCCATTCGAAATCCTGCCGGATGTGCCGGTGGAAGTACACCCCTTTCCGCCGTTTTTGCCGGAGAAGGCCCGGGTTCTGGTATTGGGGACCTTTCCGCCGGCAGAAGGAAAACGGGCCATGGATTTCTACTATCCCAACTTCCAGAACGATATGTGGCGGATCATGGGGCTGATCTATTTCCAGGATCCGGACCATTTCCGCAAAGGTACGGAAAAAGCCTTCGACCCGGAAAAGATCAAAGCCTTCCTGACGGAAGCAGGCATCGCCCTGGGGCCCACGGTGCTGCAGGCCCAGCGGGAAAAGGGCAATGCTTCGGATAAATTCCTCCACGTAGTGGAAGAGGCAGACCTGGCAGCCATGCTGGCCCGGCTGCCCCATTGTCAGAAACTGGTGACCACCGGGGAAAAAGCCACGGAAATCGTGCTGCACCAGTGTACGGAACCGCCCAAAATGCCCAGGACCAACACTACGGTATCCATCCATCTGGGCGGCAAAGCGTATGAACTGACCCGCCTCCCCTCCACTTCCAGGGCCTATCCCATGAAGCTGGAAAAGAAGGCGGAATGCTACAAAAAAGGACTGGCGCTGTGAGATGCCAGTCCTCTTTTTTTATTTTTCAGGTTGGATCGTAATAATGACGATTTCCGGCCTTGGGCCGCTGCGGAGAGGGACTCCCCACAGTCCGTAGCCGCTGGAGACCGTGGCCAGCATCTTGCCGAACAGTCTGGACCCGTAGTCCAGGGCATACATTTTCCGGGTGATCAGCCGATTGGGCAGAAGCTGACCGGCGTGGGTATGACCGGCAAAATACAGGTCATATCCCTCTTCCGATGCCTTTTCGATGCGCCGGGGCTCGTGTTCCATCAGGATGTTGAACTTGCCCGCTTCCGGCTGGAACTGCGCCCGCCGATTTCCAAGCAGGTAATCGTCCAGACCGGTAAGCGCCAGCCAGGAATTCACGGATTTTGTTTCATCCACCAGGAACCGTATCCCTTCTTTCTCCAGCAGGCTCCGTTCCACCACCGCCGTACCCATGCGCTTGTCATGATTGCCATAGACAGCATAGACCCCGTCCCGGGCCTGCAGCCCCTTCAGGGTATCCAGGCTGTTTTCCTGCTGGACAAAGGGCAGTTCTCCATCCACCACATCACCGCCCAGGAGGATCAGATCGGGCTGCTGGCCATTGATCCGTGCCACCAGCTCTTTGCCGTAGTCCGTGCCGAACAGCCCGCCGAAATGCAGGTCGGAGGCAAAAGCCACCTTATAGGGTCCTGGAATGGGTTTATCAGTAGTATAGGTCACCTGGCGCACCACCGGATGGACAGCCCACCAGCAGCCCCCGATCACCAGGCCGCACACCACGACGAAGACCGCCTGGGTGACCCTGGTGGCAAAGAGCGGCATATGCCCCTGCCAGCCGATCAAAAGCCCCAGGATCACCGGCACGGCTCCCAGCACCGCATAGTACAGAAAGCCCATCCACAGTCCGCCCATCCAGGCCAGCAGCCGGGTCACCGGACGGGGAAACGCATAGAGATAGACATTGCTTACCGTAAAGCACAGGGGCAGCAGCAAAAACAGACCCAGTGTCCACCAGGGGCGCAAAAAAGAAAGACCGGGACGGTACAGAGCCCAAATGGCCGCTGAGCCTCCCAGTCCCACCAATAACATAGTCATAAAAAATGGATTCATTCCGGAACAAAGCTCCTTTTACATGAGAGATTTCCCCAGCCAGAAGGAAAGCCCGGCCGCCAACATCCCCAGGGTATTCTGGAGCAGGATGTACAAAAATCCAGTCACATGTTCTCCGTGGAGGAAGAAATGCAGGCCCTCCTTGATGAAGGAAGAAAAAGCGGTGAACCCGCCGATGAAACCCCAATAAATAAGCATGGCCCACCGGGGATGGGGCAGCTTCGTATACAAAAGGGCCGCGCAGAGCCCCACCAGGATACAGCCGAAGGTGTTCACGAACACCATCTCCCAGGGAAAAGCGTGTCCCCCTATCCCCTTCAGGGATTTGGCCACCAGAAACCGGGCTACAGAGCCCAAGGCGCCTCCCAGCGCCACGTAACAAAGCAACAGCAGATCATGCTTCCAATCCATATATGATTTTCCCCCTCATACCATTCAGCGAACTCCTACGCCTCCCAGCCGGACCCTTTTCCCAATATTGAAAAATGGGCGCTGTGCTCACCGCAGCGTCCTTCCAGTTTTCTTATCGACTTTCTTTTTATATCATATAAAAAAACAGCAATTTTGTCAATTACCGACTTTTTTCCGTCCCTATCCTGTATTTTCCCGTTTTTTGTCGGGAAACCGTCTCCAATTCGCAGATTTTTCCCGGCCAACCGTGGTATAATGGGTTTATTATGAAAGAAAAGAACATACCCTTCAAACTCAAAGAAAATATCGAACTGACCATCACCGGGCTGGGAAGCTCCGGCGAAGGCGTGGGAAAGATCAACAGTTTTACGTTTTTTGTACCGGGTGCGCTGCCCGGCGAACGGATCCAGGCCCAAATAACAGTGCTGAAGAAAAATTACGGCCAGGCCCGTTTGTCCAAACTGCTGGTATCTTCCCCCGATCGTGTCAAGCCTCCCTGTCCGGTGTACGCCCAGTGCGGAGGCTGCCAGCTGCAGCACCTGGCCTATCCGGCCCAGCTGGCCATGAAACGCCAGACGGTGATCGACGCCATGGAACGGATCGGCCACTTCAAAAATCTGGCCGTACTGGAAACACTGGGTGCTCCGGATCCCTGGCATTACCGGAATAAGATGCAGGTTCCGGCCGCCCAAGGGAAGAACCATACCCTGCACATCGGCTGCTATGCCCAGGGCACCCACCGGGTCATCGACGTGGACGACTGCCGTATCCAGCAGCAGGCCAACAACCAGATTGTCCACGTGGTACGCCGCTGGATGCAGCAGTACAGGATCCCGGCTCTGGAAGAAGACGCCCGGAAAGGCATCGTACGCCATATTATGGGACGGGTGGGCGTACGCACGGGTGAAGTCATGGCCGTACTGGTAACCAACGAGCCCCAGGTCCCTCATCTGAAGGACCTGGCAGCCATGCTGAAGAAAGATGTGCCCGGATTTACCACCCTGGTGCAGAATCTGAACACCCGACACACCAATGTAATTCTTGGACCAAAGAACAAAGTCATCTACGGACCGGGGATCATCCACGACAAACTGGGAAAATTCACCTTTGCCATCTCCCCCCTGTCCTTCTTCCAGGTAAACACTCTGCAGGCGGAAAAGCTATATGAAACGGCCCTGCAGTATGCAGCCCTTACCGGCAGGGAAAAGGTCATCGATGCCTACTGCGGTACCGGTACCATCACCCTGTTCCTGTCCCAGAAGGCCCAGCGGGCCCTGGGAATCGAAATCGTAGCCCCGGCCATCCGGGATGCCCGCCAGAACGCCAGAGACAACCATATCCGCAATGTGGACTTCATCTGCGCCGATGCAGCCAAAGAAATGCCTGAACTGGTAAAAGGAGGCAGCCGTCCTGATGTAATCGTACTGGATCCACCCCGGGCCGGGTGCGAGCAGCGGGTACTGGACGCCATTGCCAAAGTCAGACCCCAGAGGGTGGTGTACGTTTCCTGTAACCCGGCATCTCTGGCCAGGGATGCGGCCATTTTACGGGATAAGGGCTTCGTAGTGCGTAAAGTCCAGCCCGTGGATATGTTCCCCCACACCAGTCATGTGGAGAGCGTGGCATTATTGACAATGAAATAAAAAGAACATCGACCAGGAACCGGTGGTCAGTGTGGGATGTGAAAGAGTTCTTTTTCACACCCCGTTTTTTTCTTCCAGCCAGTGCTTGTCCAAGCTGGGGTTTTCTTTGATCACCCGGGCCCAGATATTTTTGGCATAATCATACATAGCCTTGCCTTCCGGCGTCCGCAGGTACCGGGGATCGAAACCGCCGGGTCCCAGCCGGAACCGGTCCAGCGCATCCGCATCCTTGAAAATATGGTACAGCAGTACTCCGTGGGGACCGAAACCATCCCCGATGATTTTGTTGCCCAGGGAATCTGGATGGTCATGATACTGCATAATCCGGGCCGCCAGCCGATAAAACGGCAGGCCGTTCCCCTTGCAGTAGGCGTGGTAATAAGCTGCGCCCCTGGCTCCGTGGCCCACATCCAGATAATCATCATGCCGTCTTGTATCATGGAAGGACGCTGCCGCCCCCAGGATATTCCAATCAGAAAGGGACAGTCCCTGTTTTTGGGCAATGAGCAGAGCGAACAGCAATACCCGGCTGGCATGGGCCTTCGTATGGATGGGGCTTATTTTCAGTGCAAATTCTACTTTATCCATCATGAAATGGTACCACTCGGTATATTCCGGCCGGATTTCCTTCGGAATAGGAAAAGGTACTGGCAATTTTTCTTCCGTCATAGCAATGCCTTCTTTCTTTTTCTGCTGTCCCTACCATACCATTTTGGAAAATTACCGTCAACCAGTTCCCTTCCCCCTGCCAGGGAAGGACAACGGTACCCGCTTACAGGCTCATACTCCTGCATTTACAGTTTTCGATATATTGGAGTCTTGCTTTTATACGATTTTCCGCTATAACTTATAAATATAACATATAACAATACACTCCCCCTAGAAAGGAAGGTTCATGATGATACAGACTGACAAAACAATGGAAAACCGCCTGAGTTCGGCAGAATTGCAGCAGCGGATCAAGGACCTGAGCACGATCTTCGATATGGTCCGGGTAGTGGACCCCTCCTCCCAGCATCAGATCATCTACCATGATGACGGAACAGCCAGAATGGCTCAGGATTACTGTTTCGGCCTTTGGAGCAGGAGTGAACGCTGTGCCAACTGCATCTCTGCCCGGGCTCTGTCCACCGGACAAAGGACTACCAAATTCGAATTCACCGATGACCACACATACCTGCTGGCTGCCACCTATCTGGAAGTAGATCAGCATCCCTGCGTACTGGAGTGCATGCTGGAACTGAACGATGCCACGCTGCTGGGTGCGTACGGCAAAAGCGAATTTATCTCCCGGCTTACCTGGTATACCAACCAGCTGTACAATGATTCTCTCACCGGTGTACGCAACCGCCGGTATTACGATGATCAGATTTCCGGACTCACTGTCCAGGCTGCTGCCATGCTGGACATTGATCATTTCAAGGACATCAATGACACCTGGCGGCACAAAGCCGGAGATATAGCCCTGCAGACTGTCGTCAAAGCCGTCGCTTCCTGCATCCGGAAAAGCGATATCCTGCTGCGGTATGGCGGCGATGAATTCGTCATTGCCTTTACCGAAATTTCTCCGGAAATCTTCGCCCGCAAGCTGCAGACCATCTGCACTGCCGTAGAAGCGGCTGTGGTACCGGAATACCCTGACATCAGACTCACCATCAGCGTAGGCGGCGTATACGGCAAAGGCCAGCTGAAAGAAAAGGTGGAAGCTGCCGACAAAGTCCTGTACGAAGCCAAGCAGCAGCGGAACCACGTGATTGTGGAATAAGGGAGCAATAAAAGATCCACAGTTCCTGCTGATGGAAAAGATTCTCCGGTGGCAATTTTTCAAAATATCACTTGACAATTTTCTCGTTATCTTCTACAATTTCACCATGCATTGCAATGTATACTAAAATGATATGTTTTATGGTTTCGTAAGGGAGAATGCATCATGGAGAATCGATACGAGTTTGTATGTATGTGTTGTTGCTGTCAGCGAATGTGCAGTGACAACGCAGAAAGCGGGCGCTGAAGCCCGATCTTTTCTACAACTGAACAACCTGCACAGACAATCATCCAGAGCAGCGGAGGGACTGGCCCTTTGAAGCTGCGGCAGCCGGCCTTTTGGCACGGTGCCAAATCCAGCGGAATTTTCCCGGCAGATGAGCGAAGTGCGGACTCCGTGATTTTTTATGCGTCATCTGCAGATCAGGTGGCGCTTTTTTTGTACCACCGGAACAAAATTCGATGAGGTGAAATAACTATGAGTAAAGAAAATATCCAAACAATCAGCCGGCCCACGAGCCTGCTGGGAAGTGAAGACTGGTGGGCTGTATGGCTGGGACTGTTCATCACCCTGCTGGGCCTGGGCAAGGTATGGGGCTTTGATTTTTTGGGCTGGGCCGCTACTTTCGGAGTCTGGATCGATCCGGAAAAAGCAGTGGGGACCAGTTCCAAAGCCTATGCCTGGCTGGGCAGTCTGGGGGCCCTGGGCGCCACCTGGCTGTTCACCCTGGCAGTGACCAGTGTGGGAGCCCATTTCATGAAAGCGGATGTGAAAAAATTCGCTGCCGGTTTTTCGGTGATCTACTGGATCACCATCCTGTCCAACGTGCTGGGCAACTATGCGTATCTGGCTGCCACCCCCAATAAACGGGCCGCCTTCCACATCGGCTGGTCCCTGAGCCTGGGCGAGCTGGGTTTCGTGATTGCCCTGGTAGCCGGACTCATCATCGGGAACTTCTTTCCCAGCCTGGCCAGATTCCTTTCCAGTGCGGCCAAGCCGGAATGGTACATCAAGACCGGCATCGTGATCCTGGGTTCCAATATCGGCATCCAGGCCATCAGCGCTCTGGGACTGGCCAGTACGGTAATCCTGCGGGGCCTGTGCGCCGTAGTGGAAGCATATCTGATCTACTGGCCAGTGGTCTATTTCGTAGCCCGCAAATTCTTTAAATTTACGCCGGAATGGGCAGCTCCCATGGCCTCCGGCATCTCCATCTGCGGGGTAGCTGCAGCCATCGCCACCGGCAGTGCCATCAAGGCACGGCAGATCATCCCCACCATCCTGGCTTCTGTCATCATTGTTTTCGTGGCTGTAGAGCTGCTGATCCTGCCCTTTGCAGCAGCCTATTTCCTGCCCGGTGACCCCATGGTGGCCGGTTCCTGGCTGGGGCTGGTAGTCAAAAGTGACGGCGGTGCTGTGGCCTCCGGTGCCATTGCTGACAGCCTGATCCGCAGCCGGGCCCTGGAACTGTTCGGCGTAAAATATCAGGAAGGCTGGATCCTGATGGCAGCTACCACTTCCAAGGTATTCATCGACATTTTCATTGGTGTGTGGTCCTTCATCCTGGCTGTCGTATGGTCCATCTATCATCTGAATAACCCCAAAGCTGCCGTTGATGGCGGCAAGGTTTCCAAGCGGGAAATCTGGAACCGGTTCCCCAAATTCATCCTGGGCTTCGTGGTGACTCTGGTGGGTATCTTCCTGGCAGGCTGGGCCCATCCTTCCATCGTAGCTGGCGCCAAAGCCGGTGCGGGCCAGGCGAACCTGCTGCGGGCTGTATTCTTCGGACTGTGCTTCTTCTCCATCGGTCTGGTGACCAATGTGCGAAAACTGTGGAACGCCGGCCTGGGCCGGGTAATCGGAGTGTATTCCGTGGCTCTTCTGGGCTTCATCATCTGGGTGGGACTGGGCATCTCCTACCTTTTCTATCACGGCGTACTGCCTCCTGTACTGTAAACTGCAAATTTCGAGAGAAATGAGGGATATGATATGAAAACGGAAGTTTTAACCAATGTCCATTCGGCAGCGGATGAATACTACGAACAGCAGGTTGTAAAGCCTACCACCGCCAGGGTCCATGCTGTGCAGCTGGACCAGGATGCGGAGGGATACTTCCCCCTGCAGCCCATCGAGAAAAAACTGTGTGCCTATTCCCTGGGTCTGGGACTCGGACTCATGGGTGTGTTCATCTTTTTCTTTGAGATGCTGTAACTCATCCAATAAAAACCAGCTGTTTCAAGACCTGCAATATGGTATGATAGGGATTGGAATACAGAAAGAAGGAGTTCGGACACCCATGACACACATTACAGAAGCAACAAAAGAAAATATCCGGAAACAGTTCCCGGTATTCCAGGAAGCCACAAGGGCTTTCTATGCCCAAGAACTGCCTCCGGCCAAGTACAAAGGCACCAGCGGTCAATTCGGTTCCTACGGAGAACGAGGCGCCAAAGCCAGCATGCTGCGGCTGCGGTTCCCGGCCGGCGCCATTGACACAGCTCACATGCAGTTTCTGGCCCAGGTGATCAGCCAGTACAATGTCCAGATGGTCCACTTCACTACCGGTGAAGCCCTGCAGCTGCATCACCTGGACGAACAGACTGTACTGGCCCTGTATCAGAAGTGTTTTGATGCCGGTATCTACTGCTACGGTGCCGGAGGGGACAATCCCCGGAACATGACAGCCAGCCCTCTCCATGGTGTAGAAAAAGGCGAACCCTTTGACATGACCCCGGCCATCAAAGCTGCTGCCAATTTCCTGACCAACCTGATTCCTGATCTGAAACTGCCCCGGAAGTACAAAATCAGTTTCTCCAACGGAATCGACAATGAAGGCCATGCCACCTTCAAGGATATGGGCTTCGTAGCCCGCACCGACGGCACCTTCGATGTCTACGCCGGCGGCGGCTTCGGAGTGAACGGCAGCCGGTTCGGCCTGCTGATCAGGGAACAGGTGTCGGCAGAAGCTTTATCCTGGTACATCGAAGGATATGCCCGGAATGTATATATGAAGTACGGTGACTATCAGCACCGGGGTACCGCCCGCTCCCGTTTCATCAGGGACAAGCTGGGAGATGAGAAATTCCGGCAGGAAGTGCTGGACGCTGCAGAACGAGCAAAAAACAGCGGTGTGCTCCCTCTGGAACTGGAACCGGTACCGGTTCTGAAAAAGAGCGGCAAAGACGATACCGTACTGGAAAATCCCCGGATCCATGCCCAAAAACAGGATGGTCTGTACTATGTGGAATACAAACCCACAGGCGGCGTGCCCGATCCAGCCGTCTTCCGGAAGCTGCTGGAAACTGCTGGTGCCCTGCAGGGTACCGAATTGCGGCTGAATGCGGACGAAACCTGTTACATCATCAACCTGACCGCCGATGAAGCCCGGACCATTGCTGCCCTCACTGATGGAGACACGGCCCATACGGACTTCGAACATTCCGTCAGCTGTATCGGTGCCACCGTATGCCAGCAGGGGCTGTGCGATTCCCATGGTACCCTGGCCCGGCTGATCAAAATCCTGCAGGAATCCGGCGAAGATACCCGCTACCTGCCCAAATGCCATTTCTCCGGCTGTCCCTCCACCTGTGCCGTGCAGAGCCTGGCACCCCTGGGTTTCAGAGGTGCGTTCACCCTGATAAACGGGGAACGGGCCAGTGCCTTCCAAGTGTATGCCAATGGCAGTTATGCCTATGGCAAAGAGCGGATCAGCGAACCTCTGGCCCTGATTCCCACCGCCCGTCTGCCGAAATTCTTCCTGGCTCTGAATGAAACCCTGCTGAAAGCCAAAGAGCCTTTCACCAGCTGGTATCCGAATCACAAAGAAGAATTCCTTGCCCTGGCTAAAAAATTTGCATGACAAAAAAGACGTCGCAGCCGCGGCGTCTTTTTTATCAGAGTGTATCCAGGAACTTTCCCACAGCCAGGGCGTACCCTCGGGGGTTATCCATGATTTCATTGGCATGGCCAGATTCTTCAAAGTAGATCAGTTTCTTGTTGGGACTGGTACACCGGTTCATCAGGTTTTCGGCGATATGAGGCGGAATCAGCCGATCCACATCTCCGTGGAGGAACAGTACCGGGGTAGTCATCCGCTGCACACAGGAAGCCGGATCCACGTCCCGCAGAGTCTTGCGGGTGTGGTAATACATGGCTGCCTGAAAAAAAGGTTCCACTGCCTCCATACCCAGCAGCAGCCGTTTGTCATCTGTATAGTTCATAAGTTTTTCCTGTCCCAGCTCCAATACATTGCCATAGGAACTGTCAGCCACGTAGAACTTCATGGCCCGTCCCTGGGGCGTACCGGCGTAAATCAGGCTCATGGCCGCTCCCAGGGAGATACCGTGGAATCCGATGCTCACCTGAGGATCCTGCTGTTTCAGGAAGGCCACCCAGCTGTCCATGTCCTCCGCATTGTGGACGCCCCAGTCATTGGTTTCCCCGCCGCTTTCCCCATGGCCCCGGATATCGGGCATGAGAACATTGTAACCCCGTGCCAGATACACTTTGGCATAGGGTACATCCATGGTCCGATTCTGGTACAGCCCGTGGAGGATGATTACTGTATCATGGCTGCCGGCGGAGTTTTGAATATACGTCCCCTGAAGCAGAGTGCCGTCCCGGGAATGGACAGAAACCCGCTGCCAGCCGTATTTCTGTTCCAAGGAATGGATGGTATCCAGATCATTGCGATGGTTCTCGATGGCCAGGAGCTTATCCCAGGGCCGGTTGAACAGCTGTTCATAGGCAGTGTTGCCTGCATAAACTCCCACACCCAGCAGCAGCACCACTACCAAAATCACCAGATATTTAAAAAAGTACCAGAGGAATCGCATTCCTAATTTCTGCCTGCCTTTCTTACGTATAAATAGCTGATTGTAGCATAATATGATATTGAAGCAGAAATAAGGCAGAAAAGAGAAAAAAGGATGAACAAAAGGGTAAAATCCTTTTGTTCATCCTCTGATAACCCGATTATGGATCCGGCAGGATCGCACACCAGAACAAAATCGTGAACATACTGAGCAGGGTGGACAGCACCGTCAGTCTTGTGGCAAAAGGAGCATCGCTGCCATAGCGGGCGGCGAAAATGGCTGTGGTAGCTCCGGCCGGCATCCCGGTCATGAGCACCGCAATCCCCGTGGCCACCGTATCCAGGTGCAGAGCTGCACTGACGCCCCAGGCCAGGGCAGGCAGGAGCAGCAACCGCAGCACACTGTACAGGAAACTGTCCCGGTTGAAAATGGTAAGGAGCGGTACATCCGCCAGAATGGTCCCAATGATAAACATGGTGATGGCCGCATTGCAATTGCCGATATATTTGATGGTCATCGTAAGGAAACCCGGCAGCCGTACCTGGGTCACCATGATCAGGATCCCAATATATACCCCGATGAGGCAGGGATGGGTCAGTACCTTTTTCAGTACCTCCCGCCGGCTCATGTGACAAGCCATGAAATAACTGGTTCCCACGGACCACATGACCATGCGCAGAGGGATCAGGAATACCGAAGCATAGAACAGACCCAGGGATCCATACACTCCTTCGGCCACCGGGTAGCCAAGAAAGCCGCTGTTGCACACCAGAGTCCCGTACTGCAGCACCTTTTTCCGGGTATCCGGATACCGGTTGAACAGGAAATGGTTCAGTCCCATGAAGAGCAGCTGCAGGATTGCCCCGGCTGCCAGGATCCGGCCGCAGGTAACGAAGATATTCCCCTCAAAGGGCATGAGACAGGATTTGATGATGTTGCAGGGAATAATCACATTCACCACCAGATCAGTAAGGCACCGTTTGCCTGCTTCATCTACAATTTCCTTTTTGCGCAGATAGCACCCGATGAGAATCATCAGGAACAGGGAAAGCTGCAGGTTCCCCAACCGTATGATATCCATAGGTCCCCCTTTATGATAATTTCTTCATGACCCACCGGGCAGCTATATCAAAAATCCCGGCAGGCAGAAGCATGTGGGCAATCAGCAGCACCCAGGCATCTTTGCCGCACAGGTACCTGGCCTGGGGCTGGGCTGCATTGGCCGCCAGGAAAATGGTCTTCGCCACATCCTGGGGACTGGAAAGCCACTTTCTTTCATATAGATGATGGATGCCCATTGCCATCTTCGCCGCAGTTTTGGCATAAGGTCCTCCCCGTGAGGACGTCTCCAGGTGGTCAGCGGCGATGTGACCCCAAGGCGTCTTTACCAGTCCCGGTTCCACAATGGCCACCTTCACTCCCTGCTCCTCTGTTTCCATACGCAGGGCATCACTGAGGGCCTCCAGGGCATATTTACTGGCATGATACCAGCCGCCGAAGGGTCCGGTAAGCCGTCCGGCAATGGACGAAACCATGACGATACGCCCACGGTGCTGGCGGCGGAACAGGGGCAGCACCAGTTTCGTCAGCCGGATGGCCCCGAACACATTCACTTCCAGCTGCCGCTGGGCTTCACTGATGGACACGTCCTCCACGGCCCCATAAGAACCGTAACCGGCATTGTTGATCAGGATATCCAGGCTGCCCTGCTGCTCCAGGATCTGCTGCAGAGCCGTCTGGCAGGAATAATCCTTTGTCACATCCAGCACCAGGGGAATGACCCCATATTTGGACAATTCCCGGAGCTTATCCAGCCGCCGGGCTGCCCCGTACACAATATGCCCGGTCTTCGCCAGCAGGATGGCCGTTTCCCTGCCAATCCCGCTGCTGGCGCCGGTGACCAGGACCACTTGCTGTTCCATGATGCGCTCCTTACTGCTTCTTCAACTGGGGATAGGAGATGATGGGCGGTTGCGGATTCTGATGTTCACCCAGATTCAGCCCCATCCAGATCATATCGTACCAGCGGCCGAATTTGTATCCGCACTGCTTGAACAACCCTACTGGCGTAAAACCCATATGGGTATGGAATTCGGCGCTGTTGCAATCCAGATATTCGTCTGCCTTTTCCGGCAGCCCGATACAGGCGTACACATCCAGGATACCCATTTTCTTCAAGGCATCCAGCAGGACACCGTACAGTTTCTTCCCCAGACCATGTTTCTTCAGATGGACAGCCACGTAAATACTCAGCTCGGCCGTCCAGTCGTAAGCCGCCCGTCCTACAAAGGGACCGGCATAGGCATAGCCTACCACCCTGCCGTTTTCTTCTGCCACAAAATAGGGATACCGCTCTTTCGTCCGGCTGATCCGACGCTGGAATTCCTCCACGCTGGGAACCTGGTATTCAAAGGTAATCACTGTATTTTCCACATAGGGTGCATAAATAGCCCGGATGGCTGCTGCATCCTCTATGGTGGCTTCCCGGATGATGATTTCACTCATGAGAATTCCCTCCTTCAATACTGATTTCCAATCATAGCCCTATTATAGGGCAAATCCCCGGCAAAGCGCAAACTTCCTATCCGGATTCCGGCCACTCGATTTTTCTAAATACTGGCTTTTCTCCTTAAAATACGGTATAATAAAGATAAGTTAAGTTTCTAAACAACATGAGGAGGTCTTACCCTTGTTGACACACATCACGACGGTTTCTTTCAGTCCCACCGGCCAGACGGAACAGCTGGTACGCCAGTTCGGAGAAGCCCTGGCAAAGCGCTTCCAGGCAGAGGGCGTGACTCTGAGCCATACGTCTTTCACCCTTCCGGAAGACCAGGATATTTTTCGTTTCTACGGTCCGGATACCCTGGTAATATTCGGTACACCCACCTACGCCGGCCGGATTCCCAACAAGGCCCTGCCCTTTGTGCAACAGTTGTTCGCCGGCGACGAAAAACAGAAGACCCCGGCAGTGGCCCTGGTCACCTTCGGCAACCGAGCCTATGACAGTGCCCTGACGGAACTGCGTGACGAGCTGGAAAAGAAGGATTTCCGGGTATTCGCCGCCGGAGCTTTCGCTGCCGCCCATGCCTTTGCCGCCATTGGCAAGGAACATCCCACGACTGAAGACAAAAAAACTTTCGAAGATCTGCTGGATGCAGTAGAACGGAAACTGCGCGGCAAGGCTCCCCTGGAGACAGTGGTCATCAGGGACAATGCGCCCGTTGCCCCCTACTACATTCCCAAAGGCGAAGATGGCCAGCCGGCTAAATTCCTAAAGGCCAAGCCGAAGACGGACCCGGAAAAATGCGATCACTGCGGCAAATGCGCCACCGTTTGCCCTATGGGTTCCATCAATCCGGCAGATACCGATAAAGTACCCGGCATCTGCATCAAATGCCAGGCCTGCATCAAGTATTGTCCCAAAAAAGCCAAGTATTTCGATGACCCCCGTTTCCTGTCCCACAAAGCCATGCTGGAAAAAAATTACACTCGGACCGCCCCATCTGAAATATTTTACTAAAAAATGGCTGCCGCAAAATGAGGTGAACCCCAATTGTTAGACCTAAAATCTAACGATTGGGGTTCACCTCAAAAATGGCAGCCATTTTTTATTTCAAGAAGTAGACTCTGTGTTCCTTACGCAGCGGTGCCACGGGAATCTCCCCCTTGGCATAGCCCACCACGCAGTGACCGATACCCTCGTAGTCGCCGGTGATGCCCAGGGATTTCAGCAGTGCCCTGCCTTCCGGCCGTTCGAATTCTTCTTTGGCCCGGTGGATCCAGCAGCTGCCCAGACCCAGGGAATGGGCAGCCAGCATCATATTGCCCATGACCAGAGAACCGTCATATACCGCCGTAGGCCGTTTTTTATCGGCCAGCACCACCAGGACCGCCGGTGCGCCGTAGAATGGATCGAACGTCGGTTCCCAGCCGCCGATTTCGCAGTTCAACCTGCTCAGCCGCTTGATCATGGCCGAGTTGGTGATGGCCAGGATGAGGGTGTCCTGACTGCCCCGGCCGCTGGCGGCATACAGCCCGGCCTGAATGATTTCATGCAGATCGGCCTCCGGCACCGGGTCCGTTTTATAGCTGCGGATGCTGCGCCTTAGCTGCATGGCTTCTAACACTTCATTGTGATTGCCCATGAATATCGCTCCTTTGCTTCTCATTTCACCTGTCATAATACCACATTTCTCCCAGATAAACATTTTCTCAAAAAAGTTTCCAGAAATTTTCTTTGACAATCAAAGCCAGATGTGACATTCTAAAAGATACAGACTATGGAAGCAAAGCAAGGAGGTATATCCATGAAACTATTTTCGAAAATCCGCACGGCCGGCGTTGCCCTGGCCCTGACCCTGGTATCCATGCCCCTGGCCATGGCTGATTCCAGGACCACAGCCATCGATGAAGTAATGGCAGCCCAGGAAGCCACCAACAAACAGGCCTATGTGCAATACGAAATGAAAGGCACCCTGTTCAGCCCGGTGGGCATCGGAAATCTGCTGCTGAATGGCAATGTAGTGGACCTGAAACCTGCAAAAAAAGGACAGGACCGGGTGACGAAAGCTGATGCCCATGGCACAGCCGAACTGGTGATGCTGGGCAGCCAGAAAAGCCTGAGCACCCCAGTGGAAGCCTATGCAGAGACCCAGGGCAAAAAGCTCACGGAATATATGAAGACGGACAAGGGCTGGGAACAGACTACCGTTCCCTTCACCATGCCCACAGAGGAAGAAATCGCCAAATCCATGAAAGAGTACCGGGCCACCATCTCCTCTGCCGAACTGCTGAAGGAAGACAGCCGGGAAAAGGTATACAAAGTCACCGGCGACTGGAACAAGATCCTGGACCTGCAGGACAAAGATGCCAAAAAATCCATGAAGGTAAGCGGAGTAGATGTAGCCGAACTGCTGCGCCAGGTGAAGGACGTGGAGTACACCATGGCCGTGGATAAGAAGACCCACCGGATCACCGTGCTGTCCATGGACCTGACCCCGCTGCTGCAGACCGTAGGTACGCAGCTCATGGACGCTGCGGCTGCCCAGGACAAAAACCTGGACAAGAAGCAGCTGGAAATGATGAAGGCCATGCTGAAGGGTTCCAGCCTGAACCTGAACGTACTGCTGCGATACGAAAAGGGCAGGGATGTGGTCATCCCCACAGAAGCAAGAAATGCGAAGGTGATTATGGAAAAAAAGTAAGGATGGTAATTGGTCTGCATCCAAAAGAAAAGAAGTGCCGTGGCATGCGACACTTCTTTTTTTATGGGCAGATTTATTGGATCTTTTCCAGCAGGGCTTTCAGGAATTCGTACATTCTGAGAGTGCTGCGGACACTTAAACGCTCCTGGGGAGAATGGAGGTCCCAGCAGTTGGGGCCCAGGGAGATGGCTTCCAGCTCGGGCCGTTTTTCCATGAGGCAGCCACACTCCAACCCGGAGTGGATGGGCGTAGCTTCCATGGACTCTCCGAACAGTTCCTGGTAAACCTGCTTCACCTGAAATGTCAGTTTTGAATCCGGATGATCGGGCCAGCCGGGATAGGCGGCGAATTTTTCGCAGGTACCGCCTGCCAGCCGGGCCAACAGATGGATTTTGTCCCAGATATAATCAGCCTTGGACCGGAAAGAAGTACGGATTTCATAGATTGCCACCAGCCTGTTTTCTTCCGGTTCCAGTCGGATTTCACCCAGGTTGTCGCTGCTCTGGACCACCGTAGGGATGACAGCGTTCATTTCGGAAATGCCGTCGGGCGACAGGGCCATTCCTTCGATGAATCTGTCCGTTACATCCTGGGACGTCACCAGCCCTGTGTCCGGCCCTGCCGTCTCTTCCACGGTAATCTTCAAATTGGCGGCCACAGCCTTGTATTCCGCCTGCAGCGCTTCGGCCACCTGGTCCACGGCTGCCAGGAACTCGTTTTTTCTTGCTGCCGGCACCATGACCACCGCTTCCGCGTCCCGGGGAATGGCCAGCCGAAAGGTACCGCCGTGGAGAGAGGCCAGATGCAGAGGCGTTTTCTTCCGGGCACCCAACAGCATCCGGATCAGGAAAATGTTGGCATTGCCCCTTCCCCGGTGGATATCCTCCCCGGAATGGCCGCCCTGAAGTCCCTCCACCTTCAGATGGTAAAACAGAGCCTGGCCTGGAACAGCTTCCCACGTGACCGGCAGATGGAATTTTACCCCGAACCCTCCGCAGCTGCCAGTAACAGAATGGCGCTCCACTGCATTGTCAATATTCACCAGATACCGGGCATGGAAATCGCTGGCGTCCACGTTCTGAGCCCCGCTCATATCCTCCTCTTCTGCAGTGGTGAACAGAGCCTCCAGTTCCGGATGGGTCAGTCTGTCGTCTTCCAGCAGAGCCATGGCAAGTGCCACTCCGATGCCGTCATCTGCCCCCAGAGTGGTTCGGCCGCCGGTGGACAGGATATCCCCTGCTAATTCCAGATGGATAGGATTTTTGGCAAAATCGTGCTCTATCCCTTTGGCCTTCTGGCACACCATATCCAGATGGGCCTGGAGCATCACGGCCGGACGGTCTTCATAGCCTGGAGAAGCCGGTTTGCGAATGAACACGTTGTTCCAATCATCCTGCCAGGTCTCAAACCCCTTCCGCCGGGCCCAGCTACAGACAGCAGTACTGATGGCCTTTTCCTGGAAGGAGGGATGGGGGATCCGGCACAATTCTCCGAAATGGTGGAACACCGGATGCTGCAACAGTTGTTCCAGCGATGTAAATCCTTTTTCCATAGTTCCGCCTCCTTAAAACGGACCGTAGTGGATCTGGACAGCGATGACCATGAAGGCCAGAGCAACCACGCACCAGATGGCGAACAAGGGTGCCAGCCAGCGGAACCATTTCCCGAAGGAAATGTGGGCCATGGCGCAGGCGGCCACCACTTCACCGGAGGTAGGAGCGAACACATTGGTAAACGCATCCCCCATCTGAAACGCCAATACAGCAGTCTGCCGCGTCACCCCGATCAGGTCGGCCAGAGGAGCGAACAGCGGCATGGTGATGGCGGCCTGGCCGCTGCCGGAAGGCACCAGCACGTTGAACAGGTCCTGCACGATGAACATGCCACAGGCGCTCAAGGTGGGCGGCAATCCATTCAGCAGGCCAGCCATATAATGAATGACCGTATCCATGATATGGGCATTTTGCATAATCAGCACGGCCCCGTTGCACATACCAATGACTATGTTGGCAAAGAGCATGTTGCTGCAGCCGGCCAGGAAAGCATCGGCGATTTCCCCGGAGGACAGTCCTCCGATGATGCCGGCCAAAAGACCGCAGACCAGGAACAGACCGGCCATTTCATTGATGTAGAAGTCAAATTTCAGGACGCCGGCCACTACCATGACGATGGTCAGGACGAACAGGATCAGCACCAGTTTGTGACGCATGGTAATCACCGGAGTTTCCTGCAGTTTCAGATGGCTGTTGTACAGCAAGTCTTCTTCCCGAACTGTACTGATTTCCGGATTCCTGCGGATCTTATTGGCATACCACATCACATAGGGAATGGTCACCGCATTCATGACCACGAACAGCACGACCCGCAGGCCCATGCCGGAGAACATGGGCAGACCGCAGATACCCTGGGCCACCCCGATGGTAAACGGATTGGTCATGGCACCAGCATACCCTATAGGTGCGGCACAGAACACGATAGCAATAGCCGTCAGAGAATCAAAGCCCATAGCCACTGAGACCCCGATGACCAGGGGCATGAAAGCCAGGAATTCTTCAAAGCAGCCAGCAAAGGCTGAAAGCATGCTGAACAGCACCATGCACACCGGGATCATCAGGAGTTCCCGTCCCTTCATTTTCTCCACCACATTGCTCAGCCCGGCATTGATGGCGCCGGTAGCATCCATGATAGCGAACATGCCGCCGATGATAAAAAGGAAAGAAATGATTTCTGCTGCGTTCTGCAGACCCAACGTCAGGGACTGGAACAGATAGAAAATGGAAACAGGCTGCTGGTCGATATAATGGAAGGTGGCGGGGTCCACAACTTCTTTATGCAGGACGGGATTCATGATCCGGCTGTATTCCCCGGCCGGGACGATATAGGACGCCAGGAACGCAACAAACATGATGATTCCCAATAGCACCATGGGGTTCAGTGCATGAAGCTTGAACTTGCTTTTCTTTTTTTCTGCCATTTCAGTACACTCCTTTTCCGATTGAAGGAAAAATCCGGCTTTCTCGGCATATGCCTTACGCCATTTTCAGCTGACAGGATACACATTCAAATAATGGTTCTGGGCGTCCTTCAGAGCAGCGATTACGGCTTTTTGAGACAGGGCCAGGAAGCGCCGGCGCAGCTCCTGCACCATCCATTCCATATCGTGCAGCAGGTTTTTGCCGATCAGGATATCCTGCAAAAACGAAATGGTATCAGCCATGATCATGTTGGCGCTGCAGTGGAGGATATCTCCGGTTTTTCGGTCAATGACCAGGCTCAGGGAAAAGGTCCCATACATGGAATTGATTACGTCATCCCGGGAAACCTTGGCCACCCCGGTGACAAAAATTGAATCGGGCGGATAATGTTTTTCCATAAATTGATACTCCTTTTTCTTTTTCCTGTTAGCGTACCATAGAGACCCGACAGGGGTCAATGGAATTTAGCGGAAAACAGGAAAAATTCATGAAATTATCTTGTATAATCATTCCTTTTGTGCTATACTGACAGTGTTGCTAGAAGAAAGCAACGTATAATTGAAAATCCTTATGGATTTGGGAACAGATTTCCCCCTGTTCCTGCCCATCGATAAGGCCTGTTAAAGACATCTTCTTTTAGATGCTTGTCTTTTGCTGGCCTTATTTTTGTTTATATAGGAGGTCTTGATCATGCAGGCAACACAACCCATTGGTGTCATCGATTCCGGCGTAGGCGGTTTGACCGTCTTGAAATGGCTCCAGGCCAAGATGCCCCACGAAAACTTCATCTTTATCGGCGATACGGCCCGTACTCCCTATGGGAACCGCAGCCGGGAAGAAATTACCCGGTTCGTAGGCGATATGACGGCCTGGCTGAATAAACGAAATATCAAACAGCTGGTAGTAGCCTGCAATACCATTACAGTGCTGGGCACGGATGTAATCAAGGGCAGTTATCCCTTTGATGTGATCGGTATGGCCAAAGGGTCCCGTATGGTCCCTCTGGTAACGAAGAATAACCGGGTAGGTTTCTTTGCCACGGACTTCACTGTTTCCACCGGAGCCCACAAACGGGAAATCCAGAAGCTGTGCCCCCAGATCCAGGTGTTCGGTCAGGGCTGCCCCAAGTTCGTCCCTCTGATTGAAGGAGAAAAATTCGGCAGCCCGGAAGTGAAGGCCGCCATCCATGAATATGCAGAAAAGCTGAAAGCTCATGGGGTAGATACAGTACTTTTGTCCTGCACCCACTATCCCTTCGTGCGGAAAGAAATCGAAGAAGAATTCGGTCCTTCTGTGACAGTGCTGGATCCGGCGGAACGGACGGCTCAGGATGCCCTGGAAAATCTCCAGAAACGGCATCTGGCCCAGACCACCGGTATCGGCCGGGCGGAAGTATGCTTCACCGCTGATCTGGAACGGGGCAAACGTCTGGCTGCCCGCATGCTGGATATGGACAAATGTGATTTTCGCCTGATTGATTTGAAGAAGGATCCGAAACAGGAAATCCCCTGTGCAGGTTCCGATCAATGGAGCAACTTCCAGGCAACCATTTAAAGCAATTCCGGTGCAACCCTGTTTTCTTCGGCTCCGGACCTCAATCGAGGGGGGTGTGAAAAAATATTTTTTCACACCCCCCTTTTTTTATTTCTTTTCTTCCACCAGCACTCCCAGCTGCTCCAGGGCCTTCCGCACTGCCTCCATCTCTTCCGGCGTAGACGCTTCCACCAGATGGGAGTGGACACCGGCCGATATGCTGGACAGCAGCGGTGCCTGATCCATTCTCATTTTTTTGAGATACAGCTGCACATCCCGGCGGGATTTCAGATTCAGCTCTCCTTCCAGGAACCCGTAGACTTCATGTTCCACAACCACATTGTGGACAACTCCCCCGTTATCCACAATGGCATTGAGTTCCGCTTCTACTTTCTCTGGCCCATGTTTGCACAAAAAGGATTCCTGCAGTCCGGCAGGTTTGGCCTGCTGCAGCTGGTAGCCCCGTGGCGTGGACATCACCGGCGTACCGCTGGCCCGCAGCAGGGCAATATCTCCCACGATGATCTGACGACTGACCTGGCACACCTGGGCCATTTCAGTTCCTGTCACCGGTTTTGTAGCCGCCTGCAGCATTTCCAGGATTTTCTCTCTCCGTTCCTGGTTTTCCATGGCATCTGCCTCCTTGATTCAGGATGATCAATCTTTTCTTATTATAAACGAAACTTTCATAAAATTCCACTTTTCCCGAATATTTTCAGCGTATTGTCAAGGCTCTCCCGCTGTGCTAGCATAGTACAAACAAAACAGTTTGTAAAAATCGTAATATTCCACAGGAGGTCCTTGCCGTGACAAAAGAATATCAAAGCCGCTGGTCGGTATTTGCCATGTCCCTGCCCATTTTCATCGAAATCGGTCTGCAGATGCTGGTTCCCAATATGGACCAGTTCATGCTGAGCCATTATTCCCAGGATGCGGTAGCAGCCGTTGGAAATGACAATATGATCGTAAATATGATCATCCTGACCCTGTCCGTACTGTCCCAGGCAGCCACCATCCTGATTGCCCATTACCGGGGCGCCGATGACCTGCACAATGCCAGCCGGGTATGCTCCGTTTCCCTGGGGCTGAACCTGATATTGGGTGCCCTGATCAGCCTGGTGCTTTTTGCCGTACCGGAAGTGTTCCTGACCATCCTGGGAGTACCCGCGGAAATCCGGGCAGATGCCTTCCTGTATCTGCGCTGGATTGGCCTGTTCGTCATCGTCCAGAGTGCCTATATGGCCTTCATCTCCTTTCTGCGGGGCTTTGGCCTGCTGCGAGAAACCATGCTCTGTTCCAGCATCATGAACGTACTGAACATCTGCGGCAACATGATCCTGATCCACGGTCTTGGACCCATCCCCTCCCTTGGGGTAGCCGGGGTTTGTATTTCCACCAATACGGCCAAGACCCTGGGACTACTGCTGGTCATCTACCTGCTGCGAAAAAAAACGCCTCTGCGTCTTTCCTTCCGCCATCTGCGGCCTTTCCCCAGAAAGACCCTGGGGAAACTGCTGTACCTGGGCATTCCCTCTGCCGGAGAAACATTCTCCTATCAGCTGTCCCAGACCACCATCATGACCTTTGTGAATCTGTTCGGGATTGCAGTGATCACCACCAAGGTATACGCCTACATCATTGCCATGATCAGTTACCTGTATTCCCAGGCCCTGGCTATGGCCACCCAGATCCTGGTCAGTTATTTCAAGGGGGCGGACGAAAACCGTGAAGTAGACAAAAGAGTAAAGTTCACCATATTGATTTCCATGCTGCTGTCCGGTTCCCTGGCCATCCTGGTCTACTTCCACAGCGATGCGATTTTCTCTCTGTTCACAGCGAATCCGGAAGTCCACGCTCTGGGCAAAATGATCCTGTTTGTCGATATTTTCCTAGAAATCGGACGGGCCGTGAACATGTGCATGGTCATGGCCCTGAATGCAGCCGGCGATGTGAAGGCACCCATCACCATCGGAATCATCTTCATGTGGTCCGTATCCGTATTGGGCAGCTGGTTCTTCGGTGTACACCTGCTCTGGGGCCTGGTGGGCATCTGGGTGGCTATGGCCCTGGATGAATGCAGCCGGGGCCTGGTGTTCTTCTGGCGCTGGCATCAGGGAGTGTGGAGAAGAGCTGTGATTTAATGGTCTGCCGAACAACCTGGAAACAGACATCTCATGAGCCGCTCTACGCAGCAATCGACAGGAACCTTGTTTTCATCGTTTTCACACAAAAAATCCCCGGACAACCACTGTCCGGGGATTTTTGCTGTGCCGTCTGGGCACAGGATCCGTTTTTGGGTTCTATTAGATAATGCCTCTCAGTTTCATCGGTTCGGCCAGAGCGCCCAGAGCTACGATGTAAGCACCTACACGCATGGTAGTGTTGTACTTCTTGGCTGC
>NZ_JBNMIU010000037.1:0-24169 GCF_050873445.1 Acidaminococcus sp. | reverse complement strand
TGCCCAGGCTACGTAAATGTCCCATTTGGACTCCAGGTTCAGCCGGCTGTCCCGCCGCAGGGACAGGATGATCCGGTCGATCCCCATGGCAAATCCCGTGGCCGGTTCCGGATCTCCAAAAGCTTCCATCATATGGTCATACCGGCCGCCGCCGCAGATGTTGAACCCGATCTGGGGGGCATAGGCTTCGAACACCATGCCGGTATAGTAATCGAAGTTGCGGATCAGAGACAGGTCAAAGGACAAATACGGAGCCACGCCATAGCTTTCCGCCAGCTTGTAGATGGCCTTCAGGTTCTTCAGGGCATCCAGGCTCTTGGGATTGCTCACCCGGGCTTCCAGGCTGTCCAGTAAATCCCGTCCCCCCTGCAGATACAGCAGATCACGGAAAACGTCCTTCAGCTGTTTGGGGATGAACCGTTCTGCAGCTTCCTCCAGTCCCACAGAATTGTGAGACAGGATCATGGTCTTTACGAAGTCCGCCTGTTTCTTCGTCAGTTTTGCATCTTCCATCAGACCCCCCAGGAAACCGCTGTGACCGATGCTGATGAGGAAGTCCTGCAGTCCCGCTGCCTTCAGGCTTTCCACAGCCAGGGCCAGCACTTCCGCATCCGCCATGGGGGCTTCGGCCCCGATCAGTTCAATGCCTGCCTGGGAAAATTCGCATTGACGGCCCGCCTGGGTCTCTTCATGCCGGAACACGTTGGCAATATAAAACAGCCGTTTCACACCTGTATCGTTCTTCAGCCGGGTAGCCACCATCCGGGTCAGCGGCGTAGCCATTTCGCTGCGCAGCATCAGGGTCCGATTGTTCCGGTCCATGAAGCGCATGCTCTCTTCGTTGATGCCAGCACCACTCAGGGCAAAGGTATCAGCATATTCAAAAGTCGGGGTAATGGCTTCATCGTAGCCCCAGCTTAGGAAATTGTTGGCGATCTTATCTTCGATCTCCCGTTTGGCCCGGGCCTCTCCCGGCAGGATATCTCTGGTCCCGTAAGGGATCCGCAGTACGGTATTACTCATTTGATTCTTCTCCTTTATTCACCAGTTCCGGGATCAGGCTGCGATATCCGCCTGCCCCATAGTTCAAACAGCGATTCACTCGGGATACTGTGGTGCTGCTGGCGCCCGTATCCTTGACGATCTTGGCATAATTTTCGCCCCGGTGAAGACGCACCGCCACTTCCAGGCGCTGGCTCAGCGCCTTCAGTTCGTTGGGGGTACAGATGTCTTCCAGGAAAGCCAGAGCGCCTGTTTCATCCCGCAGCAGGGTAAAAGCATTGGCCAATTGTTTCAGTTCCCGTTGGTTCAGTCCGGCTACCATGATGAAAGCCCCTTTCTAAATGAAGAATTCCAGATGTCATTCCATCCGTTTGCTTTAGCTGTTTATTACTTTACTACGATGAAGAGATAAATGCAAGCAAATTTGGAGATTTATAAAAATTTTTGTTTTCTTGACAAACTGTAACCAATAGCGTATCATTAAACCACACGGAATTCATCCAGAGTAACGGAGGGACTGGCCCTATGAAGTTACGGCAACCATCTGGAAAGTGTTTCTTTCCACGAACGGTGCTAAGTCCATCAGGCATTGCCTGAAAGATGAAGATGAGTGAGCAAACCTGATTCCTCTTCATTTCATGAAGAGGAATTTTTTATTTTCCCCGGAGGTGATCACCCCATGATCCAATTGGAACACATTGAAAAAATTTATCACACCGCCTCAGGCGATCTCCATGCGTTAAAGGACATCAACCTGACCATCAACGAAGGTGAGATTTTCGGCATCATCGGCCTGTCCGGTGCCGGCAAATCCACCCTGGTACGCTGCATCAACATGCTGGAGCGCCCCACCAGCGGCAAGGTTTTCGTAGACGGCCAGGAGATGACTGCGCTCAATGAAGAGCAGCTGCGCAAGGCCCGGCAGAACATTGGCATGATTTTCCAGCATTTCAACCTGTTGGCCAGCCGTACCGTCTACGGCAACATTGCTTTCCCTCTGGAAATTCAGGGACTGGACAAGGCTTCCATTAAGAAGAAAGTGGAACCCCTGCTGGATCTGGTAGGTCTGGCCGACCGGGCCGGCCACTACCCCAGCCAGCTGTCCGGCGGACAGAAACAGCGGGTGGGCATTGCCAGAGCCCTGGCCAGCGACCCCAAAGTGCTGCTGTGCGATGAAGCCACCAGTGCCTTGGACCCGCAGACCACGGAATCCATCCTGAATCTGCTGCGGGACATCAACAAGCGTCTGCACATCACCATCGTCATGATCACCCATCAGATGAACGTGGTGAAAGAAATCTGCGACCGGGTAGCCGTTATCGAAAACGGCGAAATCATCGAACAGGGCACTATGGTGGACCTGTTCACCTCCCCCCGGAAAGCAACCACCAAAGAATTCGTGGCCAGCATCCAGCACAACGACCTGCCCGATTTCGTCAAGAAGCTGGATATGCACAAAGAGTATCAAAGCGGAGACAAGGCCCTGGTCAGCCTGAGCTTCATCGGCGACAGCGCCGGCGAGCCTGTTGTATCCGTGCTCATTAAAAAGTATGATATGGACGTAAACATCCTGACCGCAAATATTGAAAACCTGCAGGATACCCCCTTTGGTACCCTGCTGATCGAACTGGAAGGTGACGAGGCCCATCTGAAACAGGCCCTGGATTACCTGCATTCTAGAAAAGTCAAAGACGAGGTGATTGGTTATGTCTCCTAATATGATCCATCTGCTGACGAAAGCCCTGGGCGAAACCCTGTACATGGTGGCTCTGTCCGCCGCCATCGCAACGCTCTGCGGTATCCCTCTGGGCGTGATCCTGACCATTACCGGCCCGGGCCATATCAAAGAAAATGCTGCACTGCACAAGACTCTGGGTTCCATCGTGAACGCACTCCGTTCCATCCCCTTCATCATTTTGATGGTGGCCATCATCCCCCTGACCCGGCTGGTAGTGGGCAGCTCCATCGGCACTACCGCCGCCATCGTACCTCTGACCATCTCCTGCACCCCGTTCATTTCCCGGATCATCGAATCCTCCTTATTGGAAGTGGACCCCGGCGTCATCGAAGCTGCTCAGAGCATGGGGGCCAGCCCCATGCAGATTATCTGGAAAGTACTGCTGCCTGAATCCATGCACAGCATCGTCCTGGGCATCACCCTGGCAGTGATCAGCCTGATCGGTTCCAGTGCCATGGCCGGTGCCCTGGGCGGCGGCGGCCTGGGTGACCTGGCCATCCGCTACGGTTACCAACGGTTCCAGGCCGACACCATGATTGCCACGGTCATTGTGCTGATTGCCCTGGTGCAGGTAGTACAGAGCATCGGGAACAAGATTTCAAGCAAATTGAATAAAACAAAAATCAAATAAAAAAGGCTCTATAAAAAAAACTGGGTGCATAGCTGGCATCCAGTTTTTTATCAGCAGATTTACAATCTAAGTGCAACGATAGCATGAAATAAAGAGGTCTATTTTTCAAGAACGTTGCACTTATCTTGACAATTCGCCCTTCAAAAAATCCGCTCTAACTGGGCGGATTTTTTCTATCAGCGTATGACGTATGACGCGAAATTGCCCACTCCCGTATGCTTATGGTGCGGCCGTAACGGATACAAACTTTGACCGAACGCCCCTTCACGCTCCCACATTCAGCGCCTTCACCGCATTCAAAACAGCTTCCTCATCGCTGTCCGGTAACGGGCTGTTCCAACGGGAATACCGGGTGGCGACTACATTACGGACCGTATTGCAAAAATACATCGTTTTACTTTTACCACCATTTAAATACACTCTCTTGGCCCAAATGGTATATCCCAGATTTGCATCCCTGTAAAGGAGCGTATCTTTAGCCACATACAGGCTGTAGGTATCCGTGGCACGTACCCACTTCCACCGGTTATCTCCACCAGGATACATCGGCCGGATGCCAAGCTGGTTGGCTACCATTCGAGTCAATGTCTCACTGGAAGAATCCGGTACTACAAACGAAACATACGGTTTTGAGGGTCGATAGCGCCGTGGATATCCGTTCTGATAATAAACATATTCAAAATTGAGCGTTGCCTTGTAACCATAATTCAGCGCCCTGTGCTGTTCCTCATCCAGCGATCCGTCCGCCTTTAAGATCTTGATCCAGACTGTAGCATACTGCTTTGCTGTATCATATGTCACTGTCTGGGTATCATAGTAATACCCGTGGTAATCAGACGAATGATACCACTTCCACCGGTCCGCCGCCTGGGCCGTGACGGCGAAACAACCCAAAACCACCACCAAACAAAATGTCAGGATCCGTTTCCACATACGTTTTCCCACCTTTCAAAATAACATTTTTCCTTTGGTTCTATTATACTATCCCTTAGAATCCATATACAAAAAACCGCAGGTGTCCCCAGCCTGCGGTTTCTCTATTTTTTATTGTGGCAGTACCACTTTTACCCCTCTCGGTTTGCTGGGATCCATAGCAGCTGCCAGATCTTTGATTGGTGTCTGCAAATCAGTATCCTTCTCCACCTTGGCCGCGATCTTTGTTCCAGCCGGAATCTTTACGTTGGCCCCTTTCATAAACAATCCGCCCACCAGACTCACTAGAGCAGCTACAGCCACAGCTCCATCACTGCCGGCCTCGATCCGCCCCGCATAAGTCAGCGGAACTGTAACCCCATTGATAGTCTGGATGGAATCCACCGAGATTTCCAGCTTCCCAGCCCGTCCAAACATCCCGGAACTTTTTTGCTTAGTTATATGCCCTTCCGCAATAGTCTCTGCAGGGATTACCACCACATCGTTCAGAATCATATTGTCCACCAGCTTGAACTGGATGCTTTCGCCTTTTCGATTCGTCTTGGAAGAAAGTTCCTTGGTCAATTCCACTGTCAACTGAGTATCTTTGGGAATGTAAGCCTCCCCTGCCGGAATCCCTGTCTTCTGCGTATCACCGGCCAACTCTTGAGCCTTTAACTCCGCAATCCGTTCTTTCATAGTTTTATGCACCGCTGGTGCTGCCGATTCCTGAGCTTCCTCTTTTTTCACCTGCTGCAAACCGGTATCTGCCAGAGCCACAGCCGGAATCCCCAGAGAAGTTCCCCAAACCAGCAAACTAAGAGAAATGCCTGTCACCTTTTTTAACGATTCCCGCATCAAAAGCACCCCTTTTCAATATTTTTTGTATGATTGCAGTATATCATATGAACAGGGTAAATTAGCAGACAGAACTAAAAATGGTAATGTCTGTCAAGGCCGGGTTCATTTTGACCCATTGGGGATGCGGATATTTTTTTGGACCTACACCGCAATATCCTGCATCTTTCTATATTGTAGTGGACTCATGCCACCAAGGGAAACTTTAATTCTTTCTTCAGCATACCAATCGTTCAATCCACCCTGGCCAACGATAATGCGCACCCCATAAGGGGTACGACTGATCCGTGATCCGTGTTCCGGATGGAGATAATCATTTCAATCCACGCACCCCGTAAGGGGTGCGACGAGGGGAGTCGTGATGCTGACGGACATCTTGCAATTTCAATCCACGCACCCCATAAGGGGTGCGACCTGCTGCCCAGGCTAATGATGATACCGTCATGGTATTTCAATCCACGCACCCCATAAGGGGTGCGACTCAGGCAGCCTTGATACGGTGGGCCGAGATGCGATTTCAATCCACGCACCCCATAAGGGGTGCGACTGTGCGTTCTATGAACTACAGTCTTCAGAATCCAATTTCAATCCACGCACCCCATAAGGGGTGCGACGCTGATTGCCCTGGTAGTTGGCGGGAAACGGAGAATTTCAATCCACGCACCCCATAAGGGGTGCGACAGATATGTACAACGCCGCTGATCAAGTTGGTGAAATTTCAATCCACGCACCCCATAAGGGGTGCGACTGGTTTAAGTTTACCTTTAGCAACAGCCAGCTAAACATTTCAATCCACGCACCCCATAAGGGGTGCGACCAGTAGGTACTCAGTCTGGTGGCAGCGTGACGCTATTTCAATCCACGCACCCCATAAGGGGTGCGACTGGACGTCCATGGCAAAGGTGGCTACTCTCCGAAATTTCAATCCACGCACCCCATAAGGGGTGCGACGCACGGCTATGGCCATCATGAGCAACAACGGGATTATTTCAATCCACGCACCCCATAAGGGGTGCGACCTATGCCTACTTTCCAGGGCCCGTACTCTTTCAGATTTCAATCCACGCACCCCATAAGGGGTGCGACTGTCAAAGTGGCCGCACTGAATTTCTCCAGTGCAGTCTCCCTGTTTGCGCGAACCGTCTTTTTCACATCAGTCCAAGCGGCTTTTCACCGCATGAAATTCTGATGTTTGCTTCCGCTTCGCGCTTATAAAATCATCGGCGCCGCAGAATCATACGTTTCCTTAGCTCCCACGTGGATGATCCTACTTTGATACTTGTTTCCTAAATTATAGAACCGCAGGCTGTCTTTATTCAAGTCAATAATGGATTCCAACTCACCACGCAGTGCTACAAACCGAGCTTCGTCCACCGAACATTCAAAAACAGAATTTTGGACACGCTGTCCGTGAGCCACGTAGCATTTTGCGACTTTTCGCAGGCGGCTCCTTCCGGCAGCTGTTTCTGTATTCACATCGTAAGTTACCAGGACCAATATCAGAATCACTTCCCCATAAAGGCAGGATATCCATCCGGACTTCCACGGATCCATTTGGCCAGAACCTCCTGATTTTTTATAAATTAGGTCCAAAATTTCGTCCGCGCCCTCAAATGTACCATTCGTCTTGGTTTCTGACAACCTGATCTTATTTTCTTTGACAATTCCATTATAAACTTTTAAATAGGTAAAATTCGGGACAGATTATAGATTTTCCATGAGAATTTTTTCTAAGGCCCCGACTAAGCAGAGAGACATATATTTTGCCGTATTTTTGCCGTTATAACAGAAACCCCGCATTGCTGCGGGGTTTCAGGTCAATCATACATTATTTTGGATAGTTGCTGCTGGTGTTTTCCTTCAGCACTACATCGTGTGCCCCGCCTTCTACCAGGCTGGTAGCAGATACCAGGGTCAGTTTGGCTTTCTTCTGCAGTTCCGGAATGGTCAGGGCACCGCAGTTGCACATGGTGGACCGCATCTTGGAGATGGTCAGGTTCACATTGTCTTTCAGGCTGCCTGCGTAGGGCACGTAAGAATCCACACCTTCTTCAAAGGACAGTTTCTTATCGCCGCCCAGATCGTAGCGCTGCCAGTTACGGGCACGGGCAGAACCTTCGCCCCAGTATTCCTTCATGTAGGTGCCGTTAATATTCACCTTGTTGGTCGGGGATTCATCGAACCGGGCAAAATAACGGCCCAGCATCAGGAAGTCCGCGCCCATGGCCAGAGCCAGGGTCATATGGTAATCATATACGATACCGCCATCGGAGCAGATGGGTACGTAGATACCGGTTTCTTTGTAATATTCATCGCGGGCTTTAGCCACTTCGATGACGGCAGTAGCCTGGCCACGACCGATCCCTTTTTGTTCACGGGTAATGCAGATGGAACCGCCGCCAATACCGATCTTCACAAAGTCGGCACCGCATTCGGCCAGGAAACGGAAGCCTTCAGCGTCAACTACGTTGCCGGCGCCCACTTTTACGGTGTCGCCATATTTGTCACGGATCCATTTCAGGGTACGTTTCTGCCATTCGCTGTAGCCTTCGGAGGAGTCGATGCACAGAACGTCTGCGCCAGCTTCCACCAGGGCCGGTACCCGCTGTTCATAGTCACGGGTATTGATGCCGGCGCCTACCACGTGGCGTTTCTTATTGTCCAGCAGCTCCAGCGGATATTGCTTGTGAGAAGAATAGTCCTTCCGGAATACCATGTACATCAGGTTGCCATCCTTGTCCACGATGGGCAGGGTATTCAGCTTATGATCCCAGATGATGTCATTGGCCTGTTTCAGGGTGATGTCACTGGTGCCCACCACCATTTCGGAAACCGGTGTCATGAAGTTCTGGACTTTATCTTCCATGTTCATCCGGCTGATACGGTAGTCACGGCTGGTGACGATCCCTTCCAGATGGCCGTTCTTGCTGCCGTCGCTGGTCACAGCCATGGTGCTGTGGCCGGTCTTTTCTTTCAGTGCCAGTACGTCGGCCAGCGTGCTGTCCGGACGCAGGTTGGAATCACTGACCACAAAGCCTGCCTTGAAGCTCTTGACACGGGCCACCATGGCAGCTTCGCTTTCGATGCTCTGGGAGCCATAGATAAAGGAGATGCCGCCTTCCCGGGACAGGGCAATGGCCATATTATCATCGGATACAGATTGCATGATTGCGGAAACCAGGGGAATATTCAAGGTCAGGGCCGGTTCTTCACCCTTTTTGAATTTCACCAGCGGAGTCTTCAGACTCACGTTTGCAGGAATGCATTCGCTGGAAGAATATCCAGGAACTAAAAGATACTCACTAAAAGTATGAGCAGGTTCATCATAGATAAAAGCCATCGTATATCCCCCTTTGAAATATTTTTTCCATTTTAGCACCAGTTTGTCACAAATGCAACATCTTTTTCTGGAAAAGAAAAATTTTATGAAGAACGAACCGCAGCGACTGGGAAAGGGCTGCGGCTGTTACAGCATCTTATTTTGCTTTCAGACGGCACAGGGCTCTCCAGGCAATATCCTGGCGGTAATGTACCCCATCGAAGTGGATCTTTTCCACGGCGTCGTAGGCTTTCTGCTGGGCGGACGGAATGTCGTCAGCCACAGCGGTCACACCCAATACACGGCCCCCGTTGGTCAGAATCTTACCGTCCTCTTCCCGGGTACCCGCATGGAACACCACTACGTCCTCCATGCCGCCTGCTGTTTTCAGGCCTGTAATGGTCAGGCCTTTCTTGTAGGAAACCGGATAACCGCCGCTGGCCATGACCACGCACACGGCTGCCCTGTCGCTCCATTCCACCATATCAGGACGCAGGGTACCCTTGGCACAGGCCACCATGATTTCAGCCAGATCGCTCTTTAAAAGAGGCAGGACCACCTGGGTTTCGGGATCACCGAAACGGGCATTGAATTCCACTACCTTCACGCTGTCACCCTTGATCATCAGTCCGGCATACAGGCAGCCGCTGTAAGGACGGCCTTCTTTGGCCAGAGCATCGACAATGGGCCGCAGGATGGTCTTGACGGTCTTTTCCTTCAGGGCATCGGTCATGACCGGAGCCGGGCAATAAGCACCCATACCACCGGTATTGGGTCCCTGATCCCCATCGTCCACCCGTTTGTGATCCTGGGCAGCCAGCATGGGGACGATGGTTTTGCCGTCAGTAAAAGCCAGCAGGGAAGCTTCTTCCCCATCCATGAACTCTTCGATGACCACCCGATTGCCGGCGGCCCCGAATTTGTGGTCCCCCATCATTTCATCCAGGGCTTCCATGGCTTTGTCCTTAGTCATGGCTACTACGACACCTTTGCCGGCAGCCAGGCCATCGGCCTTGATGACGATGGGAGCACCCTTTTCTTCCACGAAAGCCCGGGCATCAGCCAGATTGTCACATACCTTGAAGAAGGCAGTGGGCACTCCATACTTTTGCATCAGTTCCTTGGAGAAGATCTTGGAGCCTTCGATTTCTGCCGCTTTGGCAGAGGGTCCGAAAATGGTCAGGCCCCGGGCCTTGAACACATCTACAATGCCGGCTACCAGAGGCGCTTCCGGCCCCACCACCGTCAAATCGATGGCGTGCTTTTCCGCCCAGTCGGCCAGGCCGCTCAGATCCGTAATGTCCAGATCCACGCATTCTGCCAGATCTTTCATCCCCGGGTTGCCGGGGGCCGCGTACAGTTTCGTCACCTTTTTGCTTTGGGCCAGTTTCCATACCAGGGTATGTTCCCGGCCACCGCCGCCAATTACCAGTACCTGCATGGTCTCACTCCCTTATTCTGCGTCCAGCTGTTTTTTCAGATAGGCTGCAATGGCCGTATCGTATCTGGCCGTATGGTCGAACGCTTCCTGGGCCAGCATCTTCCGGGTCTTCTGGTCCACATCGCCTTTTTCCTTCAGCATATGGATCAGGTCTTCGTACCGATCCGGGTTGGTGATGATCACCACATCATGGAAGTTCTTGGCAGAAGCGCGTACCATGGCCGGGCCGCCGATATCGATGTTCTCGATGGCTTCAGCTTCGGTCACATCGGGTTTGGCGATGGTCTGTTCGAAGGGATACAGGTTGACCACAACCAGGTCAATGGGCTCGATGCCGTTCTTCTTCATGTCTTCCATGTGTTTGGGATTGCTGCGCACAGCCAGAATCCCGCCGTGGATTTTCGGGTTCAGGGTCTTCACCCGGCCGTCCATCATCTCGGGGGTCCCGGTCACATCGCTCACATAGGTACAGGGCACACCGGCCTGCTGCAGCACTTTCATGGTGCCGCCGGTGGAAATGATCTCCACACCGTTATTGTTCAGGAAGTAGCCCAGCTTTACGATGCCGGTCTTATCGGAAACACTCAGTAATGCTCTACGGATATTTTTGAACATGGGATTTTCTCCTTCACTTCGGACTTATTTCCGGATCTTCACTTTCCGTCCGTTTACAGTCAGACGGTCTTCCGACCACAGTTTCACCACTTCAGGCAGGATGGTATGTTCCTGCACCAGGATCCGGGCAGCCAGGGTATCATGGGTATCTTCATCCAGTACAGGTACTGCAGCCTGCATGATGATGGGGCCCGTATCCATGCCGGCGTCCACAAAGTGGACGGTACAGCCGGCAATCTTCACACCGTAGTTCAGTGCCTGTCCCTGGGCGTCCAGTCCGGTGAAAGAAGGCAGCAGGGCCGGATGGATGTTGATGATCTTATGATACCAGCTGTTTACAAAATCCGCGCTCAGGATGCGCATGAAGCCAGCCAGTACCACCAGTTCCACCTCGGCGTCCCGCAGCCGCTTGTCGATGGCGGCCTCGAAGGAAGCCTTGTCGGGATAATCCTGCCGGGCGATGGCCACGTGGGGAACGCCCATTTTCTCCGCCCGCTGCAGGGCATAGGCCTCAGGGCTGTCACTGATGACCACAGCAATCTCGATGGGCAGGTTTTCGTTCTTGATTTTGTCAGCCACAGCCTGGAAGTTGCTTCCCCGGCCGCTGACCAGCACGCCGATTTTCCGCTTAGTCACCGAACACGCCGCCTTTCATCACGGTCTTCTTTGTGCCAGGGATCACGGTACCCAGTTCATAGAAGGTTTCGTTTTGTTCCTTCAGGTACGTCCGGACAGCATCCGCTTCCCCGGCATCCACTACCAGTACCATGCCTACGCCCATATTGAAGGTCCGGTACATTTCCTTGTCGGGTACGTTGCCCCATTCCTGCAGTTTTTTGAAGACCACAGGAACTTCCCAGGCATCTGCATGCACTTCGGCATCGCAGTCCTTGGGCAGGATGCGGGGGATGTTGTCATAGAAACCGCCACCGGTGATGTGTACCAGGCCGTGGAGGTCGAATTTGCGGATCATGGGCAGCACGGTTTTCGGGTACAGCCGGGTCGGGGTCAGCAGTTCTTCGCCCAGGGTCTTGCCGAATTCCGGCACATAAGTGTCCACGGTCATGCCCTGTGCTTCAAAGCAGATCTTCCGCACCAGGGAATAGCCGTTGGAATGCACACCTGTGGAGGGCAGACCGATCAGCACGTCCCCGGCCTTTACCTTGTCGCCGGTGATCATCTTGCTGCGTTCCACCACACCTACGCTGAAGCCTGCGATATCGTATTCATCCCTGGCATAGAAGCCGGCCATTTCTGCCGTTTCACCGCCAATCAGTGCGCAGCCGCTTTCTTTGCAGGCATTGGCCACACCTTTGACGATGTCGGCGATTTTCTGGGATTCCACCTTGGCGGTGGCGATGTAGTCCAGGAAGAACAGAGGTTCCGCCCCCTGTACAAGGATATCATTCACACACATGGCCACAGCATCCTGGCCGATGGTGTCATGACGATCCATCATGAAGGCAATCTTCAGCTTGGTGCCCACGCCGTCAGTACCGGAAACCAGTACCGGATCCTGGTATTTGCTGCCCAGGGCGAACAGGCCGCCGAAGCCGCCCAGATCACCGATGACTTCCGGGCGATAGGTAGCCCGGACGCTGTCCTTCATCAGTTCTACGGCTTTGTTGCCTGCATCGATGTTAACCCCTGCATCTGCATACGTAATGACCTTTTTCTCGCTCACGCTGTTTCCTCCTTAGCAACCCAGTTCAAATTGTAACTTGGACCCTTTTTTCATCAATTCATCTGCTCCATCCGGATATTTGGAATTGAAGCAGGCATAGCACATATCATCTGGTTTCAATACAGACAGGCTCTGGCGCAGCCCCTCCATGGTAATATAATGGAGGCTGTCAGCCTTGATGTACTGGCGGATTTCCTCTTCCGTCCTGGTGGCGGCGATCAGCTCCTTCCGTTCGGAGGTATCGATGCCGTAGTAACAGGAATCCATCACAGGAGGCGAACTGATGCACACGTGCACCGCCCTGGCTCCATTATCCCGCAGCAGTTGGACGATTTTGCCGCTGGTAGTGCCGCGCACGATGGAATCGTCCACCATGACTACGGATTTTCCTTCCACCAGGCTGCGGTTCACATTCAGTTTCAGCTTTACTGCATTCAGCCGCTGTTTCTGGGTGGGCTGGATGAAGGTACGGCCGATGTACTTGTTCTTGGTCAGGCCTTCCACGAAAGGAATGCCGGCTTCCAGGCCATAACCGATGGCAGCCGGTGTCCCGGAATCGGGTACGGAAATCACGATATCCGCCTTGATGTCCTTCGTTTCCCGGGCCAGGATGCGGCCCATGTTCAGGCGGGCCTGGTAGACGCTTTCCCCGTCGATGATGGAATCGGGACGGGCAAAATACACGTATTCAAAAATGCAATGGGCTCGATGAGCCGGCTCATGGGTGCTGTACATGAGACTCCTGGGTTCGGCATCCGGATCATCGATGACGATCATTTCACCGGGTTTTACATCCCGTACATAGTGGGCCCCTACCAGATCCAGGGCGCAGGTTTCACTGGCCACCACCCAGCCGTGATCCAGACGGCCCAGGCACAGAGGCCGGAAGCCGTACCGATCCCGGAAGGCAATCAGCTGGCTGTCATTCATCACCAGGATGGCGAAAGCCCCTTCGATTTTGTCCGCAGCTTCGGCCACCCGTTCGGGCAGGGTCTTCTTGCGGCTGCGTGCAATCAGAGTCGGTACCACTTCACTGTCGATGGTGGTCTGGAACACCACACCGTCGTCTGCCAGCTTCTTGCGCAGCTGGGCAGCATTGGTCAGATTGCCATTGTGGGCCATAGCCAGGTTGCCCCCATCGTAGAACACCTTCAGTGGCTGTACATTATAGGGCATGCTGGCACCAGTGGTGGAATAACGGACGTGACCGCAGGCGATATAGCCGTCCAGGCCCTTCAGACCGTCCTTGAACACATCGTTCACCAGGCCCATGCCTTTCTTGATGTGCATGTGCTTGCCGTCAGTCACAGCGATGCCGGCACTTTCCTGGCCCCGGTGCTGCAGAGCGAACAGCCCCCAGTAGGTGTTCAGAGCCACATCATCGTTCTTGGAATAAATGCCGAAGACGCCGCATTCTTCATGCAGCTTGTCTTCTGCGAAAAAGTTGTCCCCCATAGTTCCTCCCGTTTTTCAGGCTTTGGCAGCAGCAGCTCTGGCCTGAGCCAGTTTTTCTCCTTTTGCCTTGACTTCTTCCTGCATCTTCTTTCTGTAATCGGCCAGTTTGGTCACCAGTTCCGGATATTTGCCAGCCAGGATCTCTACTGCAAAAATGGCAGCATTCTTGGCCCCATTGATGGCCATGGTGGCCACAGGGATGCCGGAAGGCATCTGCACGAAGCTCAGCAGAGAATCCATGCCGTTCAGCGGAGTAGCGTTGATGGGGATGCCGATCACCGGCAGAGTGGTATAGGCAGCAATCACACCACCCAGATGAGCAGCAGCACCGGCTGCTGCGATAATGGCTTCCACGCCCCGATCCCGGGCACCGCTGGCAAATTCCTTCACCAGTTCCGGTGTACGATGGGCACTGGCAACCACGACTTCCACCTCAATGCCGAATTCCTTCAGTACTTTTTCAGCAGGTTCCAGTACCGGCCAATCCGAATTGCTTCCCATGATCATTGCTACTTTCATAAGTGCGCACCTCCAAGAATCAAAAGGCTCAGCAGAGCCAAATCACCACGATAATCGGTATATCTTTATTCTATCAACGGACTGATGCCCTGTCAATATTTTATCGAACTTTTATAACAGAAGTTACACTATCGTTCGATACCGTAGGGAATGTGGAATTTTTCCATCTGCCGCCCCAGCAAGCCTGCCGGCCCTGTCTCCGGTTCCTGATCACTGACTCTCTCCCCTCTTTGCCCCTGATTTATGCTATAATAGAAAAAAGAGGTGATACCCATGAAACATTCTTTCTGGTCACGATTTTTGCTGACGCTGATGACAGCCTTTTCCGTCTGTGGGTCAGCCCTGGCCGCAGGTGCCATCCCTGTGCCGAAACCGGGACGGATCGGTGCGACGGTACCCCGTCCTACGGTACCCATTGGTGATTACCAAAAGCCCGGCACCATTCCCACACCTATGACAGCAAAAGTACAGGCCCCTGTACATGCTCCCGTACAGAGCATGCGTCCGGTTCGGCTGAATCCCATTCCTCTGCGGCCCATCGTACAGCCCATGGCAGGTACCATTTCCACCCCGCCTGCAGAGCTGCCTGTATTCAAACCTGATCTGACCCTGTACAGCTGGGTCATGCCGATGGATATCGGATCCCCTGTGGGCAGCGCATTCCTGCACAATCCCAGATATTCCCTGGCCTGGTGGAAGACCCCGGAAACGTTGAGCCCCGCTGATCTGCTGCAGAGCCGGATGGCGAGACTGGTGCAAACGAAGAAATAATCGTACACAATTTGCAGAGAGAAACAAAGCCCTGCATAAGCAAAAGGACCTGTTCCCGTTGTGGGACAGGTCCTTCTATTTCGCTCGAGACTATTTATTGTTTTTCCCTTTATCCAGCATATTCTGGATTTCCTGCATAAAGCTGTTCACATCAGCAAACTGGCGGTACACGGAAGCAAACCGCACATAGGCGATCTGATCGATCTTTTCCAGATGGGCCATGACCGCTTCGCCGATTTTGGTGCTTTTCACCTCGTTCTCCCCTGACGCCCGGATCTCGTTTTCGATCTGGTTGGTCAGATTCTGGATCTGCTCATAGGTGAAGGGCCGTTTTTCAAAAGCCCTCAACAGTCCGGCCAGGATTTTCTTGCTGTCGAACATTTCCCGCCGGCCATCCCGTTTGATGACCAGAAGCGGAATCTGTTCATATTTTTCGTAAGTCGTGAAACGCCGTCCACAATGGGGGCATTCTCTTCGACGCCGGATGGACGCCCCCTCTTCAACGGAACGGGAATCGATGACTCGGCTGTCTTCGCAACCACAAAATGGACATTTCATAACCTACACCCCCAGTTCCTTATTTATTGCGGATCCAGGGCGGAATCTCCGAAGTAGGATTGGTAAAGCTGCTCACCTTGGAGCTGGCAGCAGTTTCAGCGGCCTTCGTCAGACGGCTGGTGCTGGTTTCAGGCTTTACGAAAGAAGACGGTTTCGGCCCCGGGTTAGCCTGGGTCTTTCCGTCATCCACACCCGTAGCAATAACGGTAACGCGGATTTCGTCTTCCATGTTTTCGTCGATGTTGGCACCGAAGATAATGATGGCATCGGGGTCCACCACATCGGTGATGATCTTGCTGGCTTCGTTCACATCCATCAAGCTCAGGTTCGGGCCGCCGGTGATGTTCAGCAGTACGCCCTTTGCGCCTTCAATGGTGGAATCCAGCAGCGGACTCTTCACAGCATTTTCAGCAGCCGCAGCAGCGCCTTCATCGCCCTTGGCAATACCGATACCCATCATGGCAGAACCGGCATTGGTCATAACGGCTTTCACATCGTTGAAGTCCACGTTGATCAGACCGGGCACACTGATCAGATCAGAAATACCCTGTACGCCCTGACGCAGGACTTCATCGGCCAGTTTGAAAGCGTCCTTCATGGAAGTCCGTTTGTCGACCACCTGCAGCAGACGGTCGTTGGGGATGGTAATCAGTGCATCCACCTTGGCTTTCAGGTTGGCAATCCCCTGTTCAGCTACAGTAAAACGACGACGTCCTTCAAAAGAGAAAGGTTTCGTCACAACGCCAACAGTCAGGGCACCAGCCTGTTTGGCCATTTCAGCCACTACATGGGCAGCACCGGTACCGGTACCACCGCCCATGCCGGCGGTAATGAACACCATGTCTGCGCCTTTGACGGCTTCAGCCAGGACATCTTTGGATTCTTCTGCAGATTTTTCACCCACTTCAGGGTTGGCCCCTGCACCCAGGCCTCTGGTTTCGTCCTCACCGATCTGAATCTTGGTGGGAGCGCTGGATTTTTTCAGTTGCTGTGCATCACAGTTCACGGCGATGAATTCAACACCCTGCAGCCCGGCTTCGATCATGCGGTCAACTGCATTGTTACCGCCACCACCGACACCGATGACTTTGATTTTTTCCAGGGGCTGTTCCAACGCCGTATCTTTGTTGTCTGCCTCGAACATATTGCTGGTCCTCCTCATCTATTGTGTGATAAGATCAAAAAACCTCTTATTTACACTCGTATAACTTAGTATACCATTTCAACGCTAATATTTCATCCTATTTTACGGAAATTTTTACAACTTTTCTGTGCCTGCTTCCAGCATCCAAACCTGCTTACAGCAAATCTGGCTCTGTCAGCTGATGACCATGGACTGGCCGAAGGCTTTTACATCCCCATCAGCAAACGTCTGATGATGGCGATATTGTTGAAGATCCTGAAGCCGAAAGCGATCAGGGCCACATAATACAGGTCGATGCCCAGCTTCAGCCCGAAATAACACAGCACTGCAGCAAAGATTCCGTTGGCAAAAAAGCCACTGACGAAGATCTTGTAGTCGAAATGCTTTTCCAGGCTGGACCGATACCCTCCGAAAGCGGAGTCCAGGCAGGCCATGAAGGCCACGGCCACCAGCTTGCTGTATCCAGGCGGCACCACCGGCAGATAGGCCCCCAGTACGATACCGGCTGCCAGTCCAATCAGTGCATAGATCATTCCCGGCCACCTTCTTTCGGTTTGGCATATTCAAAATGCCGGGTTCCCTTGAATGCCGGCACCTCCACACTGTCACTGCGTTTGACGTGGACATTGATGCCCCAGAACTTCAGGGTCTCTACCACACCGCCCCGCAGCCGCAGGGCACTTTCCAGGGTCTTGGGGTCACCGATGGCGCGGATCTCGTAAGGCGGCGTGAACCGGGTGTTGTTCACTGAAACAGTGGGCCCGGCACAGCGCACCTCCGACACATCCAGCAATCGTTCCTTATTGAGGGCAAGTGCTTCTGCCCCCGCAGCCCGCAGTTCGTTCAGGAGCCGCAGCAGATCATCATCGTGGATCACATACAGGTTTGGATTCTCCCCGTTCTTGGGTTTCACCTGGCTGTCATCCACGGTCACAACCACCCCGGGTCCCGTCAGAGGGACTTCCCCGGCTTTGATTTTCAAATCAGTCAGGACCTTGGGGTCCCCGCCCGTCCCCTGGACTTCCAGTTCTTCCAGTTTGTTGGACAGGTCTTTGTTCTCTTTCTGCGCGTCCTTCAGTTTTTCCGCCAGGTCTTCCGCCCGCTGCTGGTTCACGCTCTGCCGGGCGTGTTCAGCACTGCGGAACTGGCTGGAAATCATGGTCCCCACAATGAGGCACACCAGGAACATGAAGAACTTCTCTCTCGTGCTGTGAAAGACCATGGTCCTCTCCTTGTTACAGTTTGATATAAGGTTTCTCGTAGGTCAGATCGATGTACTGTGCTTTGATCTTTTTGGTTTCCAGCTCCTGGCAGATGGCCTTGAAGGTCTTCAGCTTGGCCTGGGCGTTCTCGTAACTGCCCAGGATGACCGGGATGCCGTTGTGCAGGTAGATGCGGATGCTTCGGTTCTCGTCCACATGGATCTCCACGATCCGCTGCTTCAGATCCACATCCAGCTGGTCCAGGAATTTCAGGATGCCCTGGATCTCATCATCTTCGGTAACGCCGCCCAGGTCCGCCTGGTCGATGTGCCAGCCGGACACGAAGGGCGCATCCCCGCCGGTGATGCCGTCTGCCAGCCCGATGATATGGCCGCTGGGATCCACTTTGGCATACTGGCCGCCTTCCATGGCCACGTACAGGGCCGGTTTCCGGTCAGTGATCACCACTTTCAGGATGTTGGGCCAGCCCAGGGTCAGATCGGCTTTTTCCACCCGGTAATCACTGTGCAGGCTGGAAAGGAGCTTTTTCCGGTTCAGATTGAAGATGTTGAGCGGTTCGGCGGCATCCCCCATCTCCTTCACTTCATCCAGGGTCACAGCTGTATCGCCCGCCACCTGCAGTTGCCCGAAGGCCAGCCAGGGCTGGTGCAGCAGGACGTACGAAGCGATAAGCAGCGCCGCACTGGCCACCAGCAGGGCGACCTTTGCTCTGTTCAGCCGGCGTTTCGGTTTCCGGCGGCGGTTCTTTGGTCCCTTTGCCAGGATCTCTTTTCCCGGTTCCGGAGTCCGTTTCCGTCCCAGCCGGCGGCTGCGCTGCCGTTCCATCCGGGCCCTGCGGGCCTCTCTCACAGGATCTGCTGTCTCCGGCTCCGGGCTGTCCGCCTGGCCGTTGATGTAGGCCTGCGCCTCCAGCCGCACCTTGCGCCGGGCCAAGGCCTCCTCTTCCGCCTTCTTCCGGGCTTCTTCCTGGCGCAGCCGGGCAGCCCGCATCTCCTGGCGGAAGCTGCGGCGGCCGTGGGGTTCTGTGGCTGCGCTTTCACGTTCTGCCTGGTGCAGTTCCTCTTCCCGCCGATTGTCCGCACCCCGGCCGCCCGGCCGGCGCCGCTTCTGGGCAATCCGGGGCCGGAGCCATTTGGGCCTGTTCATCTCAGTGAGCCGTCTTCAGGATCTTTTCGCACAGATCCGGGAAGGGAATGCCCATGGCGGCTGCGGCCTTGGGAATCAGGCTGGTGGCGGTCATGCCCGGGATGGTATTCACTTCCAGGGCGATGCAGTCCCCGTTATCAGCCAGCATCAGATCCGTCCGGGCCACACCGCTGCAGCCCAGAGCCGTGTAGGCGGCCACGGCGATCTTCTGCAGCCGTTTGGTGGTTTCTTCGTCAAAAGGAGCCGGACAAGTATAGGTGGTTGCACCCTTGGTGTACTTGTTGTGGAAATCGTAGAAGTTCACATGGGGTTCGATGAGCACCAGAGGCATGGGCACAGCCCGTCCCTCTTCATCCATCATGACGCCGGCAGCTACTTCCCTGCCGGTGAAAAAGGCTTCACACAGTACCCGGTCGCCATATTGAAAGGATTCCTTCAGGGCGTCATCCAGCTGGGCTTCGTCTTTTACGATCACCACACCGATGCTGGAACCCTGGGCAGCCGGTTTCACCACGCAGGGAATGCCGATTTCCTGCAGGATCCTAGTCCTGGGATCTCTGTCCACATTCTTGTCGATGAAAATGCATTTGGCGGTAGGCACATGGTTGTTCTGGAACAGATGCTTGGTGTAGAACTTGTCCATGGCCAGAGCACTGGCCAGTACACCGCTGCCCGTATAGGGGATGTGCAGCATTTCCAGCACGCTCTGCAGTCGGCCGTCTTCACCATACAGGCCGTGGACGGCGTTGAAGACCACCTTAGCCCCAGAGGCCTTCAGCTGTTCCATGATATGCTCCGGATCCAAATCAATAGCTACCGCATCGTAGCCTTTTTCTTTCAGGGCATTCAAAATGGCGTTCCCGGTATTCAGGGAAACTTCCCGTTCTTTAGACGGGCCGCCCATGACCACTGCAATGCGATTGTTCTTATCCATGCTCAGTTCCTCCGTTCCAATGCCTGTACCAGGTGTTCACCCAGTTTGAAGATATCACCGGCGCCGATGGTCATAATCAGATCACCGGACTGTGCTTCGTGTTCCAGTTTATCCAGGATGGTAGGCTGGTCAGGCAGGTATTCCACCTGCTGACCGGTGGTTTCCCGGACCTTGTCAGCCAGCAGCTCGCCGGTGATGCCGGGGATGGGATCTTCACTGGCGGCATAGATGTCCGTAACAATCAGCTGGTCTGCATCTCTGAAAGCCACAGCAAATTCGTCCAGCAGCAGCTGGGTCCTTGTATAGCGATGGGGCTGGAACACCACGACCAGTCGCTTGGGACTGGTCTGACGGGCAGCCTTCAGCGTCGCTTCGATTTCCGTGGGATGATGGGCGTAATCGTCCACCACCCACACGCCGTCCACTTTGCCTTTGGTTTCGAACCGGCGCTTGGCCCCGCTGAATTTCTCCAGGGAAGCCAGGATGTCTTTGGTCTCCAGACCCAGTTCCCGGCTGGCGGCAATGGCGCCCAGGGCATTCAGGACATTATGGCGGCCCGGCACGATCAGATGGGCCCGGCCGATGGCTTCGTTATGATACAGCACATCGAAATGGGTCCCGTCGGTACCGTACACGATGTTCTCCGCCCGATAATCCGCATCCCTGCTGTCGATGCCGTAGCTGATCACCCGTTTGTCCGTGTGCTCCCCGATGGTACGCACCTTGGCATTGTCGTAGCACAGTACGGCGCAGCCCTGATCCTTGATCTGGGAAACGAACTGGGCAAAAGCTTTCTGGATATTTTCTTCACTGCCATAATGATCCAGATGATCATCTTCCACATTGGTGACCACAGCGATGTAGGGATTGAACTTCAGGAAGGAACCATCACTTTCATCAGCTTCAGCCACGACGTAGTCGCTTTCCCCGTTGCGGGCATTGGAACCCAGGTTGTTCACGATGCCTCCCACCACGATGGTAGGATCCATGCCGCAGTCGTAGGTGATGCAGCTGAGCATGGAACTGGTAGTGGTCTTGCCATGGGCTCCGGCCACGGCGATACCCTTGTGCTTGTTCATCAGGTACGCCAGCACATCACTGCGGTGGATCACCGGTACCTGACGCCGTTTGGCTTCCACCAGTTCCGGGTTGTCAGGATGGATGGCAGTGGAAATCACCACTACTTCTGCCCGTTCGATCTGGCAGGCAGCATGGCCGATGAACACCAGGGCCCCTTCTTTGGCCAGCTTGGTCGCCATATAGCCCGGTTTGGCATCGCTGCCGGAGACGTGATACCCCCGCTTGATCAGCACGTAAGCCAGGGCGCTCATGCCGGCTCCGCCGATGCCGATGAAATGTATATTCCTGATTTTATCCAAATCAACCACTGTTCTATTCCTCCTGTTTGTTCCGTTCTACCAGTGCCATGGCCTCCTGGGCGATGGCGCCGGCTGCCTGGGGCATGGCGGCCCGCAGGGCGCTGCGGTGCATGGTTTCCAGCCGTTCCGGTTCCTTCAGCAGCTTCTCCACTTCGTTCAGCAGCCAGTCCCCGGTCAATTCTTTATCCAGCACCACGATGGCCGCTCCTTTGGCAGCCAGTGCCCGGGCATTGTATTCCTGGTGGTTGGCGGTAGCGTAGGGATACGGGACCAGAATGGACGGGATTCCCTTCACCATCAGTTCCGCCAGCCCGATGGCTCCTGCCCGGGAAACGGCGATATCGGCTGCCGCCAGGGCCAGGGGCATATCATGCAGATAGGGCACGACGTGGATATTGGGTGCGTGGAGTGCATTCTCGCCCAGTGCTTCCACATGTTTCTCGTAGCCCACCGTACCAGTGGCATGGAGGATCTGGATATCGGGATTGCCCGCCAGTTTCTGTTCCACCGGGATCATGGCCTGGTTGATGGTCCGGGCCCCCCGGCTGCCGCCGAACACCAGCAGGGTAGTCAGATTCGGGTTCAGGTTGAACTTCTGGATGCCTGCTTCACGGGTGGCTTCCACGATTTCCTGCCGCACCGGGTTGCCAGTGTAGATCTTTTGGGCATGGGATGCAAAGTATCTGGCCCCTTCCTGATAGCCCAGGAATACCTCATCCACGAACCGGGACAAAATCTTGTTCGTGACTCCGGGCATGGCATTCTGTTCCTGGATGCAGCAGGGCACCCGCTTCATGGCCGCCCAGAACAGGATCGGGCCGCACACATAGCCGCCGGTACCGATCACCAGATCCGGATTGAGCCGGTTCAGCAGGCTGTAGGCTTCCTTCATGCCCAGCAGAAGTTTGCCGGCACTTTTCAGGGTACCCAGCCCCAGATGCCGTTCGAACCCGGCCACATCAATGAATTCCAAAGGATATCCGTACCGGGGGATGATGTCTTTTTCCAGCCCCCGCCGGGTCCCTACAAATGTAATTTCACAATCGGGGTCCAGCTGCCGCAGTGCTCCGGCAATGGTCAGTGCCGGGTAGATGTGGCCGCCGGTGCCCCCACCGGACAATACAACTTTCACGCTTCTGCCTCCTTGGCCAGATCATTGACGATCTGTTTGAATACCCGTCCCCGTTCCGGGAAGTTAGCGAACATATCATAAGAAGAGCAGGCCGGAGAGAGCAGCACCACCTGGGGAGCCCTGGCAATGCTGTAAGCCTTGCGGACCGCATCCTCGAAAGTGCCTTCGATCATGATGATGTTCTGCACCCCGTGTGCTTTGGCCGCTTCGCAGAACCGCTGCCGTGCTTCCCCCAGAAGGATCAGGGCATCAGTCTTTGCCTTGATGGTCTCCATCAGATCATCCAGGCCCGTCATCTTGTCGTGGCCCCCGGCCAGTAGGATCACATGGCCGTCCTTGAAAGCTTCCAGGGCCTTGATGGCAGAATCGGTGTTGGTAGCCTTGGAATCGTTGTAATATTTTACTCCGTGGATGGTGGTCACGTATTCCAGACGGTGTTCCACGCCCTTGAAGGCTTTCAGCACCCGGGCCATGTTTTCCGGAGTGACACCGGCGAAGAAAGCGCTCAGGCAGGCTGCCAGCACGTCCTGTTCATTGTGGGCGCCGAAGATCTGCAGATCGGATACCTTGCAGATTTTTTCCTTCCTGCCGTCCACATTCAGGACAAACCAGCCGTCTTCAATATATCCGCCTTCGGGCAGGACCTTCTTCGTGCTGAAGTAGATCACCCGGCTCCTGGCATTCTTGCCCAGGCCGCTGGACACAGGATCATCTGCATTCAGGATCAGGATGTCATCAGGGGTCTGGAAAGCGAAGATCTTGGACTTGGCAGCAACGTAGCCGGCCATGTCCCCGTGCCGTTCGAAATGATCCGGGGTGATATTCACGATACAGGCCACATCGGGAGCCAGGCTGGCAGTACCTTCCAGCTGGAAGCTGGACAGTTCGGCAGCCACCCAGGAATTTTCGTCCAGATCCTTCAGTTCCTTGCTCAGGGCAAAACCGATGTTCCCGGCTACGGTGGTCTTCACCGGCAGGGTAGCCAGCATTTCACCCAGCAGGGTAGTCGTCGTGGTCTTGCCGTTGCCGCCTGTTACGGCGCACCAGTCGCCCTTGTACAGCCGGCTGGCTTCTTCGGCTTCGGCGATGATTTCCATATCCAGTGCCCGGGCCTTTTTCACAGTTTCCGTAGTAAAGGGAATGCCCGGAGAGATAATGAACAGATGGCACTGTTCCAGATACGGCTCCGGATCCACACCGCATACGTACTGGCCGCTCCGGGTCTCAAACCCCTTCAGCCAGGCCGGATCCAGTTCTTTCTTGTCGTCATTGTATAAGATCACCTTGTCGCCGCGTTCCGCCAGGACTTCCGAAACGCCCTGGCCGCTGATACCGGCCCCGTACACAAAGATTTTTTTATCACTCATGGTATCTGCCCCCATTTGTATATTTCAGTTGTTAGTTGTTAGTTGTTAGTGGTTAGTGATCAGTAAACCGTACCCCTTGTCAAGGACAGTTTCTAAAAGTAGAACCCCCTGTTTTAGACAGTTCAACAATTCTGGTACCTTCAAAATGGACATCTGGTAATTGTCTATCAGAAGGCCCCCCAACCATCCAATCACATGCACGGGCTCCTTGCTCATAAAATGGCCACTTTTGCCATTTTATGAGGATAGCTGGTTCCCCAATTCACAAGCTCTCCGCTTCAACGCGGGAACCTCGGGTATCTGGGGAACATCAAGCGGATAAACACCTGTCGTCACAAATT
>NZ_JBNMIU010000036.1:0-24214 GCF_050873445.1 Acidaminococcus sp. | reverse complement strand
CCGAAGAGGTCTGGATTCAGTGAAAATGGAAGTTTTCCTGGTTTCTATTGGTTTTAACTTGTACAAATACCATAGGAAACAGCAAGCACATATGAATATGGCAGCTTAATTAAAAAAGCTGATCTTTTGGGGAAAGGGGGAAATATGCTCTTTTCTCCTCAAATTTTGTTGAGAGAGCCATAGAGACATAAAAAAAGAGGGGTGTGAAGAAATGATTTCTCATTTCTTCACACCTCCTCGGTTCCGTGTATCCACCCATATTCACTGCACAGTTGCCCGTACAGTCTCAGAAGCAGGACAATCCTCCTGCCTGACAGGGTAACGGCTGTCAGCCGGAAGATCTACTGAGCACATCGCCGTTCGACCTTGCACGCTCGGAAAGGCACTTCAGGGTCCGTAGTCATCCCCGCTTCCACTGTCCGGGTTCGCTGCCTGCATTCCAGGCCCCTACTCTCATTCGTCATTGCGTTCATTTGAAGTTATGCACGTAGTTTACCATTGAATTGCTAGTATGTCAATAGGAATTAGAAATTTATTGAGTGAGTGGCTAATGGGTAGTGATTCGTGGGTTCTTTTATCGATAACTGGCAATTCTCCCCCATCTGTTCTATACTATAGTTTGTTATTTTTGGAAAGGAACCGTACCCAATGGAAAAATACATCGATATCAACAAAAATGGTCTGAGCGTCCGGTGCAAGCTGTTCTACCAGAAAGATTTCCGGAACATCCCCCATATGGTGATCTGTACCCACGGCTTTGGAGGCAACAAGGAGAATCACTCTGCTGCCAAATTCGCCCAGCAGCTGATCAGCAAATACAAAGGCTATGGTGCCCTCGTGTTCGACTGGCCCTGCCACGGCCAGGACGCCCGAAAAAAACTGGTGCTGGAGGAGTTCATGACCTATTTGACCTTGGTCATCGACTACTGCCGGGAAGAACTCCATGCCCAGGATCTGTACAATTACTCCGTCAGCTTTGGTGCCTATCTGACCCTAAAGTACATGGCTGAAATCGGCAACCCCTTCAAAAAGGTTGGCCTGCGGTGCCCCGGCATCAATATGTACCAGCTCATGCTGAACAACCTGTCCGAGGAGGACCAGGCCAGGCTGAAGAAGGGCAAGGAAGTAACGGTGGGCTATGAGCGGAAGATGAAATGTGACCAGCAGTTCCTGGACGACCTGCAGAAAAGCGACATCCGTAAATACGAATACTTCGATTGGGCGGATGATATGCTGATCCTCCACGGCACCAAAGACAAACTGGCTCCCATCGAAGATTCTCAAAAATTCGCCGAAGACAACGTAATCGAGTTCATCCCGGTGGAAAACGCCAACCATACGTTCTCGGACCCGAAGGCCAGTGATTTTGCGGCACATACGATGGTAGAGCTGTTCAAGCCGGAATGAGCACCGCAATAAAAAACGGAGCTGTGAAAAATCTCACAGCTCCAGTTTTTTATTCCTTTTTCGTCGCGAACAAGGCTTCCACGAACTGCTGGGGATCGAAAGGACGGAAATCCATCATCCCCTCGCCGATGCCAATCCATTTGACATCCAGTCCCAGTTCCTCCTTGATGGCAATGACCACACCGCCTTTGGCCGTGCCATCCAGCTTGGTCAGCACCACCCCGGTCACATGGGCCGTTTCCAGGAAGATTTTGGCCTGGCTGATGGCGTTCTGGCCAGTGGTAGCGTCCAGTACCAGCAAGGTTTCATGAGGACCATCGGGGATTTCCTTGCGGATCACCCGGTAGATCTTATCCAGTTCCTTCATCAGGTTGGTCTTGTTGTGCAGCCGTCCGGCTGTATCCACGAACAGTACGTCCGCATTCCGGGCAATGGCGGCTTTCACCCCGTCGTATACCACAGCGGCCGGGTCAGCCCCGTCGCCATGGGCAATCACATCCACCTGGGCCCGCTTGCCCCAAATCTGGAGCTGTTCCGTGGCCCCGGCCCGGAAGGTATCGGCAGCGCACATCATCACTTTATAACCCATGAGCCGGTAATAGTTGCTCAGTTTGCCGATGGTGGTTGTCTTTCCCACACCATTCACACCCACCACCAGAACGATGGAGGGATGGCCCTTGAAGCGCATCCGGGGGCCAGTGGTCTTCAGCATGTCAGCAATGTAGTCCTTGATAAAGGGCAGCGCTTCTGCCGGGCTCTTGATTTTCCGGGTGTCAGCGGCCTTGCGCAGGGCAGCCATGATTTTTTCCGTGGTCTTGATGCCTACGTCCCCGGCTACCAGGATCATCTCCAGCTCATCCATAAAGTCGTCGTCCAGCTCCACGCTGGCGCCCACCAGGTCTTCCATCCGTTCCGTAAAGTTTTGCCGGGTCTTGCTGAGCCCGTCTTTCAGTTGTTCCAAAAAACTCATGATTCGGGTACCTCCGATAATTTCACTGACAAAATCCGGGAAACGCCGGATTCTTCCATGGTGACTCCGTGGAGCACGTCTGCGGCTTCCATTGTTCCTTTCCGGTGGGTGATTACAATGAACTGGGTCTTCTTTCCGTATGCCTTCAGGAACTGGGCGAACCGGTCGATATTGGTCTCATCCAGAGGAGCATCGATTTCATCCAGGATGACAAAGGGTGCCGGCTGATAAGTCAGCAGGGCAAAAAGCAGAGCAATGACAGTCAATGCCCGTTCCCCACCGGAAAACAGGGACAGGTTCCGCATCTTTTTGCCCGGAGGCTGTACTTCGATCTCGATGCCGCTGTCCAAAATGGCATGGTCATCCTGGATCCGCAGCCGAGCCCGGCCGCCTCCGAACAGTTTGGCGTAGCAGTCGCTGAAATACCCGTTGATTTTTTCAAATGCCTCCCGGAACCGCCGGGTCATATCGGTGTTGATGCCGCTGATTACGGTTTCCAGCTGGGCCTTGGCCTGGGTCATGTCTTCATACTGCCGGTGCAGGAAATCATACCGCTCTTTGGCGGCCTGGAATTCCTCTTCTGCTGCCTGGTTCACAGGCCCCAGCGCTTCCAGTTCCCGGGCAGCCGCACTCTCCTGCCGTTTCAGTTCCCCGTCCTGGGTATCCTCTGGCAGGGCTTCCCTGCGGGCCGCTTCTTCCGTAAGTCCGTAGCTTTCTTCCAGTTGTTGTCGGCTGTGCTCCAGCTCGGCATTCTTCTTCACCTGTTCCAGGTCCGTGTTGTGCAGCCTCTGCTGCACGCTGCCTTCCTGTCCTTTCAGAATCAGTTTCTGCTGAGTCAGCTGCTGCCGTTTCTCCTGCAGGGCTTCCCTGGCTTTCAGATATTCCTGCCGGGTCGCGTCCGAACCTTCCAGAGCCTGTTCCAGGGCTTCCAGTTTCCCCGAAACATCCTGCAGTTCCTGCTGACTGCTGGTAATGGCAGCTTCCTGCTTTGCAGCCTGTTCCTCTCCATCGGTGATTTCCAACTGAGTCTTCTGGCCCAGCTGGTCGATGGACTGGATACGGGTATTCAGGGCTTCCAGCTGGCTCTTGCCTGCATTCACCCCTATCAGGGCATCCTGGTATTTCCGGGCAGCTGTGTCCAGCTGCTGCCGCTGTTCCACCAGTCCATCACTGAGGACCTGGGAAGCTTTCTTTCCTTCCAGGTCATCCTGTTCCATTTGTTCTACTTTCGGTACCAGTTCCCTGATTTCCTGCTGTCGGGCCAGGAAATCGTCCAGTACCCGGCGTTTTTCCTCCATCAGCAGTTCCAGGTTTTCCTGCTGCTGCTTCTGCTGGACTTCCTGCTGCTGCACACGGGCCATCGCTCCGGCCTTCTCCACTTCAATCTGCTGAAGAGCTGCCAGACACTGCTGCCGTTCTTCCTTTTGTTCCCGTCCCTTTTGGGTCAGCTCCTCCAACTGCTGCTGCAGGTTTTGGCACTCCTGGGCCAGGACTTCATTTTCTTCCGTCAGATGGCGGATTTCCTGTTTCCGGGAAAGGAAGCTCTTCCCCTGCTGCTTCTGACCGCCGCTCAGGCTGCCGCCGGCGTAGATCACATCCCCGTCCAGGGTTACGATCCGTACCCGCATGTCAGCCTTCCGGGCCGCTGCCATAGCATGATCCAGGTTATCAGCCACCAGCACCTGCCCCAGAAGGAACTGGACTGCCGTATGGAGTTGTGGTTCCGTCTGCACCAGATCAGCGGCAATGCCGACGATGCCGGGACACTCCAACGCAGCTTTTTCCCGCACGCCCAGCTGCCTGGGCCGCAGGGTATCCAGGGGCAGGAAAGTAGCCCGTCCCCCCTGTTCCTTTTTCAAATAACCGATGGCTTCCTGGGCCGCCCGGGCATCCCTGGTGATGATGTTCTGCAGAGCGCCGCCCAGGGCCGTTTCCAGAGCGGTCACATACGTATCATCCACCGTGAACAGCTCTGCCACTACGCCGCAGATCCTGTCTTTCCATTGGGTCCGGGCATTCAGGACGCTGCGCACCCCTTTGCTGAACCCCTCATGCTCCCGTTCCATGGCAGAAAGCACCTGGAGCCGGGCCTTTTTCTGGTTCTGGATCCGCTGGCGCTGTTCCAGCTGCGCTGCCAGTTCCCGATAAGCATGGACACTCTGTTCCAAAATGGCGCTGGCCCTGGCAGCTTTTTCTTCCAGCCGCTGCCGCCGGTCCGCCAGTCCGCTCAGGGTATCCTGTTCTCCAGACAGCGCATTCCGGGTGTCCATCAGGACCGTTTCTGCCTCAGTGACTTTTTCCTTCAGGACTTCCTGCTGCCGATGCAGCCGGTCCTGTTCCTGGCGCAGGCTGTTCAGTTTGTTCCGGGTCATGACCAGGGTCTGCATGCTGGAGAAAGCCTGCTCCCGGTAGTTTTTCAATTTTTCTTCCGCATTCCGGACGATTCCCGTCAGAGTTTCCTTCTCCGCAGCTGCTTTTTCCAGCACTTTCCGGGCATGGTACTGGTTCTCTTCCAGTTTGTCGTATTCTGCCGTCACCAGCTGCAGGTTTTCCTGGTTCCGGGCCAGTTCAGCAGTGAGCTGTTCCCGTGCCTTAGCCAGCTGATCGATGCGGCTGCGGCTCTGGCCGATCCGCTCCCGCAGTACAGCCTGCTTGCTGCGGTACCCCGCGGCTTCTTTCTCCTGAGCCAGGATGCCTTCCTGGTAAGTGGTGTATTCTGTTTCCTGCTGCTGCAGCTGCTTTTCCAGTTCTCCGGCCTGGTTCTCCAGGGCAGCATTCAGTTCCGCCAGTTTTTCCAGCTGGTACTGCAGGGCTTCCACACTCTGGGCCAGTTTGGCCTTTTCCTGTTCCAGACTGGCCAGCCGGCGCAGCAACCGGGTCACCTTCACCTGGCGCAGCTGGGCAGCCAGTCCCTTATACTGCCGGGCTTTCTCCGCCGCTGCTTCCAGGGGCTCCAGCTGATTTTCGATTTCACATTCGATATCATGGATCCGCAGCAGATTGGCCTGGGTATCATCCAGTTTCCGCAGGGCTTCCCTCTTCCTCATCCGGTATTTGGCAATGCCCGCTGCTTCCTCGAAGATAGACCGACGATCCTCCGGCCGGCTGTTCAGGATTTCATCGATCTTGTTCTGCCCGATAATGGAAAGTGACCCTCTTCCCAGGCCCGTATCAGCCAGCAGAGCCACTACGTCCTTCAGGCGGCAGTTTTTCTGATTGATGGCATATTCGCTGTCGCCGCTGCGGTACACCCGGCGCTGGAGGCATACTTCGTCAAAGTCCACCGGCAGGGTGTGATCCGTATTGTCAAAAATCAGGGATACTTCCGCCATGCCCATGGGGCGCCGCCCGCTGCTGCCAGCGAAGATCACGTCCTCCATTTTGGTACCTCGCAGGTATTTGACGCTCTGCTCTCCCATCACCCAGCGGATGGCATCGGAAATATTGCTCTTGCCACTGCCGTTGGGACCCACGATGGCCGTGATTCCCGGCTCGAACCGGATTTCCACCTGATCAGCGAAGGATTTGAAGCCATGGGCTTGAAAGCTTTTTAAACGCACTCTATTTCCTTCTTATTCCTTGATATCGGACAGGACCACTTCATCCTGGCCGTCGATTTCTGCCAAAGTCACATCTACGGCTTCACTGTTGCTGGTAGGTACATTCTTGCCCACGTAGTCGGCACGGATAGGCAGTTCCTTGTGGCCACGGTCAATCATCACCGCCAGCTGTATGGCTCTGGGCCGGCCCATGTCGATCAGAGCGTCCAGGGCACTGCGGACCGTCCGGCCGGTGAACAGAACATCATCCACCAGGATCACGGTCTTGCCGTTCAAGTCGAAATCAATGTCCGTTTCGCTGATGACCGGATTATAGCCCAGAGTGGACAGATCATCCCGGTACAGCGTGATATCCAGGGACCCCACCGGCAGCTTCACGCCTTCGATCTGTTCGATTTCCCTGCCCAGCCGGTTGGCCAGGGGCACGCCGCGGGTACGGATTCCCACCAAAACCACGTTCTTCACGCCCTTGTTCCGCTCCACGATCTCGTGGGCGATCCGGACCAGAGCCCGGCGCATGGCAGCGGTATCCATAATGGTTTTTTTCTTTACAGAAGTACTCATGATATTGCCTCCTTATCAATGGAACTGCCCGTTGCGGAGACGGGTCAGGATGGTTTTCATATCGTCCGGGATGGGTGCAGTAAAGGTCATCCACTCCCCGGTACGGGGATGACGGAAAGTCAGGGTTTCCGAATGGAGCGCCTGGCCATTGATGGAAAAACAGGTTTTCTGGGGTGCATACTTTGGATCCCCCACCAGAGGATGACCGATGTAGGTCATATGTACCCGGATCTGGTGGGTTCGGCCGGTAAGCAACTTACAGCGCACCACGGTAAATTTGCCGTACCGCTCCAGCACCTCATAATCCGTGGCCGCCCAGCGCCCACCGCTGGATACCACCGCCATTTTCTTTCTGTCCCTCGGGTCACGGTCCAGCTGGGTTTCAATGTGCCCATGGTCCTCTTTGAGGTTGCCCCGCACAATGGCCAGATAGGTCCGTTTGGCCTCTTTCTTCTGGATCTGCTCGGCCAGAGAAAGGTGGGCCTGGTCATTCTTGGCGCATATCATGACCCCACTGGTATCCTTATCCAGACGGTGGACGATGCCCGGGCGGATCACCCCGTTGATGCCCGACAGGTCATGGCAGTGGAACAGCAGGGCATTCACAAGTGTGCCGTCCGGATTTCCCGCCGCCGGGTGGACCACCATGCCCCGTGGCTTGTTCACCACGATTACATCTTCGTCTTCATATAGGATGTCCAGGGGAATATCCTGGGGTCTGGCCTCCAGGCTCACCGGGGGCAGCACCTTCACCCGGAAGGTATCCCCCTTTTTCACCTTGTAGTTGGCCTTCACTGACTTTCCGCTGCGGGTGATGAGTCCCTGCTCCAGATCGTGCTGCACATTGGAGCGGGTACAGGAAAGCCGTCCGGCCAGGAACACATCCGCCCGGATTCCCGCTTCCTCCGGAGCAGCCGGATCCGTGATGATCAGACGTTCTCCGGTTTCTTCTCCGAACCCTTCATCTTTCCGGATTCGTTTGTCATCATGCTCCATATGATCAGTCCCACTCCTCCACAAATACAGATATCAGCCACGTTGAACACAGGCCAGAAATGAAAATCAATGAAATCGATGACCAGCCCGGTGGCAATCCGGTCAATCAGGTTGCCCAGGGCTCCGCCCAAAAACAGGATTGTGCCCAGCCGGGCCTTTGGCCCTTCCCGTCGGATATGCTCCCGCAACAGGAAAATGGCCACCAGGGCCGCCACCGTTATGACCACAAAAAACAGCCGTTTGTATTCCAGCATCCCGAAGGCAGCGCCGGGATTCAGCACATACGTACAGCTTACCAGGCCCGGGATGACCGAGAAACTCATGCCCGGAGTCATGGTCTGGGTAATGAAAAATTTGGTGATCCGGTCCAGCAGGACCACACCAACAAGCAAAGGCAGCATAGAGATTGATCGGCTCCTTTTCGGCAATTTGGCTATAAAAAAAGAAAGAGCCCTACAATGCCGTACCAATTCCGAGTTTTGAACCTGCCTAAGCAGGTGGGTGCCCTCCCTGTCGTATCTAATGTCCCCTCGAAAGGGCATATTATCAACGGCCGGAGTTCACGGGCTCCCTTATAGAGAGTGTTGGCTCAAAACATATGGAATTCGACTCGCACATCGGAGGGTTGCTCTTTATGGCTTTATTATACAGCCTAGGTTCCAGATTGTCCAGTTTATCAGAAAATTTTTTAAAAAGGCCCACACTTACGTGAAAGCCTTTTATATCATTTTGCCGGAACAATGGTCCCTTTGAATTTTTCATCGATGAATTTCTTCACGGCTTCGGAATGGAAGATTTCAGCGATTTTCTTGTATTCCGCTTTGTCCTTATCCTTTTCCCGGGCAGCCAGTACCATTACGGCCAGAGGTTCATCGTCTTTTTCCCAGAACAGCCCCTGTTTCTTCACGTCCATACCGGAACTCATCACATAGTTCATGGTGATTACGGCCAGATCCACATCATCCAGGCTGCGAGGCAGCTGGGCGGCTTCCAGTTCCTTGAACTTCAGATTGTGGGGATTTTCCACTACATCGTTGACTGTGGCTTTGAAACCCACTCCTTCTTTCAGTTTCAGCAGGCCGGCTTTTTCCAGCAGCACCAGACCCCGGCCGCCGTTGGTGGGATCATTGGGAATGGCTACCACAGCGCCATCAGGGATGTTCTTCAGGTCATGGATCTTGTTGCTGTAGATGCCCATACGCATCAGGATGGTATTGCCGATGGGTACCAGCTTGGTCCCGTTCTGTTTGTTGAAGTTGGCCAAAAACGGTGCATGCTGATAACTGTTCAAATCCAGATCTCCTTCAGCCAGAGCCTTATCCGGCGTGATATAATCGGAGAACTCCACCACTTCCACGTTCAGGCCCTGTTTCTTGGCCTCGTCAGCCACCGCATGGACTACATCGGCGTGAGGACCTGCCGTAGCCCCGATTTTGATAGGTTTGCTGCTGGTACCGGCACTTTGCTTATCTGTGCTGGAACCGCAGCCGGATACCAGCAGTGCCGCCGCCAAAATTCCCGTCAACAATACTGCCCATTTCTTCCCTGTCTTCATGTTATCGCTCCCTTTTAATTCCTATTGATTAAGTAGAAATTTTATATTTCCTATATGATACTAGGAATTAAAGAAGATGTCAATAAAAAGAAATCTCATCGAAAATACGATTTCCATCCGTTTTTACCCTTTCCGCAGCCGTTCACTGACAGCTTCTGCTGCAGCCACCAGCACGGCCAGACCCCAGAGCAGGGCCCCGGCTTCCTGCCATTTGTAATGCTGCAGAGCCAGGATCAGGGGCGTCCCAATGCCGCCGGCCCCTACCAGTCCCAGGATGGCCGCTTCCCGCAAATTCACATCCAGACGGTACAGGATGGCCGCTCCCCATCTCGGCTGCAGCTGCGGCAGTAAACCCCGCCAGAAAGCTTTGAACCTGCCACATCCCATGGCTTCGTAGGCCCGGTATGGCCCTGGCGAAACCTCTTCCAGGGCGATGAGGAACCGTTTGGCCAGCAGTCCGATGCTGCACAGCATCAAGGTCAAAGCCCCTGCAAAGGGTCCCGGACCCGTCACTCGGATCCACAGCAGGCCATAGACGAATACAGGAACAGTCCGGATGGCAAGCAGCAGCAGCCGTGGCAGCAGTGCCGCCTGCACCGGCAGCAGCCGGAAGCTGGACAGACAGCTGAGCGCTCCGGCCAGTACGGCACCGCCCATAGTCCCCATCAGGGCAATGCAGAACGTTTCCCATAACAGGTACAGTACGCCTTCGTGGGAAAGGTCCAGCAGCATGGAAGTATCCGGATGGGTCAGTCCATAGAGCACCGCCCGTGCCGCACCCAGGCCGCTCCCACCGGAAAGTTCCAGCCTGCCCAGGGACCAGAGCAGCACCAGTACTCCCACCGCCCAAAAACCTCTTCTGGCTTGCCGTCCTGGCTGCCAGCGCCCCGCCAGCCCCTGCCGCAGCAGTTCGCTGAGAGTCTCAGAAAACAGCACCACTCCATAGAGCAGCAGCAGAATGGCACCTACCTGGCTGTAGGCCCGCCAGGCCAGCCTCTCGTTCAGGATCAGGCCGATACCGCCGGCACCCACATACCCCAGGATGGCAGCCTGCCGCACATTGGCCTCCCACAGATAGAGGGCATTGGTCAGATAACCGGGCAGTACCTTTGGCAGGATGGCACGGAAGAAGGCCTTTCCCCTTCCTGTCCCTGCTGCCGCCAGGGCCCTTGCCCCTTTCCAGTCCGCATTCTCCATGTCCTCATACCCAAGCCGGGTCATCACCCCAAAAGTATAGGTGGTAAGCGCCAGGGTTCCGGCGAACGTCCCCAGTCCCACCAGGAATGTGCATAAAAGGGCCAGGATCAAAGCCGGTACTGTACGCAGCAGCTGGATCAGCAGTTTGAAGGGAATCCGCAGCAGAAAATACCGATTGATCCAGCGGTTGGCAGCAAAAGCTCCTCCAAATCCCAGCACTGTACCCAGCACTGACCCCAGCACTGACATCCGAATAGTGGCTGCCAGAGGCCGTACCACCTGTCCGAAATAACCGGTATCAACCGGGACCATGGCTTCCAAAATATCCAGGAAACGGCCTCCCCGCTGCACCAGTACTGTTACCGAAGCTCCGGTCTCCTCCCAGGCCGCCAGCAGCAGAAGCAGCAACAGCCAGCGTCCCCCATGGACTTTCTTCATTCCTGCCTCCTGTACAGATCCCGGAACTGGGCTTCCGTCCATTCCTCCGGTTTGCCGTCATAGAATACCCGTCCCTGCCGCAGCCCCAGGATCCGGTCAGAATACTGCCGGGCCTGCTCCACATTGTGGCTGTTCATGACCACCGTCAGCTGCTGTTTTTCCTGCAACTGGCGCAGCAGCTCCAGGATGGCCTGGCTGGAACCGGGATCCAGAGAAGCCACCGGCTCGTCAGCCAGGATGATGGAAGCCTGCTGAACCAGGACCCGGGCAATGGCCACTCTCTGTTTTTGTCCGCCACTGAGCATTCCAGCCTGTTTGTCGGCATAGTCTGCCAGTCCTACCTGTGCCAGCGCTTCCCGGGCCCGCTCTACTTCCATCCGGGGAAACCGGTCCAGCAGGACACGCCAGAAAGGGATCCGGCACAGACTGCCGTTCAGCACATTGGCAAGGCAGGTGCTTTCTTCCACCAGGCAGAAATCCTGAAAGATCATCCCTACCTGCTGCTGTACCTGCCGTCTTTGCTTCCCCTTCAGATCGTCAAAACGCCGGCCTTCCACCCAGACTTCTCCGGAAGCTGGACGATTCATGCCGTTAAGCAGCCGCAGGAGCGTGGTCTTGCCGGCCCCGCTGGGCCCGATGACCGACAGGAACTGTCCTGCAGGCACGGAAAGAGACACCCCATCCAATATGAGGTGTCCCTTCTGATAAGCTTGAGTCACTTGTCGCAATCCCAATGCTTCCTGGCTCATTTCAGTTCCTTCTGGATCTTCCGTTCACTGTCATAGTCGCTGGCTTTGGCCCAGTCATAGCCCTTGTGCCCGATGGTCTTCAGGATCTTCAGTCCTTCGTCTGTCTTGCCGATTTCGATCAGTGCTTCACCCAGGGCCTTTCGGAACCCTTCATCCTGCATCACCTTGCTGTTCTTGCTGATGCTGATGGTATCGTTGAAAATCTTGTCTGAAACGCCGATGACACCGGTCTGTTCCCAGATGGGAGCGGTTCCTCCCAGTTTGGCCTGCCAGTCTTTTTCCATCTTGGCCCGGATGTGGGAATAGGCCACCATCACATCCACCTGACCGCTGGCCAGCCGTGCCGTAGAAGTGGTATAAGAATCAGCCTGGATCACATGGGGCAGATCTTTCAGGGTCTTGCCGTAGTTTTCCTTCAGCCACAGAGAAGGATACAAGTATCCAGAAGCGGAAGCCGGGCTCATCACTGACCAGTTCAGGTCCGCCAGTTCCTCCCAGGCAGGCTTTTCGCCCCGTTTCACCTTGGCCAGCAGAGCCTGTCCCTTAACGCTGGGCCCCACCACGATGGCCGACCGGTAATACTTCACCAGATTCTTAGTGAACTCGTCCTTGCTGCCGTCATTCCAGGGTTTCAGGTCCGTGGTATCCTTGCTGATGCCTTCCCGCAGGGCGGTCAGCAATACGTCTACATCCTTGTCATACAGCACATACGTAGCTCCGGAGATGAAGCCCACATCGGCACTTCCGGCGCTGAGGGCTTCCCCCACCGCATTGTAGGAAGTCCCCACGCTGATGGAAATTTTTTTCACATCATAACCCTTTTCTTTCAATATGGCCTGCAACAGCTTGCCCAGAGGTTCCGTATTGGTCTTGATGGTATCCGCATCTTGATATGGCGAAATGGCAATTTTCAGTTCCGGGATGGATTTGCTGCTTTCCTTTTTCTCCGTGATACTGCCGCATCCGGAAGCCAGCAACGCCCCTGCCAGCAGAATTCCCGTCATTTTTTTCCATAATTTCATTTTTCATTCCCCTTTCCCCATCATAAGCAAAAATCGGCTGCCGCACCAGGCGACAGCCGATTGATTGGGAACAGACTGCGCCCAAAAGACCAGATTTCTTTCAGGACGGTCGATACTCTGGTATCCTCTCAGCCTGGCACACAGGCTCCCTCGCAGTCCAATCCCTGTTATGGTATTCTCCATAAAGCAGAACCGGGGCGCTCCCCCCGGTCCCACAGGCAGATCAGATCATTTCTTTTCTTCTTTTTCCTTTTTCACAACCGTGCTGCGGACGTGCAGTTCGCGCAGTTGCTTTTCATCCACCACATTGGGTGCCTGGCACATCAGGTCGATGGCACTCTGGGATTTCGGGAAAGCAATGACGTCACGGATGGAAGGCCGTTTGGCCATGAGCATCACCAGACGGTCCAGACCAAAGGCCAGACCACCATGGGGAGGTGCCCCGAATTCGAAGGCTTTCAGCAGGAACCCGAATTTCTCCTGAGCCTGCTCATCGGTCAGGCCAATGGCTTCGAATACCTTCTTCTGCACATCTTCCCGGTGGATACGTACGGAACCGCCGCCGATTTCCACACCGTTCAGCACCATATCATATGCCTTGGCATACACATGGCCGGGATCGGTCAGCAGCTTGTCCACGTCCTCATCACAGGGGCAGGTGAACGGATGGTGCATGGCCACATAACGATGTTCTTCTTCGCTGTATTCGAACATGGGGAACTTCACTACCCAGGTGAAGCACAGTTTGTCCGGATCGATCAGGCCCAGCCGTTTGCCCATTTCCAGACGCAGAGCGCCCAGAGCGGCAGCCACTACAGAAGCCTTCCGGTCGGCCACGAACAGCAGCACATCGCCCTTTTCTGCCTTGCCGGCAGCCAGGATCCGCTGCATTTCTTCCTCGGAGAAGAATTTAGCAATCGGGGATTTGATGGTGCCGTCATCATTCACGATGATCCAGGCCAAGCCCTTGGCGCCGTAGATGCCTACGAATTCCACCAGGCCATCCAGTTCTCTCCGGGGAATCTTATTATAGCCCTTCACATTGATGGCCTTTACCAGACCACCCTTATCGATGATATCCTTGAACACCTTGAACTGGGTCCCCTTCAGGGCTTCGTTCATGTTGATCAGCTGCATGCCAAACCGCAGATCCGGTTTATCGCTGCCGTATTTGTCCATGGCTTCGTCCCAGGTCATACGGGCCATGGGAACGGGCACATCGATGTCCAGGGTTTTCTTAAACACATAGGAAATCAGTCTTTCCGTCAGGCTCATGATATCGTCTTCATCCACAAAGGACATTTCCATATCCAGCTGGGTGAATTCAGGCTGACGGTCAGCACGCAGGTCTTCATCACGGAAGCAGCGGGCAATCTGGAAGTACCGTTCCATGCCGGCAATCATCAGCAGCTGTTTGAACAGTTGCGGAGACTGAGGCAGTGCATAGAACTTGCCGGGGTTCACACGGCTGGGTACCAGATAGTCACGGGCACCTTCCGGGGTACTGCGGATCAGATCCGGCGTTTCGATTTCCAGGAAGTCCTGATTGTCCAGGAAGTCCCGGACAGCCTTGGTCACCTTATGACGCAGGATCAGGTTCTTCTGCATTTCCGGACGGCGCAGGTCCAGATACCGATAGCGCAGACGCACGTTTTCATCTACATCAATACCATCCTGGATATAGAAGGGAGGGGTCTTGGAAGGATTCAGTACATTCAGGTCCTTTACGACCACTTCCACTTCGCCGGTAGGCAGATGGGGATTGACGGTCTCTTCGCTCCGTTCCCGCACCAGACCGGTCACCTGCAGCACATATTCGCTGCGGACGCCTTCGGCCTTGTGGAAGTCCTTGCTGTCGTGGGCAGGATCGATGACCACCTGCACCAGACCGTGACGGTCACGCAGGTCGATGAAAATGATGCCGCCGTGGTCACGTCGTTTGCTTACCCAGCCGCACAAGGTAACCGTCTTGCCGGCATCTGCTTTTCTCAAGTCACCACAATGATGACTGCGTTTCATACTCATTCTGATTTACACCTCTGGTTTATTGGTTTACTTTTGGAAATAGGACTCCAGCGTCCCAAAGCGTACTTCTTCCTGGCTGCTGTCAGCCATGTTCCGCACGGTCACAGCACCCCGGCTCCGTTCCTCTTCGCCGAAGATCAGAGCGAATCTGGCCTGTTCCCGGTTGGCCTGTTTCATCTGGGCCTTCATGCTGCGGGGTACCAGATTCATGTCGCAGACCAGACCTTTGGCCCGCAGTGCCGTTACCACACGGAAGGCATCAGCCACGCCGCCTTCATCGGGAATGACGGCGAATACGTCCACCGCTTCCTTGCTTTCCGGCAGCAGGTTCTGTTTTTCCAGGGCCAGCAGGATCCGTTCCAGACCCATTGCAAAGCCCACACCCGGCGTTCCGGGGCCACCCAGCTCTTCCACCAGGCCGTCATATCGACCGCCGCCACCTACAGCGCTCTGGGCGCCCAGCGGAGAATACTGGATTTCGAAGGCCGTCTTGGTATAGTAGTCCAGCCCCCGTACCAGGTTGCTGTCCACTTCGTATTCCACACCGGCTTCCGTCAGCAGTTTCTTGACGGTTTCAAAGTGTTCCTTACATTCGTCGCACAGGCTGTCCGTAATCTTGGGTGCATCGGCCATGAACGGTTTGTCCGCATCCACTTTGCAGTCCAGGATCCGCAGCGGGCTCCGGTCAAAACGGCTCTGGCAGTCTTCACACAGTTCGTTCAGATGCGGACGGAAGTAGTCCTGCAGCAGTTTGCGATGCTGCGGACGACAGTTGGGGCACCCTACGGAGTTGATCTTCAGCTTCAGGTCTTTCAGGCCCAGCTTCTTCAGCACTGTCAGTGCCAGCATAATCACTTCTGCATCCACAATCGGGGATTCAGAACCCAGGGCTTCCACACCGAACTGATGGAATTGTCTCATCCGGCCGGCCTGAGGACGGTCATACCGGAACATGGGTCCGATATAGAACACCTTCAGCGGCATGGGTTCCGCATACAATTTGTTTTCCACGAAGGAACGCACCACGGAGGCGGTGTTTTCTGGACGCAGCGTCAGGCTCCGGCCACTGCGGTCGGTGAAAGTATACATTTCCTTGTCGACCACATCCGTACCGTCCCCGATGCCTCTCTGGAACAGTTCCGTATGTTCAAAGATCGGAGTGCGGATCTCCTGATAGTTGAATTCACGGCAAGCTTCCCGAATGATTTGTTCCACATACCGCCAGCCGTTGACCATGCCTGGCAGAATGTCTTTGGTACCACGAGGTGCCCCTGTTAACATAAAAATCCCTCCGTCCATACGACTAGTTTGAACTTATTAATTTTAACACAGTTCGCAAGGATTTATCAACCGTTGCGGACCTGTGTGGGTGTCTTTTCTTCACCGGCATGCCAGAAGTACCCGTAGAGTACTTTCAGGCTCGTCAGTACAGGCACAGCAAAGATCAGCCCGGCCACGCCGCCCAGCTGCCCGCCGATCATCACCGCCAGGATGATCAGTACCGGATGCAGGGTCATGCCGTGCCCCATCAGGTTGGGCATGATTACCTGGGCATCTATCTGATAGTACACCAGGTACAGCACCAGTACCTTCACTGCCAGGGACGGCTGCTGCAGAAAAGCGATGAATACCGCCGCCAGGGTGCCGGCCACACTCCCCACCATGGGAATCATCTCCGAGATCATGGCCAAAAAGCCCAGCACATAGGTATACTGCACGCCCAGGATGGTGTTGCCGATGGTCAGGATGAAGGCGGAAACGAAGCACAGCTTGAACATGTTGTCTACATAGGCGCAGAGCATATGCCCCATGTCCGTGAGCACCTGGTCAGCCAGAGCCTGCTTGTTGTAGGAGAACAATCCTACAACCATCTTCTTCAGGGTGCGCCAGTCCTTCAGGAAATAGAAACTCAGGAAGGGCACCAGAGCCAGGTTCACCAGGCTGCGGGCCGCCTGCACCGTAGACGCCACCATGGCCTTCAGGAACCCCATCACATAAGTATTCATGCTGCGGGTCCCCTGCTGCAACATATCCCGCACATTGGGCGGCAGTTTCTGGGCTTCTCCGCCCAAAAACAGCCCCAGGCTCTCATTGGCATGGACCGCCAGCCCCGGAAGGGCCTTCAGCAGGTTGTTCACCTGCGTCACCAGGGGGACAATCAGCACATTGACCGCCGCCACGACGAACAGTCCAAAGATCAGAAACGAAATCAGTACCGCCAGGGTATTGGGAAAAGCACGTCCTTCAATCTTGAGTTTTTCCAGCTTATCCACAATGGGGTACAGCAGAAAGCTCATGCCGATGGCCAACAGCACAGGCAGAAATGCCGTAGCGGCCAGATAAAATACAGCGAAACCGGCCAGGGCCAGCAGGCTCTTCACCACCAGCCCCCTGGGTTTCTGTCGGATTTCCATCGATTGCCACTTCCTTTATTGCAGGAATGGATTCCGCCGTCTCTCCCAGCCCACTGTGGTGGCCGGGCCATGGCCCGGCAGCAGTTTGTAGTCATCAGGCAGAGGCAGGATCTTTGTCTTGATGGAGTCCAGGATTGCGTCATAGGATCCGCCCGGCAGATCCGTCCGGCCGATGCTTTCCAGGAACACCGTATCCCCGCAGAACACCACCCCGTCGCCGATGATGCACACCCCGCCCGGGGTATGTCCCGGTGTAGCCGCAATGGTAAAGTCCAGACCGGCCACAGTCAGCTTTTCCCCATCGGTGAAGTATTCATCCGGCGGATCGAATTTCTTATCCCGGTTGGTGGAATAGGAGAGGCTGCTGTTCCATACCCGCAGCATGGGCGCATCCTCTTTGCTCATATACACCTTGGCACCGGTGGCATTCTTCACTTCATCCAGGGCAGAGATGTGATCCCCGTGCCCATGGGTAATGAAGATGGCCGCCACCTGCTGGATGCCCGCTCTGTGCACGGCGTCCAGGATCAGATTGGCTTCATCCCCCGGGTCCACGATGATCCCCAGGTTGTTTGCTTCGTTCTTGATGATATAACAGTTTTCCTGAATGGGTCCCACTACGACCCGATAGATTTTCATTGAATAAATTTCCTCCTAAAATACCTTCCGGCTGTCCAGCAGAATGGTCACCGGACCGTCATTCACCAGAGCCACTTCCATATGGGCCTGGAACTGACCGGTGGCTACCAGGATTCCCTTGCGCCGCAGTTTTTCCGCCAGATCCTCATACAGGGAGTCCGCCTCTTTGGGCGGGGCTGCTTTGGTAAAGGAAGGCCGCTTGCCGTGGCGCACATCCCCCAGCAGGGTGAACTGGGACACCAGCAGGATGCTGCCTCCCACCTGCTGCACCGAAAGATTCATTTTGTCATCGCTTTCCTCAAAGATCCGCAGCCCGGCCAATTTTTCCGCCAGATAGGCTCCGTCCTTTTCCGTATCGCCCTGTTCCACTCCCAGGAGCACCAGGAGCCCCGGTCCGATGGAACCGATGGTTTTTTCTTCCACGGTGACGGATGCTTCCGTCACCCGCTGTACCACAGCCCGCATCTTACACCCCCGATACTTTCCGGTCCACCTTGTAGACACCCTTGATCCGCCGCAGCCGCCCGATCACGTAGTTCAGCTGTTCCAAACTGGTGATGTCCAGGCCCATATCGATATAGGCCGTCTTGCTGGGGTTGGTATGGGCATTCAGGGAGCTGATGTTCACCTTGGTCTCGCTGGTCACGGTCATGATATTGGCCATGACCCCGGGCTGATCCGTTGCCGTCAGCCGCAGCACCACTTTATAGGCCGCATCCGTATCCACATTCCAGGAAACCTCGATCATCCGGTTGGGATCTTCCGTATTGGCCAGCACATTGGGACAGTCCGCCCGATGGACGCTGACCCCGTGGCCCCGGGTAATATAGCCCACGATGGGATCGCCGGGGATGGGGTTGCAGCACTTGGCCAGCTTCACCATGATATCGTCTTCCCCCTTGACCAGGATGCCGTGGCTGCCCTTGTGGGTCTTCACGGTCCGGGGTTTCAGTTCGTTCAGCAGCTGGGACAGGTTCTTGGTCGTGTTCTGCTTCTGGGCTTTCTTATACAGCTCCACCAGCTTTACCATCACCGAGTTCACCATCAGACCGCCGTAGCCCAGGGCTGCCAGCAGGTTCTCCACGCTGCCGTCCATATGGGTCCGGGACGCTACTTCCTTCAGGTTCTCCGGGATGAGCATGGTATTCACATCGTAGCCCAGGCGCCGGCATTCCCGCTCCAGCATCTCCCGGCCATTAACGATATTCTCTTCCCGCCGCTCCTTCTTGAAGAACTGCTTGATCTTGTTTTTGGTCTGGCTGGACCCTACGATATTGATCCAGTCCCGGCTGGGCCCCGGCGATGTCTTGGAGGTAATGATCTCCACGATGTCCCCGTTCTTCAGATGGTAATCCAGCGGTACGATCTTGCCGTTGACCTTAGCCCCCACGCAGCTGTTGCCCACGCCGGTATGCACCCGGTAAGCAAAATCGATGGGTACCGATCCCTCCGGCAGGTCCAGCACATCCCCCTGGGGGGTGAACACAAACACTTCATCGGAGAACACATCCATCTTGACGGTATCCACGAATTCATGGGGATCCCGCATATCCTTATGCCATTCCAGCAACTGACGCAGCCAGGCCATCTTGGCATCTACGCTCTTGTCCGCCGCACTGGGCATCTTGGATCCTCCGCTTTCCTTATACCGCCAGTGAGCTGCCACACCGTATTCAGAAACCTTGTGCATCTCGAAAGTCCGGATCTGGATTTCCAGGGGCTGGCCGCTGGAAGAAACCACGGTCGTGTGCAGGCTCTGGTAGCCGTTGGATTTGGGCACGGCGATGTAATCCTTGAACCGGCCCGGAATGGGTTTCCATTTGCCGTGGACGATACCCAGCACTCCGTAGCAGTCCTTCACCGTATCCACCAGTACCCGTACAGCCAGGAGATCATAGATTTCATTGATGGTCTTGTGATCCCGCTGCATCTTTTTATAGATGCTGTAAAAGCTCTTGGGACGGCCCTGGATCTGGCAGTTGATGCCCGATTCCTCACACAGCTTCCGCAGTTCATCCATGGCTTCCTGCACCATGGCTTCCCGTTCGTGCCGCTTGATTTTCACCTGTTCCACCAGCTCGTAGTAATGCTGGGGTTCCATGTACCGGAAGGCCAGATCCTCCAGTTCCCATTTGATGGCGTAGATGCCCAGCCGGTGGGCCAGAGGCGCATAGATTTCCAGGGTTTCGCTGGAAATCCGCTTCTGCTTGTTCACCGGCATGTATTTCATGGTACGCATGTTGTGCAGCCGGTCAGCCAGTTTGATGAGCACTACCCGGATATCCTTGGCCATGGCCAGGAACATTTTCCGGTAGTTTTCTACCTGCTGCTCTTCCCGGGAGATGTATTCGATTTTGCCCAGTTTGGTCACACCATCCACCAGCATGGCCACTTCCCGGCCGAAGATATCCTCCAGCTGGTCCAGGGTCACATCGGTGTCTTCCACCACATCGTGCAGAAAAGCGGCTGCCAGAGTCACGTCATCCAGCTGAAGCTGGGCCAGGATGGAGGCCACCCCCAGAGGATGGATAATATAGGGTTCCCCGGATGCCCGTTTCTGTTTGGCATGGGCTTCCGCCGCGAAGTTGTAGGCTTCCCGGACGAATTCCACCTGCCGCGGGGTCAGATATTTGCCGATGCGGGCATAGAATTCCTCCGCACTGATCGGCTTGTCGTCAAGCTGTTCCATGGTCGAATCACCTTCCTGTCTTCCAAAGGGCAGCGATTTCTGCCGGCGTGATAAGCCAGCTGTGATTCAGCTGCTGGAACTTCCGGTCGTAAGTGGCCTGCAGTTCCAGGAACCCTTTGGATTCCTGCATATTCTTGTGACCTGTATCCCCCAGGGAAACCAGTTCCCGGTCCCGGTTGAACAGGTGCAGTTCATAAAAAATATCAAGGACCTTCCGGCTGATCCGGTATCCTTCCCGGGTCGTCTTATCCAGCAGCTGGTCTTCCCGGCAAGCCCCCTGCTGCTGCAGCAGACGCCGGATGGCCGCATAACAGAAACGCATCCCGCCCAGATCCGGATAGGCACGCCGCAGAGCATCCCGCAGTGCCATCAAATCATCCCGGTCGTAGAACAGATACAGCCGCCCGGTCTGCTCCGGTTTCAGGGGAAAGGCCCCTGCCGTAAGCACCCGGTCCGCCCCGGCCCCGTAAAATACTGTGGTCCGGGTTCCCTCCGGCGCAACGGTCCCATACGGAAGTACAATGGCTTCCGGGAATCTGGCCTTCAGAGGAACAGTATCCTGTACATATACTACCGTTTTTCTGTCTTTTTGTAAAATACTATTTAGTTCTGTCTCTTTGTGTCGGTTTTCATGCCGCCAGTCGATGATGGTATAGGGTGCTTCCACCGCTGCTACTTCCAGATCCACGCTGGTCACGCCCCGAAAGGTGTTCAGCCGGGGAGAAAAGGCGATGGATCCCTGCTCGCCGGCGTAGAAAGAATGGAACTGCGGCCCTTCCTGCCACAGGAGTCCTTTATACCGGAAGCCGCCCTGGTGCAGGTCGAACCGCAGATGATTCTGATCCTTGCCCAGAAGGGCTACCTGGTCAATGGTGGCGTGGGTGAAGCCCAGCACCGGTGCCGGATTCCCCACTCCGAAAGGTTCCAGTTTGGCCAACTGCCGTACTGCCTCCACGGTCACTTCCCGTCCTTCCGGTACGAAGTAATCCGGTTTTGCGGAGGGTTCATAGGGCACGTGGCCCAGCATGTCCGCCACCACCTCCTGGAAGGCCTTGCGGAAAGCATTGATATTGGCCGTCTTGATGGTAAGTCCCGCCGCCTGGGCATGGCCCCCGAACTGCTCCAGATACCCCCGGCACCGGTCCAGGGCCTGATACAGATCCAGGGGAGGGATGCTGCGGCAGGAACCCTTGGCCACGTCACCGCTGATGGAAAGCAGGATGGTTGGCAAATGATACCTTTCCGTAATCCTGGAGGCTACGATGCCGATTACTCCTGGATGCCAGCCTTCCCTGCCCAGCACTACACCCCACTCAGGAACGCCATGCCGGGCCATTTCCTGTTCCGCTTCTTCGAAAATCTTCTGGCTCAGGGCCTGCCGTTCCTGGTTGGCGCTGTTCAGCTGGTTGGCCAGGTCGTGGGCCTCTGCCGGATTCTCCGTGGTCAAAAGGTGTACGGCCACCATAGCGTCGTCCAGGCGTCCGGCTGCATTGATCCGGGGTCCCAGACCGAAACCGATAGTACCGCTGTTAATAACGGCCCCAGGGGCCACCGTGACCCTGATCAGGGCCTGGAGACCGCAGAGCGGCGTCTGGGCCATTTTGACCAGCCCCCTGCGCACGATTTCCCTGTTCTCATCCTGGAGGGGCACCATATCGGCCACCGTACCCAAGGCAACCAGTTCAATCAGTTCATCCCAAAAAGCATCCGTATGATGCAGCTTCTGGTACAGGGCCTGGCACAGTTTGAAAGCCACACCCACCCCGGCGATGCCCTTAAAGGGATACGTATCTCCGGGCTGGTTGGGGTTCACCACAGCCAGGGCCGCCGGAAGTTCCCGGGGTGCCAGATGGTGGTCGGTAACGATGATATCCATGGATTGGGGAGCCTGGGCCACCACCTGGGCGCCGCTGATGCCCGTATCCACGGTGATCAGCAGCTTCGTCCCCCTGGCCGCCAGCTTCTCCAGTGCCGGACCGTTCAGGCCGTATCCCTCCGTATCCCGCCGGGGCACATACACATCCACAGTGGCACCCTGGGCTTTCAGGAATAAATACAGCAGGGAGCTGGCCGATGTCCCATCCACGTCATAATCCCCGTAGATGGTCATGGGTTCCCCCTGCTGCAGGGCCTGGCAGATCCGTTCTACAGCCTTGTTCATATCCTTCAGCAGGAATGGATCGTAATAGGGCCTGGGTTTCCCCTCCAGGAATTCTTCGATTTGCTGTTTTTCGGTAAGATGCCGCCGGACCAGGATGCCGGTCACCAGGGGCGTCAGGCCCAGCTCGGTACTGAGCCGTTCGATGGCAGCCTGATCCTCGTCCGTCAGCGGTGTGATTTTATGGTAGATCATAGGGTTCTCTTTATTCTTTGGGACGGAAAGGCTGGATGATGGGGGCTTTATCGTCTTTCAGGGTTTTCGTGCTTTTGACCGCATAACCGCCGGTGCGGGGAGCCTGGGGAATGGAGGCCGTCCGCCGTTTCTCCTGTTTTTCCCACTGTGCTTTCTCCTCTTCCAGATCCCGCAGCTGGTTTTTCAGTTTCCGGTCTTTCATATAATGGCCTGCCTTGATTTTCAAGGTCATCAGGCTGGCGAATACAAATCCCAGCAGCAGACAGCCCAGGATGATCAGGGCCAGGCTCATGGAAAAATGCCAGACCAGGAAGCTGATTTCCACAGGTGTGGAGTTCTGGAGGGCAAAAATAGCAATGAACAGGGCAATGAGGCCCATCAGGATCACATAAAGCATGGTTCTACTTCCTTTCCGTCCGATTGCGTAGTAGATTATTATATCTCATTTCAGAGAGGTTGTCATTCACTCTTCTTGTACCCCGTCTGCAGGTCCACCGGGTTTTCCAGAGATTCGCCTGCCAGATAATGCTTCAGGTTGGTAACGGCGATTTTAACCACGTTGTCCCAGGTCTTCGTCAGGTGATGATCACCACTGATGTGGGGCGTGATGACCAGGTTGGGTGTATCCCACAGGGGACTGTCTGCCGGCAGAGGTTCCGGATCCGTCACGTCAAGGGCCGCCCCGGCAAGATGCCCGCAGAGCAGTGCCTGCTGCAGGTCATCCTGGACCACCGCATTGCCCCGGCCGCAGTTGATGAACCAGGCTCCGGGCTTCATGGCAGTGAACAGTCCGGCATCGTACAGATGAGTAGTTGCCGAAGTCCCGGGCAGCACGCTGGCCACCACATCTGCCCGTCCCAGTACCCGGGGCAGATCGTCCAATGTCCCCATTTCGTCCGCCTCAGGCGGAACATTCCCCGTATGGCGCCGGATGCCGATTACATGGGCCCCCAGCAGCTTGCACAGCCGCCCGAAAGCCTTTCCGATATTGCCGAACCCTACCACTACTACCGTAGCATCCTCCAGGCTGGTGACCATGCCCTCGTCCTTCCACTGGTGTTCTTTCTGGTTATCATGGTACAGATACAGTTTCTTCATCATGGCCAGCAGCAGAGCCAGCATGTGTTCCGAAAGGGCCTGCCCATAAGCGCCGGTACTGTTGGTAAGCTGTACCGTCTTCGGCAGGATGCCCGGCTTGCAGTAGGCATCGGCGCCGGCAGAGTTCAGCTGCAGCCATTTCAGGTTTTGGCAGCCAGAAAGCAGCGCCGGTTTTACGTTGCCCAGGATCACTTCGGCTTCCGCCAATTTTTCCGGATTCCTGCCGTAATAGAATTCCGCCCGGGGCGCAGCCGCCTCCAGGGCTTTTTTATCTGATTCCCGCACAAACATGGGGACAGCGATTTTCATGAAAATACCACCTTTCCAGGAAAATAGAATAAGAATCCAGTTTCATTGTACAGGAAACGGGAAGCAGACGCAAGTTGGCATAAAAAAACGGTTCTATAATAAATGTTGGGGTCTTGTGGACTTCCTGTTCACAAGACCCCTATGTTTTATATAAAATAAGACATACCTAAACTGAATTTCAACTCAACCACCACGAAGAACTGAAAGGAGCATAGATATGTCTCGTTAT
>NZ_JBNMIU010000035.1:0-24390 GCF_050873445.1 Acidaminococcus sp. | reverse complement strand
CTCATCCAGGTGACTCGATCTCATCACTTAAAGTGACTTGACCCGCACATCTGTCAACAATATTCAGTTCTCAAAGTTCGTCTTGCCGTCTTCGTGACGACTTCTATATATTACCAGACTTTCAAAGGTTTGTCAACAACTTTTTTCTCACTCTGTTTCAGGTGAAACAGTTGCCGGTCCATTGAAGGCTGGTGTGGCGCTTCCTCAAAGAGAAAGCTTGTATAGTATAGCAAAAGAGAAGAAAGGTGTCAACACCTTTCTCCTCTTTTTTTGAACTTATCTTAGAAAAATTCCTTCAAAGAGAACGTCTGATCCCGGTTGGGGCCAACGGACACAATGCCGATTTCCACCCCTACCACTTCACTCAGACGGGCCAGGTAAGCCTGGGCTTCCTCGGGCAGGTCTTCGTACTTGCGTACGCCGGAAATATCCTTTTTCCAGCCCTTGAAGGTTTCATATACCGGTTTGGCCTTGGCCAGGATGCTCAGATCCGCCGGGATGTTCTGGATGGGCTTGCCGTCAATGGTCCAGCCGGTGCACATTTTGATTTCATCCAGGCCGTCCAGGATATCCAGCCGGGTAATGGCCAGGGCATCCATGGAGTTCAGCCGGGCAGAATATTTCACCATGAAAGCATCCAGCCAGCCGCAGCGGCGGGGCCGCCCGGTCACAGTACCGAATTCATGGCCGGTGTTCCGCAGATAGGTACCCGGGCCGTCCGTATCAAACAATTCACAGGTGAAGGGGCCTTCCCCTACACGGGTGGTATAGGCTTTCACCACGCCCACCACATGATCGATGTAACGGGGACCTACGCCGCTGCCGATGGCCGCATTGCCGGCAGTAGGGTTGGAACTGGTCACATACGGATAGGTACCATAGTCGATGTCCAGGAACGTTGCCTGTGCCCCTTCGAACAGTACTTTTTTGCCGGCGTCGAAAATATCGCCCAGAGCCACGCTGGTATCGGTCACATGGGGCCGCAGTTCTTCCGCATATTGCAGGTAGGCTTTCAGCATGGGTTCATATTCCATGGGTTCTGCCCCATAGACTTTGGTAAACAGGGCATTCTTGGCAGCCAGGTTCCGTTTCAGTTTTTCCGCCAGTACGTCCTTGTTCAGCAGGTCGCACATCCGGATGCCCGTACGGGCCACCTTATCCATATAGCAGGGACCGATGCCGCCTTTGGTGGTGCCGATCTTGGCATCTCCCAGGGCTGCTTCCTGCAGTTCATCCTGTTTTTCATGGTATGGGAATACCACATGGGCCCGGTCGCTGATCAAGAGATTGCTGGTGTCCACGCCCTTGGCCTTCATTTCCGCGATTTCCTGCAGCACCACACGAGGGTTGATCACAACCCCATTGCCCAGGATGCAGGTCTTGTCGTTATACAGGATGCCGCTGGGCAGCAGCCGCAGTTTATAGGATACATCATTGACCACAACCGTATGGCCGGCGTTGGAGCCGCCGGAATACCGGACCACCGCATCGGCCTGCTGAGCCAGATAGTCTACGATTTTACCTTTGCCTTCGTCCCCCCATTGGGAACCGATTACTACAACAGATGACATAGAGCCACTCCTTCTTTCGGATTAAAGTCCAAACCGGGCGTAGATTTCGTCCAGATGTTTCAGCATATGTTTCGGTTCGAAGCAGGCTTCCACTTCTTCCTTGGTCAGATACTTGTCGATATCCGGGTCGGCTTCCACGTTGGTCTTGAAGTCGGCGCCTTCCATCCAGCGAGCCATGGCATTGCGCTGTACCCACTTATAGGCATCTTCCCGCAGTACACCCTTGCTTACCAGGGCGATCAGCAGATTCTGGCTGTAGATCAGACCGCCGGTCAGGTTCAGGTCTTTGATCATCTTATCAGGATATACCAGCAGTTTGCCCAGGATATCCTTCATCTTGCGCAGCATATGGTCCAGCAGGATGGTGGAATCCGGCAGGATGATCCGTTCTACGGAAGAATGGGAGATATCCCGTTCATGCCACAGGGCCACGTTCTCCATGGCAGCTTCGGCATTGCCCCGCAGGACACGGGCCAGGCCGCAGACTTTTTCGCAGGTGATGGGGTTCCGTTTATGAGGCATGGCGGAAGAGCCCTTCTGGCCGGGAGCGAAGTATTCTTCCGCTTCCCGTACTTCGGTGCGCTGCAGGTGACGGATTTCCAATGCCATCTTTTCCAGAGAAGCACCGCACACAGCAATGGTGCTCAGGTAGAAAGCGTGACGGTCTCTTTGGACAACCTGGTTGGCTACAGGCACGGGGGTCAGGCCCAGTTTTTCGCACACGTATTTTTCCACAAACGGGTCGATGTTGGAGTAGGTACCGATAGCACCGCTCAGTTTGCCTACGGAGATGTATTTCTTGGCCATTTCCAGCCGTTCGATGTTCCGTTCTGTTTCGCTCATCCACAGCAGGAACTTCAGGCCGAAGGTCATGGGTTCTGCATGGATGCCGTGGGTGCGGCCCACGCAATAGGTGTATTTGTATTTCACAGCCTGGGCTTTCAGGATTTCATGCAGTTCCTTTTCTTCCCGGATCAGGATTTCTGCAGAGTGTTTCATCATCATCCCCATGGCGGTGTCCTTCACGTCGTTGGAGGTCAGGCCTTTATGGATATATTTGGAAGCATCCCCTACATGTTCAGCCACAGAAGTGAGCAGAGAAATGATATCATGGTTGGTGGTTTTTTCGATTTCGTGAACCCGGTCCAGGTCGAAATCGGCTTTGGTCTGGATGTCATGGAGCGCATCATCGGGGACGATGCCCAGTTTGTTCATGGCTTCACAGGCCGTCACTTCAACCTTGACAATGTTACGGTCTTCGTTTTCTTCCGTCCAGATGGAACCCATTTCTTTACTGGTATAACGTGGAATCACAATACTTCCTCCTTAAGTATAGACAAAAAAATGGCATAACACGAGAACACACCGTCCCCGCTGCATATAGTTTATTGTATCATTTTACCGAACGTATAGCAATCACAAGTATATTTCGTTTGCAAAGAAAAAAAGAGGTGCGGAGAACACCTCTTTTACTCATGCTTGCTGCTGAGATCATAGAACCGGGTGATATCCTTCCGGAAGTACAGGGGAACCGTGCCCACAGCACCGTTCCGGTGCTTGGCCACGATCAGTTCCGCCACATTCTTCTGGTCCGTGTCCGGGTTATAGTAATCATCCCGGTAAATGAAACAGACAATATCGGCGTCCTGTTCCAGGGCCCCGGATTCACGCAGGTCGCTCAGCATGGGCCGTTTGCTGGTCCGCTGTTCCACGCTCCGGCTCAGCTGGGACAGGGCAATTACCGGCACATTCAGTTCCCGGGCCAGTCCTTTCAGGGACCGGGAGATATCGCTCATTTCCTGCTGCCGGTTGTCACTGGCCCGCTTGCTGGACCCCTGCATCAGCTGCAGATAGTCCACGATGATCAGATCCAGCCCGTTCTCGTTTTTCCAGCGGCGGGCCTTGCTGCGCATCTCCAAAGCCGTCATGCCCGGTGTATCGTCCAGCATGATCTTGGCATTGCTCAGATTGTCAGCTGCCTGGACCAGCTTCGGCCATTCACTTTCCTGCAGCTGTCCGATCCGCAGCCGGGAAGCATCGATTTGGGCCTGGGAACACAGGAGCCGCTGGACCAGCTGTTCCTTGCTCATTTCCAGGGAGAAGAACACCACAGATTTGTGGCCCGCCAGGGCCACATGTTCCGCAATATTCAGTACCAGGGACGATTTCCCCATGGAGGGACGTGCGGCCACGATGATCAAATCGGAAGGCTGCAGACCGCTGGTCATCTTGTCAAAATCAGCAAAGCCAGTGGGCAGCCCCGTAAAGGCTTCTTTGGAATCGTACAGTTCCTCGATCCGGGTCATGGCGCTCTTCACCACGTCCTTGATCCGGGTCACTCCATTGGCATGTTTCCGGTTGGCCACCGCCAGGATTTTCTGCTCCGCCTGGTCGATGGTCTGGCTGATATCCTCATCCTCTTCGTAGCCTTCGGTCACCACCTCCGTGGCAGCGTTGATCAGCTGCCGGCGCAGGGCCTTCTCTTCCACGATCTTGGCGTGATACGTTACATTGGCCGCCGTAGGCACGGCATTGCTCAGGGCCGTAATGGTGGCCGTCCCGCCTACGGTATCCAGTTTGCCCATCTTCCGCAGTTCTTCCGTCACCGTGACCAGGTCCACGGCCTCATTGCGGCTGTGGAGGTCCATGATGGCAGAAAAGATGATCCGGTCGTCCGGGCGGTAGAAATCATCTTCCGTCAGGATCTCCCCGGCTTTATCGATGGCTTCCCTGCTGATGAGCATGGCTCCCAGCACACTCTGTTCCGCCTCAATATTCTGGGGTGGGATACGTTCTTCCAAAATATGGACCCTCCTTTATCCACACAAAGCCCTGTTACAGGCTTATTTCTCAGTCTCCACGACGACCTTGAATTTTGCCGTTACATCCGGCAGCAGTTTTGCCGTAGCAGTATATTCGCCCGGGCTCTTGATGGTGCCGGGTACTTCGATCTTGCGCCGGTCCACACCTTCCATGCCGGTCTGGCTCAGCAGTGCATCAGCCACATCCTTGGAGGCGATGGAACCAAACAGTTTGCCGTTGGCCCCCACCTTCACTTTCATGTGCAGCACCACTTTTTCCAGCTGCGCAGCCAGGATCACTGCTTCGTCGTGAGCCTGGGCAGCCCGATGTTTGGCCACCTGCATATCCTGTTTGGCCTGGTTCACATTCCGGGTAGTAGCTTCTTCAGCCAGTCCCCGGGGGATCAGATAGTTCCGGCCGTACCCTTCCGCCGTCTCGATGATTTCGCCTTTTTTACCCAACTTCTTGATGTCCTGCAACAGGATTACCTTCATCTGTATCGCTCTCCTTCATTTGTTCTTTGGCCAGTTCAATGACTTTCGGCATCAGTTCTGCTGCCGTCACTCCCTTGACCTGTACCCCGGCCACGGTTTGATGACCGCCGCCGCCGAGTTCTTCCATCATCACCTGCACATTGACGCTGCCGTCACTGCGGGCGCTGATGCTGACTCCATTTTCATTCTGGCTGAACACCACACTGGCCCGGATGTCATCCATGGTCAGCAGTTCATCCGCCGCCTGGGCCACGATGATCGGCGTGTCCTTGTCCGTGCAGGAGCAGGAATGCACCGCCACCGCCAGACCCGGCAAAGGCTGCTGCATCTCGGTGATGATCTTGGCCCGGGTCAGGACCGTATGCTCATCATCCTTGAACAGCATGGAAACCAGATGGGGATCAGCCCCATTCCGGCGCAGGAACGCCGCTGCCTCGAACGTCCGTTCCCCGGTCTGTACCGCAAAGTTCTTGGTGTCCACCACGATGCCCGCATACAGGGCCGTGGCCTCCACTTCCGAAAGCTGCAGCTTGTCCTCGAAATACTGGAGGATTTCCGTTACCATCTCGCAGGTAGACGATGTGGACGGTTCCATATACTGGAGCATCACATCCGTAATGGCATCCTCCGCCCGCCGGTGATGATCGATGATGATCCGCCGCCGGATGGCCTGCAGCATCTTGTGCGCCGCACTGAGCATGGCCCGGTGATGATCCACCAGTACCAGGATGCTGCCCGGGGTGATCCGTTTCAGTGCTTCATCCTCATCCACGAACAGGGACAGGTACCGGTCACTCTGGTCCTTGGAAACTGTCTCCAGTTTCTTCAGGGAAGGTCCCTGTCCACTGGTGACGATACAGCAGCTTTTCTGCAGGGTCAGAGCCATCTTGGCCACCCCGATGGCTGCCCCCAGGGCATCGTAGTCCTCGTTGGCATGGCCCATGACGAACACCTGGTCCGCTCCGGTCATCAGTTCATGGATAGCCTGGGCCACGATCCGGGCCCGCACCCGGGTATTCTTGGCCTGGACGGAACCCCGGGCCCCGTAGAAGCTCATATCCTCGCCGATCTGCACCACAGCCTGATCACCGCCGCGGCCCAGTGCCAGATCCAGGGCCGCCTGCGCTTTCTGGCTCATTTCCGCCAGGTTCCGGCCTTCCGCCGCCACCCCGATGCTGATGGTAGGTGTGGTCCGGTTGCCGCTCTTGATGTCACGGACCCGGTCCAGCACCAGGAACTTCTTTTTGATCGTTTCATTCAGTCCCTTACGGCTGAGTCCCACCACGAACATGTCTTCCGTATATTTCTGGAAGTAGCCGTTCACTTCCTCCACCCAGCTGCCGATGGCCTTGGTCACATCCACCACCACGCTGGCCCGTTCGTTTTCGTTCAGGCCCTTCATGGCATCGTCGTAGTTGTCGAACTGTACGTAGGCTACCACCGGGTGTTCTTCCTCATACTTCTTCTTTTTGCGCTCCCGGTCGGTGATATCCATCAGGTACAGGGCCAGTCCCGTATCGTCCTCCGGGTTTTCCGTGATCTGGATCCGGCGCACCAGCATCTGGTACACCCGGTCCCCGATTTTCAGCTGCTTTTCCGCATCCCGCAGCCGCAGGGCCGCAAAATTGTTGTCCGGCGGCGGCAGCACCTTTTCAAAAGGCGTGCCCAGGGGCATTTCCACCGCCACATACTCGTTGAACAGCCGGTTCCGCCACTGCAGATGCCCTTCCTTGTCGAATACTCCGATGCCGATGGGGATCCGCTGGGAGGCGTAGTTGTTGGCCCGCTCGATGTTGCGGACCACAGTAGTCATAGAATGGTTGAACCAGGCTTCCCGCAGCCGGTTGCTGCGGAAAGTCAGGTAGAATACCAGCATCACGGCCACAAAGCCCCCGGCCGTGCAGATGGCCTGATTGATCAGGATGCCGGAAATCACCAGCACCGACCCGATGATGGCCACAGCAATGCGCACCCATTGCCACAGGTTGCGCTGTGTTTTCTCTTCCATAGGTCTTCCCTTCTATTTCTCCTGCTTCGGATCCTCTTTGGGGACCGGTTTCCGGATCTTCCGGAGGTCGAACACCATTTCATAAGCCCCCAGTACCACGATCAGCTGCGATGCAATGGGCAGCGTAAAGGTCAGGATCAGGCTCAGGGGGATCAGGATCCGGGGATAATGTCTGTACTCCACATACCAGCGGATCAGACACAGCCCCTGGACCAGAAGCAGCATGTTCATCATCATGTACAGGGTGTACCCGCCCCGGTACAGCCAGGAGTCCTGGGCATTCTGTCCGAAGAAGATCAGCATCATGCCGATGCCGTAAGGCAGCAGCAGCCATTTGGGCAGTTTCCACAGGGAAAAAGGCGGGAACCAGGGGTAATAGTCCCCCATCCGGGCCAGGATTTTCCGGGCTGCCCAGTAATTGGCCATGGCCGTCACCGGAGCGCTGAGGATAATGCCTGCCGGCAGGATCAGCTCAAACATCTTCTTCAGTTGATCCAGCTGTCCTCCGTTAAAACCGCCCATCCCCATGGTCTGCAGCAGGTCCCCGCTCATGGAAATGGATTCATCGATGGAATCGAAGAACACCTGGATTACGTTCACATCCATCAGATAGTAAGCCACCACAGCGCTGAGCAGGGTGGAAATCAGAGCCCCCAGACTGCCCATGAGCAGGGTATTCACCGGGCTCATCTGCCTGCGCATGGCATAGCCCATAAAAAGGCCGATCAGGCCCAGAATCACACACTGGGTCAGTGCCTGCATGGGGGACAGCAGCACCGAAACTACCGCGCCCGTGACCACCAGACACAGGACGCTCCATTTCAGACCGTTCCGCCGTCCGCACAGGATAATGGGCAGAGGCCACAGGATGCTGACCACCAGATCGAGTATCGGCACATAATTGCCGACCAGGGTAAAAAGGACTGCCACCGCTGCCAGGATCCCTGATTCCACCAGCGAGGATGTTTTATGATACTGCAATGGGTCTTCCCTCCGTTGATACAAAATGATTGCCTGCGGCGGGTGTACCGGGCAATATTTTGCCTACGGCAAAAATCTTGGTACGCCCCTGCAGCGTTCCAGTGAATGATATTTCCGCAGGGGCTCACCAAGACCCCCGGAGGGGTGTCGCCCGGTGAGCCCGTCCTGAAATTCCACACGGTAATATTATATTCTACAATATTTAATAAAAAAAAGACAGACCCCGAAGGATCTGTCTTTGTGTCATCCAGCTTATTCAGCAGTAAACGGCAGCAGTGCAACGTTTCTGGCACGTTTGATGGCAATGGTCAGCTGACGCTGATGTTTTGCGCAGGTGCCGGAAATCCGACGCGGCAGGATCTTGCCCCGTTCGGTGATGAACTTCCGCAGTTTAGCAGCATCTTTATAGTCGATTTCCTGGACTTTGTCGACGCAGAAGGAGCAAACTTTTCTTCTGGGTCTCCGATTACCTCTTTCACGTTTCATCATGGCGTTATTCTATCCTCCCTTTTAAAATGGGATTTCTTCGTCAAAACCTACTTCAGAGCCAAAGCCCCCCATGGGGTTGGAATTTCCACCCTGGGAGTTGTTGTTCTGGGCAGGAGGATTCTGCTGGCCGGCAGCCGGATTGCTGCCATAGCCCTTCCGTTCGATGAATTCTACACGGTCAGCAATGACTTCCGTCACATAATGCTTGTTCCCGTCTTTTCCATCGTAGCTGCGGATCTGCAGGCGACCTTCCACCAGAGCTCTTTGCCCCTTGGTCAAACTGTTCCCACATAATTCTGCGGTTTTATTCCATGTAACGATGTTGATAAAATCCGCTTCCCGTTGGCCGTTCTTCGAAGTGAAGGGACGGTCAACAGCCAGAGTAAAGGTGCAGACCGTTTTTTCCGTGGGAGTGACCCGGACTTCCGGATCCCGCACCAGACGGCCCAACAAAATAATGCGATTCATACACCCAGCCTCCTTATTCGCCTTTGCGAATAATCATGTGACGCAGGATTTCATCCGTAATCTTCATCACACGGTCCAGTTCCTTGACGGCTGCCGGTTCAGCAGCAAACGTGGTCAGTACATACAGACCATCGTTGAAGTCCTGGATAGCATATGCCAGACGTTTTTTGCCCCACTTATCGGTTTTTTCGATCGTAGCGCCGTTAGCAACCAGCAGGTCGTCGAACTTCTTTACAACAGTGTTGTAAGCGTCCTCTTCTACCGGCTTAACGATGTACATGACTTCGTAGTTATTCACGAAATCACCTCCTCCTTTGGTTTTGCTCCTCTACCATGAGGGCAGAAGAAGTATATATAATATATACAGCTTTACAATTATAGCATGGAGAGGAGAAAAAGACAAGAAGAAAAGAAAAATAAATTTGTTTTAGGGGAGGACAAAATATTGTATAATTATATGATATATTTCACCCCAAAGGAGGACCTGTTATGTTCGTCTATGCCGATAATGCTGCCACCACCCGGGTTTCGAATGCTGTGGTGTCTGCCATGCTGCCGTATTTTACGGAACACTATGGCAACCCTTCCAGCACCTATCCCCTGGGCCAGGACGCTTCCGCCGCCCTGATCCGTTCCCGGGAAACCATTGCCGCCTGCCTGGGCTGTCTGCCCAGCGAGCTTACGTTCACGTCCGGAGGCAGCGAGGCCGACAACCAGATCCTCCGCTCCGCCGCAGCCTGGGGCAAAGCGCACGGCCGCACCCACCTCATCGCCAGTGCCATCGAGCACCACGCCGTGCTGAACACCCTGGACGACCTGAAGGACCAGGGCTTCACCGTGACCCTGCTGCCCGTGAGCCCCGAAGGCGTGGTGGATCCGGCGGACCTGAAAGCCGCCCTGACCCCGGAAACCTGCCTGGTATCCGTCATGCTGGCCAACAACGAAACCGGCGCCCTCCAGCCCATCCGGCAGCTGGCTGAACTGGCTCATGCCGCCGGCGCCCTGTTCCACACCGACGCCGTCCAGGCCGTGGGACACGTACCCATCAGCCTGAAAGACAGCCCCGTGGACTTCCTGTCCGCCTCTTCCCATAAATTTCATGGACCCAAAGGGAATGGATTCCTTTTTGCCAAACGAGGCTTTGAATTGAAATCCCTGATTTTTGGTGGAGCCCAGGAACGAGGCAAACGGGCCGGCACAGAAAACGTCCCGGGCATCGTGGGCATGGCCACAGCGCTGCAGGAAGCCTGCGGCCAACTGGCGGCCAATACCCGCCGTATGGAGGAAGCCCGCAATGCCCTTCAGGAAAAGCTTTCCGCCCTGCCCGGCACGAAGGTCCACGCCGGCACACTGCTGCGCCTCCCCGGCCACCTGAACATGGCCTTCGAAGGTGTATCCGCCGAGGCCCTGCTGCCCGTGCTGGGTATGGCCGGCATCTGCGTTTCCAGCGGTTCCGCCTGTGCCTCCGGCAGTCCCGACCCCAGCCATGTGCTGCTGGCCATGGGGTGCAGCCCGGACGAAGCCCGGAGTTCCATCCGGTTCTCCCTGGGCGACGACATCACCCCGGAACAGGTGGAATACGTGGCCGGAACCGTGATCAGGGAAGTGAACCGGTTGCGGGACTTACACAAACAAAGATAAAAACCACCATTACGGTCGCACGATTGGTGTTAGGCGACTGACAACTGACAAAAACGGGGCGTAAACCTTTTCACCCCTCTATGAGAAAGGATCATCATGAAAGCTCTCATTGCCATGAGCGGCGGGGTGGACAGCTCCGTTGCCGCCAAACTGATGCAGGATGCAGGCTACGACTGCATCGGCTGCAACATGAAACTGTACAACAACCCCGATGCCGGCTACTGCAGCACCAGGACCTGCTGCAGCCTGTCCGACGTGGAAGATGCCCGCAGCGTCTGTGCCCGGCTGGGCATGCCCTTTTACGTGTTCAATTACACGGACGAATTCAAACACGATGTCATGGAAAAATTCGCCCGCAGCTACACCTTGGGCCACACCCCCAACCCCTGCATCGACTGCAACAAGTTCCTGAAATTCGGTGCCCTGTATGAACGGGCCCGGGAACTGGGCTGTGACTGTGTGGTCACCGGCCACTACGCCCGCATCCGCAAAAATGAAACTACCGGCAAATACGAATTGCTGAAAGCTACGGATCCGAAAAAGGACCAGAGCTACGTGTTGTACAACCTGACCCAGGAGCAGCTGGCCCACACCCATTTCCCCCTGGGCGGGTACCACAAGACCCACACCCGGGAAATCGCCGAAGAAAACGGTTTCATCAACTCCCACAAGCCCGACAGCCAGGACATCTGCTTCGTGCCCAATGGGCAGTACACCGATGCCGTGCAGCGCATTTTGGACTACAAGCCCCAGCCCGGCCCGTTCCTGGATCTTGAAGGCAACGTGATTGGCCGGCACAAGGGCATCATCTGCTACACCCTGGGCCAGCACAAACATTTAGGGCTGAACCAGCCCGATTTTCCCCTGTACGTGGTGAAGATCGACCCGAAGAGGAACGCCGTCGTGGTGGGCCCCAGCGAGGCCCTGTTCAGCCGGGAAGCAAACGTGGGCGAAGCCAACTGGATCAGCGGCGAAGTACCGGCAGGCCCCGTGCGCTGCCAGGTAAAGGTGCGCTACCGCCAGGAGGCCCAGCCTGCCATCGTGACCCCCATCGGCCCGGATACGTTCACCATTGAATTCGATGAGCCCCAGCGGGCCATCACCCCCGGTCAGGCCGCCGTCCTGTATGACGGAGACGTGGTCCTGGGCGGAGGGACGATAGAATAAACAAAAGGGGCTGCTCAAGGGCAGCCTCTTTTGCGGTTATCGGTCGACACGGCCTGACGGCCGGTCCTGGTAACTCCCTATGGCTTCCAACCGTACTTCCGTATCATTCCGTAGGGGCGCACCAAGATTTTTGCCGCAGGCAAAATATCGCCCGGTGCGCCCGCCAAGACATTAGGAGTAATCCTTACGGCATTCGGAATCGGCTATGCCATTGGCTGTAATCAGAAAACACAAAAGTGATCGCCCCAGCTTCCAACTTGTGCGATCACTTTTTGTGTAAGTAACATTGGGGGCTGACCGTCAATCGGCAGCACCCTTTTTCTTTTATTATATTATACCAAATCCCTGCAGAAGCGCAAACCTCCGGCGGGTATGCAGGGATGGGCTTACCGGGCGACACGGCCTGACGGCCGGTCTTGGTAATCCCCTACGGCTTTCAACCGTACTTCCGTACCATTCCGTAGGGGCGCACCAAGATTTTTGCCGCAGGCAAAATATCGCCCGGTGTGCCCGTCCCTGGCCTGAACCCCGCAAAAAAGGACCCCTCACATCGCTGCGAGGGGTCCTTTTTTGCTATATGGTATGCTCAAGGGGGGTGTGGGCAGCATCTGGGGAGATGACTACGCTTTTCTTTGAGCAGCCATTGCCTGGAGTTCGGGCCGGAATTCTTCTACCAGTCTGACTTCCGACTTGGCCCCTTGGGACAGGGCGTTGTAGATGATTTCCGCCATTTCATACCGGGTCATGGTGCGGTCACCATGATACTTGCCGTCTTCGTATCCTTTGATGATATCGTTGCCCGCCAGTCTGCTTACGGCTTCGTAAGCCCAGTGGTTGGCCGGTACATCCGGGAAGGCCTTGGACAGGTTGGGGTTCAGCACACCCAGCAGGGCATCCAGACGGTTCTGCAGATTGGTCACCTGTTTGGACAGGGCCTCATTGGTGGCTTCTGCCTGCTGCAGCCGTTTGCTGCTCTTGCCCAGTTTGAAGGTTACGCCGCCGCCCACCATGTTTTCGCCGTTGCCGAAGCTGGTGGAAACATTCAGCATCACCCGGTCGGTCGGGCGATAGAACACGCCCAGGGCACCGGCAGTTTCGCTGCGGTAGTTGCCTGCAGCAGCTGCAACGCTCACCTTGGAGTCTTCGTCAAAGTCCATCGGATGCAGGTTGGCCATAGCAGCTGCGCTTGCGCCCACCTTGTCGATCCGGCTGTCCAGGTTGTCCACCCGGTTTTCCACCCGGCCAACACGGTTTTCTACGCCATCCATCCGGTTTTCAACCGTGGAAACTCTCTGGTTGGTATGATACAGCTGGCCGCCGTTCACGGCATCCTTGCTGCCTTCGGACACATCGCCGTCGGCCACGTTGGTCACCTTCTGGCTGTTGGCGTTGATGCCGTTCTGGTCGATATAGGTCTTGCCGGCCACTTTGTAGGATCTGGCCGATACATCACCGGCTACGGTGGCGTTGCCGCCCACGCTCAAATCCTTTTCGATGGATACGGCATCCTTGAAAGATACCATGCCGTCGAAGGTGGAGGTGCCGGTCACATGCAGGGTATCAGTAGTGGTGCCGCCAGTGATGCTGGCTCCGCTTTTTACCGCCAATTTCTCTGTAGTGGTGGTACCCTTCACTTCCAGATCTTTTTCCATGGTAACGGCATCTTTGAAAGTGGACGTACCGGTCACTTCCAGATTCTTGCCTACGCTTACATTGCCCTGCAAGTGGGAATCGCCGTTCACCGTCAGGTCATTGTTCACAGCGGCATAGTCAGTGGTTACCTGGCCAGTGGTCACCGTATTGCCGGAAATAGTGGTACTGGTAATGCTGCCTTCTTCGATAGGATCATCATGGTCCGTATTCTTGAAGGTAGTCCCGCCATCCGTTGTGGTCACGGTCGTCTTGCCAACTATATCCTTAATGCTGGTGGCAGCTTTGTTGATGATCTCCTTGGCATCGTTGGTAATCTTGTTCCTGGCGGTGTTGTTGATGTTTTCAGCAGTCAGGCTGCTGTCGTTCGTCACAGTGGTGGTCAGGCTGCCGCCCACCTTATTCTCCATATCGCCAGTCACATCGTTCAGCATCTTGCCGCCCACAGTATTGGTCATGTCGCCAGTTGCGGTATTGATGATGTTCACAGCGCTGTTGCTGATATCCCCACTGGTAGTATTGGTAATACCTTTCGCATCCCAGGTGGTGGAGGTATCTGAACCGTAAGCCGCTTTGACGTTGTCCGTCTTCACAGCCACCTGGTTGTCGCCAACCTTGTTGATGACGCTGTTAGTCCCAGTGTTAATCACGTCGGCTGCGCTGTTGCTGATGGTGCCGCCGGTTGCGGTGTTGGCGATACCGCTGGCATCCATGACGCTCTTCACAGCAGACCCGTCACCAATCTGGTTGGTGATGCTGTCAGAAGCCTTGTTGACCAGATCTTTCGCATCATTGGTGATGGTACCGTCCTTGGCGGTGTTGGTGATGTTCACATCGGTCTGTTCCACGCTGGTGCTGCCGTTGGCGCTCTTGATTTCCTGCAGGATCCGGTCGATTTTCTGCCGGAAGGTGGATTGGTTGGTAGCCGTACCATCGCCAATGATGTTTTCCGACTGTCCAGCCGTCTTATTGGTGACGTTGCTGTTCTGGCCCTCTGCCACGCTGTCCGTGATTTCATACTTGTTTTCCCCGTTCTGGTGCAGTTCCCGGGATGCGGAGTTCCAGGGATTGTCGCCAATATCGGAGATGGACTGCTTCACGCTGTCGGCGGTTACCGTACTCTTGCCGATGGAATCATTGTCCGTTGCCAAGACATTGCTGCCTGTTTCATCAAAGGTGGAAGCACTGGAATGTCTCTGCCCTGTCGCCGTATCAAGTTTATCATTCACGGACTTCACGTTGCCGCCACTGATTTCGGTATAGTTGTTCTCATCCAGTTTGCTCTTCAGCGTACCGGCATTGAATTCGCCAGTAACTTCCAGATCTTTAACAGTAGCTTTATCCGTCACGTTCAACGTACCTGCATTTACTTGACCGGTTGTCTTAATTGTACCTGCACCAGCATCAAGATCGCCGCCCGTCAAAGTCAGGTTACGGCCCGTAATGCCATTGGCGACAGTCAAGTTATCTCCTTTCAGCGTACCCGTTGCCGTAATGTTCTGACCGGAAATATCGCCCGTACCCGCAGCGATATCACCACCGCTTGTATTCAATTTACCGCCAGCCGTCAGGATATCGCCGCCGACAGTCTTGATTGTACCGGAACCCGTATTGATTTCACCACCGGACGTTGCAATCTTTCCACCATTTGTGCGGACCTCTCCACCCTGGGTGTTGACATTACCGCCGCCGGTCTGGATAAAACCGCCATTGGTCTTGATGTTACCGTTGTTGATGGTGGCTTTGCCATCGGTCAGGGTCTTGCCGGTCACTGTGCCGTTGCTCATGGAAGCACCTTTACCGTCAGTAACCGCTGCCCCTGTAATGGTCGCATTGGAATTAACATTCCCGGAATCATCCACGGTGAATGCCCCGCCAGCACCTTTGATCTTGCCGTCCGCACTCATGGCTGCCTTGGCTGCATCATAGGTATCCCCGCCGGTATAGACGCCGTCGGCATTCATAAGGGAGCTGTTGGTGCCAACCTTGATGCCATTGTCATTCATGGTAATCTGGTTCGTCTTGTCCTTGTTCAGGATCACTTCGCTGGCGTCAGTCTTGGAAGTGGTCACACTGCCGTCATCATGAACAGTAGTACTGTTCTTTTGCAGCACATTGTCATCGCTCAGGCTCAGCCCGCTGTTCACGGCTTCCGCCAGTTGTGTATCAGCCCCGAGGCGGGCTGCTTTTTCTGCTGCATCAGCAGCATTCAGTGCGCCAAATCCATCGGCCACATTGGTATTGATAGTATTGAACCCGTCCGCCATATTCTGATTGATCTCTGCAATGAGTTTATCCTGGGCTTTGTCAGCACCGATCCGTTTTGCGATTTCATCGTGCAGGGCCCCATCCAGCTTAGTCACGTTATCACCGATTGTGCTTGTAGATTTCACAATATCGCTGTCCTGGACCGTGGCATCGGATTTGCTCACATAAGTATTAGAAACGCTGGATTTCAGGTCTTGAATGTTATTCCGATTGGTTTCAATATCTTGTCTATTGGTTTTCACCTGTTCCAAGGCATCATTAATGGCCGAAGCTTCGCCGCTGTTCCCGGTCAGGACGTTGACTACATCACCACTGGCAGTATTGACTTCTGCCGTTCCAATGGTGAGAGGATCCGCTGCCAGCGCAGTCCCTCCAGCAGAGAAAATGCTGAAGAACAGGGCCAGTGCCGCAGCAGCCTGGGTCAGTTTTCTCCGTTTGTCGACGGATCCGCCGCCTCTGGATTGGTTCCTGGCCAATTCAGATACAACCATGTACATCCCCCGTGTTTTATTCCAGATTACTTTATAAATCTTGTTCATAAAGCCACACCCCTTTTCTTGTTCAAACCTTTCTGATGGAAATTCATTCACAGCCTGGCTGGATGCTCCAGTGCGCGCTTCTGTGCATCACGCCTATTTTCATGGTATTTTTTGTCTGATTCCCTTTGTTTTCCGGAACACTTTGGTTTCTCACCATTATATTCCTTTTTATAAGGGCATTTGTCTGCATCTGCGGTGCAGATTTGCGGAATTTTCTGTCCTTTCTTTGATTGCCTAAACTATAACACACTAAAGCGGGAAAATTTTACAAATTCCACGAAAGGGCGTTTTTTTGTCATAAAAGTTCTCTTCGTCATTTTTCAGACAATTTATCTCCCAATGGGGAAACGATCCGCCTTTTTCTTCATGAAAAAAAACCGCCCTTTCAGGACGAGTTCAGGAGAAAATTTTGAAATTTGTGTATAATAGAGATGAATAGACAGAAGAAAATACCTGAAAAAGGGGGGGGGGGAGAACCGATCATGCTGCGCATTGCCATTTGTGATGACCAGACCGACCAGATCCAGAAAATCCAGGCTGCTGCTGAAACATATTTCCTGACCCGGAATGAACGGGTGGAATACCGGACATTCTCCGATGCCTTTGCCGTAAAAGCCACCGATTACCTGCTGAAGCCCTTTACCCAGACCCAGTTCAACAAATCCCTGGAGCGGGCCCTGGGATTCATCCGCCAGCGGAACAGCGCCAAGATGATTTTCCGCCTGGTAGGCGGCGGTGTACGGGTAGAAGAGATTGCCCAGATCCTGTTCCTGGAAAGTCACGGGCACGTAATGGAAGTATTCCTGGCCGACGGGAGCACCCTGGAAACCCGGAAATCTGCCCAGGATATGAAGGCGGACCTGGATAAAATCGCCCCGGGTCAGTTCGTTTCTCCCAACAAGGGGTATTTGGTGAACCTGGGGGCCGTCCACATGATCAAAACCGATTATGTGGAAATCCAGGGTCATCAGATTCCCCTGGGCAAGCGCAAATACCGGGATTTCCAGGAACAGTATTTCCAATTCATGTTTGCAGGGTAAGATTCCTCCAGCGACTAGTGACGGGGTGTGAAAAATGTTTTTTCACACCCCGTTTTCATTCTCCCATTCCCTGAGCCCGTGCCGACACCTGCAGATAGGTCATGAACCAGCCGTCTTTTTGCTGGCAGAGGACACTGGCCCCGTATTTATCCCGGAAGCGGGCCAGGGATTTCATCCCGATGCCGTGGCCCTTCACATGGGTCACCGGCAGTCCGTCCTCCCCCAGCTGCACCGGCGCATCGAACAGGTTCTTCACCAAGATGTTCAGCATATCCCCCCGCCGCAGGGCCACCACCGTGATGTTCCGTTTTTCCTTCGGCTGCTTCTCGCTGGCGATCAGCGCATTTTCCACCAGATTGGACAGCACGATGGAAAGAACCCCGCTGCACTCCATCTGCTGGGGCAGATCCGCCAATACATTCACCGGGATTTCTATTTTCCTTGCTTTGGCGATGTACACAGTCAGCGCCGCATTGATCAGAGTGTTCTGGCAGTACTGGGGAAGTTTCGTGGTGTTGAACTGCTGCCCCAGCCCTTCGATATACTGCTGCACGCCTTCCTTATCCTTTCGGCGGACCAGTCCCAGCAGGCGATCGATGTGACCCTGTTTCTCCCGGTAAATGCCAGCCAGCCGCTGCCGGCTTTCCCTGGCCATCTGCACATAGTGCTCTGCCGAAGCATATTGCTGCTGCAGTTCCTTTTCCTTTTCAAAAGTCCGGAGTTCCTGGTATATTTCCTTCTGGGCACTGTGGATACTGGCCATCATCAGCACGACCACCCCCAGCAGGAACATCCGGGAAATCAGCAGTTCAAAATAAAATCCCTCAGAATCGATCAGGCTCAGATAGAAACTTTCAATGGACAGCAGCATGGGAATGGCCGTGATCAGGCGCCAGTATTTCCGGGTGGAAGCCTCCTGGAAGCCGCTGAAAGTCCGGGTAAAGAAATGCAGCAGGATCGGAAAGCTGCTGAAGATCATCGCCCCGTAGAACAAAATCTGGGGAATGAACAGCTCTTCCAGGGTATGGCCGGGATAGAAATGGAAGCACAAGGCCCGCGCCACTGTAAAGATGATGCCGGACAGCAGGACCCGAAAGGACAGTATGAACAGCTGTCCCACCCACATCCGCTTCTCCGCCAGCAGACAGAGGATGAACTGAGGGACCCAGATAAGGTAGCCCAGGGTTCCATAGGCCTGTTTCTGGGTGAGGAACAGACTGCTCTGGAGCAGTCCGGTGATTCCCGCATATTCAGCTGCCACCAGGATGACCCAGATCCAGGCCACCCGCTTCTGTTTCTGTTCCGGCAAAAAGTGGCGGAACGGCAGGAAATGAAGCAGTGCATAGGGCTGCAGCATGAGTACGTAATACAGGTTGATGCCCAGGGTGGGAAAAAGAGGATCCATCAGTTATCCACCTCTTTCTGCACCTGAAGCAGCTGCTGTTCTGCCTCATCAAAATGTCCTTTTTCCACCAGTTCGGCCACCAGCTGCAGCTGATGCCGGCTGTCGTGGCGCAGGATGGCCATTTTCTGCTGTTCTTCCCGCAGGGAAGAGGCATATTCGTTCAGCTCCGTCAGCTGATTCTGGAGCCGGATGGTCCGTTCCCTGATCTGGAACATGAGCTTCACCTGCTGGAAGCCGTTTTTTACGGACTGAAGCAGGCACAGCCCCACCAGCAGCAGTACCGTCCGGCTGATCAGGGTGTACAGATGGATGACCGGAGCAGTCATTTCCCCGGGTTCCAGGTTGAAGTACCCCATATTCCCATGGTAATATACCAGCAGCAGGGGTACCGGCCCCACGTAGGCCCAGAAAGCCGGCCGCCACCGCAGCATTTCCCGGGTGAACAGGCTCCCCATCAGCCGTTCCATAAAGGGCATCCCGGCCAGGAACAGGAGAATATAAATCAGGTAATAGGTCAGGATCTCATTCTGCTCCCAAAGCTCCGGCCAGAACAATTTGTAGGCTTCCATGGTCACCGTATGGATGAAAATCATGTACATGGCTTGAAGCCCGACCACAAACAGATGCTGGAACCAGTAGGGCCGGATGGTGAAAAGCAGCAGCAGGAAATAGGGCAGGTAACTGAACAGATACAGCCACTGGTAGGAACTGCTGACAAATACCAGCAGATTCCTGGTGAATACAATGGAATACACTACGAATTCCAGCAGGAAAATACAGATGTGTCCGCACAGCAGCACTCGTTTGGCCGCCGGACTGGCAAGGAAGCGGAAGGGATAGTAGCGGAGATAGGCAGCGGGCAGGAGAGAGATGCAGAACAGCAGCGTCGTCACGATTTTGTCCACCAATCCAGCCACCTCCCGATCCAAGAAGTCAATGTGTCAACTATAGTGTAGCAACAAAAAAAGAACCCTGCAACCATTCCCGGCAGGGTTCTTATTTTTAATTTGCAAGTGGTTAGACGGACGCCTTAAGAACGGCAATTGGCCCAAAGAAATACCCCCGGGTGGCCGCCCGAGGGTATTTGTACAAGTATGGCCTTTTTATCCTTTTGGCTATCGCCATTATAAGGCTGAAAGGGTTTGAAAGTCAAATAGCGAAAAATGCGCAAAAAGTGCGCAAAAGGGGGTATGAAAAAAGACAACGGGAAACGTTTCAGTCATTCGTCCAAAACCCCGGAACCCGCACGGTAAAAGGGTTTGAACATTGTTGAACATTTCTCGTTGTCTGGATTTCAAAATGGAGCTACTGATAGGATTCGAACCTACGACCCTCTCATTACGAATGAGATGCTCTACCAACTGAGCTACAGTAGCATTGAACAGAAGAATTATACCATAGTCACGGTTTGAATTGCAAGGGAATTTTATTTCCCGCCCTTACAGCGTAATCAGCCGGAAATCACACTTCTGCATATCCAGCATCCGGGCCGCCAGGCGCTTGCCCCGTTCCAGATCGGCAGTGAAGCACACTTCCGCCCGGCCCAGTCCCACGTCCCGCTGCAGCTTCCGCTGTTTCAGGTCCTCGATGGCCGCCTGGACTGTCCGTTCCGCCGGATCCAGGATAGTAACCCCGGACCCGAAGGCCTCTCTGATTTCCTTTTCCACAAAGGGATAATGGGTACAGGACAGCATCACCGTATCCACATCGTATGCCTTCAGTTTGTCCGTGTATTCCTTGATGGCCGCTGTCAGTTCCGGGCTGCCGAATTTTTCTCCTTCGATCAGGGGTACGAATTTCGGACATCCCTGACCGAATACCTGGATTTCCGGATCCATTTCCTGGATTTCCTTCTTATGGGCACCGGAGGCCACAGTAAAATCGGTAGCCAGGAAGCCCACCCGTTTGTTTTTGGTGACTCCCTCCACCATATGGGCACCCTTCTTCATGCCGATTACAGAAAAATCGTACCCGTTCCTGATTACGTCCGTACCCAGCACCGTAATGGTATTGCAGGCCACCACCAGCTGCTTGATCTGCCGCCGGTACAGCCAGGCGGTCATCTGGCTGACAAAATGCTGGATCTCTTCCCGGCTGCGGTTGCCGTAGGGCGTACGGGCCGTATCTCCGATGAAGATGAACCGTTCATGGGGCATCTTCTTTTGCAGCCATTTCAGCACTGTCAATCCACCCACGCCAGAATCGATGACACCAATGGGATCTAATTGATTCATGGGAACCCTCCTTGTTGTAATTTCTAGTCCGTTGAACCTTTTTGGAAAGTATATTATACCACGGCAGCGGAGTGCGATGCAAAATGGGAGTGTGAAAAAATTCTCACACTCCCATTTCTTTGGTATATGCACATATCATATGGCCTATGCCATGTGACCATTCAAATACTTTACTGCAAAAGCTACTTCGATTCCTGTCCCATAGGGCAGTGCATCTTCGTCCACATCAAAAGCCGGATGATGATGCACGCAGCAGATTCCCTTCTTTTCGTTCCTGGCACCCAGGAACATGAAAACTCCCGGCACCTTTTCCATGAGCACGGAGAAATCCTCCGCACCCATCTGCTTTTCCATGGGCACCAGAGCCTTGGACCCCATGACCTCAGCCACGGCCTGCCGTCCCAGCTCATTCAGTTCTTGATGTTCGTTGATAAGAGGCGCCGGACCGAAGAAATAAGTGCAGTCCACCTGGCAGTCCAGACCTTCGCCGATGGCTCTGGCTACCTTCTCGATCCGCTGGGGCAGAGTTTTCCGGAATGCCTTGTTGAAGGTCCGGGTGGTGCCCACCAGCTGCACACTTCTGGCCAGGTGCCCTTTCTGTTCCCCATCGCTGTTCATCATCCCCACCGTGAGTACAAAGGTATTTTCCGGATCGTTCTTCCGGCTTACCAGCTGCTGCAGGCCCATCACCACGGATGCAGCGGCAGTAATGGGATCCGTTCCCTGTTCCGGAGCATCGGAAGAAGCCGCCCGCCCGGTCAGGGTAATGGTGAACCGGTCGCTGCAGGCCATCCGCTCCCCGTCCTGCAGGTTGGCGATACCGGTTTCCAGCAGGGACCACACATGCATGCCGAAAACAGCGTCCACATCATCCAGGCACCCTTTTTCCACGTAATGACGGGATTCCGTACCGATTTCCTCCCCCATCTGGAACAGCAGCTTCACCTTGCCCGGAAAAGCGTCCCGATGGGCGCTGAGGATCTTCGCCGCCCCCAGCAGCATGGCCGTATGACAGTCATGCCCGCAGGCATGCATGACACCGGGATTCTGAGAGGCATAGGACTTGGTGGTATCCGCTTCCTGGATGGGCAGGGCATCAATGTCCGCCCGAAGCATCACCGTCTTGCCCGGTCCTTTCGTCCCTTCGATGGTACCCACACAGCCGGTAATGTCCGGAAACGTCTGCACCGGAATACCCATTTTCTGCAGTTCTTCCACGATGTGGGCAGTCGTGTTCTTTTCTTCCCGGCCAAGTTCCGGATGGGCATGGAAATAATGCCGCTGTGCCAAGATATAATCCTTTTCAGCAGCAGCCAGTGTCTTTGCTTCCATCAGCAGGAGCCCCCTTCCGACAGCACTTTCATTTCACTGCTGCAGTCGAAAGTTTCGGCGGTATGGCGGACCAATTTCTTCAGTTTATCCACCATGTCCAGCAGCAGTTCATCGTCATAGGAACGGAGGGTACCGATAAGCTGCACCTTGTCACAGACAATGTTGAACTGTTTGCCGGCTTTTACATTTTCAAAGCCCAGCACCAGAGGGCGCAAAGGGTTGTTCACCCGGCTTACCAGGGTCTGTGCAGCCTGGATCACTGCGGCGGCAGCCACGATGGCGTCCTTCCCCAGATGGGGCGTAGAACCATGGGCTGATACCCCATGGACCGTAATGGCAAAGTCGATTTCATTTTCATGTTCCGGTTGTAATGGCATAAGAAAAATCCTTTCTACAAATGTGAGGGGTGTGAAAAAATATTTTTCACACCCCTTGTTTTCAATGCAGCAAATAGACTCCGCCGCCAGGACCCAGGGGCAGATTGAAGATCACCCATACGGCCAGCAGAATGGCCCAGGCAATGGCAAAGGCGAAAGAATAGGGAATCATATTGGCAATGATGGTCCCCATGCCGATGTTCTTTTCATACTTCCGGGCAAAGCCCAAAATCAGCGGGAAGTAGGAGAACAACGGAGACAGAGGGTTGGTCAGAGAGTCCCCGATCCGGTAGGCCACCTGGGTCAGAGCCGGGTCGTATCCCATGAGCATCATCATGGGCACCATGACCGGCGCCAGGATGGCCCATTTGGCAGAAGCAGACCCGATGAACATATTGATGATACAGGAAACGATGATGAGCCCGAAAATCAGCGGCAGGCCGGTGATACCGGCGTTTTTCAAACCTTCAGCCCCGTTGATGGCCAGCACCACGCCGATATTGGACCAGGCAAAGTAACTGGTGAACTGGGCACAGAAGAAGCACAGGACGATATAGGAGGAAATATCCTTGAAAGCCTGGGAAATATCCGCCCACATATCCTTGTCGTTATGATATTTGCCGGAAGCAAAGCCGTACACCACACCGGGTACGAACAGTACCAGGGTCACCATCAGGATAATACCCGTCATAAAGGGAGATTTGGGATCCATAATGGAATGGGTCTTGGGATCGCCCAGCAGGGGATCAGCGCCTGCACACATGAGCACGATGACCACCAGGGTAATCAGGACAGCCACCAATGCCTTGTTCACAGCCTTCTTTTTCTGATCCGTCATCTGCCGGATGGATTCATCCAGTTCATACTTGGTCAGATCCGTACCGGAAAACCGGGGTGCCATAATCCGTTCAGTAACAAAGGTCCCTACCAGGGCCAGCAGGAAACAGGAGACCACCAGGAAGTAGTAGTTGATGGCAGGAGATTGCTGATAACTGGGATCGATCATCTTGGCAGCGGCTTCTGTAAAACCGTAGGCCAGGGAATCGGACATGCCCAGCATCAGATTGGCACAGAATCCGGCGGCCACACTGGCAAACCCACAGAACACACCCAGAAGAGGATGCCTTCCCATGCTCAGGAAAATCACCCCGGCTACTGGCGGCAGCACCACGAAAGCCGCATCGCCGGCCACATTGCCGTTAATGCCGATGAAGATGATCACAAAAGTCACAATGGCCGGAGCGGCATCGCCCAGCATCTTCTGCATGAAGGCAGCCAGGAATCCGCTTTTTTCAGCCACGCCGGAACCGATGACACATACCAGTACCATGGCCAGCGGAGCAAAGTTGGCAAAGTTAGAAACAGCCTTGCTCCACATCATCCGAAAGCCCGAAACCGACAGCAGGTTCACAATCTTGATTTCCTTGCCCGTACCCGGATGGATGGCAGATACTCCGGCGCTCCCCAGGACAGCGGACAGAATCAGGACGATGATGGATAGCAATACAAACAGCGATACCGGGTCTGGCAGTTTATTGCCGACCCGTTCGATCCAGTTCAGGAAATGATCCATCAGACTTTTCTTCGATTGGCTTTCTGTTCCTGACATCATATGAACTCCCCCTTGTAGTCAAATGTAGCTTCCATTCTTAATGAAAATAGTGTTTTCTGTAAACTGCTACATCGAAAAAACTTATTTTTATTATAATCTGTCTACCAGAAAAAGTCCATAAATTTGCCACAAAAATACTGTATGCATAAACCATATGGATATGGATGACTCTATACAAAAAGGAAGAGCACCGCGAATGCGATGCTCTTCCTGGCTTAACCGGCAGCTCCCTATCCTCCCGGAGCGTTTCCACTCGAGTACTTTCGGCGTATAAGGGCTTAACTGCTGTGTTCGGCATGGGAACAGGTGGAT
>NZ_JBNMIU010000034.1:0-24516 GCF_050873445.1 Acidaminococcus sp. | reverse complement strand
TTTACCAGTTTTTCCAATGAAAGGCAACTGGTATTGCCACTGGATTTTGAAATTTTGCTTCCCGAGGATGTCCTGTGCGGTTGTTAGACGATATGCTGGAAAGGTTGGATTATACAGAACTGGATCGTCTCTATTCTCCATTATGCCTTGATTTCCGTTCCGTCTTGAAAGACCACGGTGACATTCTCTTTATCTTTCACCACCATCTTATCGACCAGAGCACACCAGAGTGACTGGTCAAATTCGGTGAGCAGGCTCTCCCGACCTTTCAGTTCCTGGATGAACCGTCCTAGCTGCTCATTCCGAGCCTGGCGCTTTTCAATCTTCTCACACAGCTGTTCGTACTCAATCTTCATTGCATCATAGCGGCTGATGATTTCATCGTACTGTTTCTGGTACTCTTCCTGGTTCTGCGCCACCCGTGCGTTCCGTTCCACGGTGTTCTGGGCCATTTCCACGAGGATGCCGATTTCCTTCTGCATGGCATCCCGTTTGGTTAGAAGGTCTCCGTTATCACAGATCACCTGCCTAGCGTCCTCGATGGTTTGGATGATCTCATCCTTCTCTGTAATCATCTTGTTCATTGCCCGGACGAAGTACATCTTGATTTCCTCCTCCGTCAGATGCGGTGTGCTGCACCCCGTCTTGTTTCGAAACTTGTTATTACACTGGTAGATGATCCTGCGGTACTTGTCATTGGAATGCCAGACCTTCGCTCCGTACCACCCTCCGCATTCAGCACACTGGATCTTCGTGGAAAAGATACTAGTACCACTGAAGTACTTCCGTGCCTTGCTTCTACGTTTCAGTTCTGCCTGCACCAGTTCAAAAGTCTGAGGCTCGATGATGGCTTCATGATCATGCTCTACATAGTATTGGGGGACTTCCCCCTCGTTGAGTTTCGTTTTCTTTGTCAGGAAGTCTACCGTATAACTTTTCTGGAGTAAGGCATCCCCCTTGTACTTCTCATTCTGAAGGATGCTGGAAATGGTACTTGTACTCCATTTATATTTCTCACCCGGTGTCTTGATTCCCCGGGTCATCAGTTCCTTCGCAATGGTCGTCATTCCCAGGCCTTCTAAAAAGAGCCTGTAGATGAGTTTGATCGTTGTTGCTTCTTCCGGTACAACTACGAGCCCGCCGTTCGGGCCTTTCTTATATCCCAGGAAACGGCTGTAAGCGACACTGACTTTGCCATCAGCGAACCGCTTCCTGTGCCCCCAGGTGACATTTTCTGAAATGCTCCGACTTTCTTCCTGGGCCAGGGAACTCATGATCGTCAGGAGCAATTCTCCCTTGCTGTCAAAAGTCCAGATGTTTTCCTTTTCAAAGTAGCACTCTATCTTGTGTTCTTTTAATTTCCGAATAGTAGAAAGGCTATCGACGGTATTTCTGGCAAAGCGGCTAACGGACTTTGTGATGATCAGGTCTATTTTTCCTTCCAGAGCATCATTGACCATTCGCTTGAATCCATCACGATGGCGGGTATTTGTACCAGAGATTCCTTCATCCGTATAGATACCTACAAATTCCCAGTCATCCCGCCCTTTGATATAGTTTGTATAATAATCGACCTGGGCTTCATAGCTGGTAATCTGATCATCGTGGTCTGTTGAAACCCGTGCGTACCCTGCTACTTTCCTTTTCTTCCGACTATTAATCGGAGATGATGTATAACGGCTGATTGTTGCCGGAATCGCTCTTACTGTTTTTGCCATCGATTATCCTCTCTCTTCCATTCTTCTTTCAGCGCAAGCATTATTTTTTTAGCCTCTGGGTCCTTGCGTTTTGCATATTGCATGATTTCATGCATATAAGCCCGATACGCTTCGCTATGACGGGTTCCCCGTTTTCTTTCTCTATATTGCCTGGTTTCCGTATGGCCATCTTTAAAATGGAATGTTATTTCTCCATTCAGGACAACTGCTTTTTCAAGGGATTCATCCATTTTTCCCTCATTGAAAGTGTCCAGTCCCAGCACAGAAGCAGTTAGCTTTTTCATAGTACTGTCTTTGATGGCTTCATTGCCACATATACCAGCACACCGCCAGTACCGTTCCTTTTTTCCATCAGAATATGTAGTTTGTTGGCTCCTGTAATTTTCTCCACAGTACCCGCATTTGATGAAGCCTGTGAACTCATTGAATGCTTTTCGGTTGGGATTTGTGCTTTTTAGCTTATGTCTTTCTCCCCATTCCTTCCGGCGTTCACTAGTCCATGCGTCCTTCCGGGCAGTAGAAACCCATTGCCGTGTAATCTGCTCTCCATTTTTCATATGAAACACCATCACATGATGTTCCGGAACCACAATTATATCAACCTGATTCAGGAAGACATTTTCATCGAATTCGGAAAGCCCCAGGACTTCTGTGCATTCCTTGACTAGGACTTTCTGTGGGATAGCTCCCTTAGAACGGCAGGTTCTTCCTCTCTCTTTATGGGAAATACAGGTCCAGCAATCCTTATTTTTCCGTTTACTGCGAATATGCACAAAACTCTTCCCGCAGATTCCACACCTGATTTTGGTGGTAAAACAGCAGGTATCGATGGACCAGTTTGCCAAAGCCCCCAGTTCCCGCCGTCTTTCCCTTTCTTCCTGTACCTTTTTATAGGTTTCCATGGGGATAATGGCCTCATGTGTATTTTCCACAAAATATTGTGGGAGTTCTCCATGATTGATTTTGGTTTTTCCGGTGATGGGGTCTGCCGAATAGGCTTTCTGGAACAATAGATTACCGGTGTAAGTAATATTCTCTAAAATTCTCCGGACGGCCGAATTCCCGAAATGTTTCCCATTAAAGGATTTGATTCCCATTTCTTCCAGCTGCTTTTCCGTGGTCTCAGCGGACAGGCCTTTTAAGAAGTTGTCATAAATGAGCTTTACAACAGACGCTTCCTTGGGCTCAGGGACAAGCTGATCTCCCTGCCAACGGTATCCATAGATTCGAAACCGTCCATTAGGAATCCCTTGTGCAAAACGTTTTCGGGTTCCCCATTTGACATTTGTACTAATGGAACGGCTCTCTTCCTGGGCAAAGGATGCCAGGATGGAAAGCATCAGTTCGCCGTCACCCGTAAGGGAGCGGATATGCTCTTTCTCGAACCGCACTTCTATACCCAGGTCTTTCAAATGCCGCACTGTCGTTAAAAGGTCTACCGTGTTCCTGGCAAAGCGCTGAATGGACTTTGTAAGGATAATGTCAATCTTTCCTGCTTCACAGTCCGCCAGCATCTGCTTGAACCCTTTTCGCTTGTCGATAGTGGTTCCGCTGATACCATCGTCTGCGTAGACTCCGGCAAATTCCCATTCCGGGTTTTTCTGGATCAGGCCGTTATAGTAGCTGATCTGAGCCGATAAGGAATGGTTCATCCGTTCCGACTCCACGGAGACCCGGGCATAGGCTGCCACTTTTTTTCTCCGCACGATGGCCGGCATGGGCCGACTGACCCGCGTGATTTTCTTCATTGTATCAACTCCTTTTGCTACTATTACTCACTCTGAACCGGATTTATAGCAAGTCAATATCTGCTAATAATGGGCCGATCACAGGACAATATTTATTCCGGATCTGCCGTTCGGCTTTTCCGTATTCAGCTTTTGTAATCAGGCCCTCCTGGAGCATTCCCCTGATGAAATGCATGGCGGCCAGGTACATCTTCTCCTGCTTCAACTGCTTATCGTCCATCCTGGCCACCTCCGAACCTGTCTTTTACATAGCAAGTGTGGGAGCAGTATTTGCGCTGCCCATTCCCGTAGACGGTGAATGTCTTATGGCAGCAAGGGCATTCCATCTTTCGTACGATTCTATGGTTCACCTTGTCCCGATGGCTGTTCCACCAGGCCATCCGGCAGGCATCGGAACAGAACTTTTTCTCCTTCCGTTTGCCGTTCTGCTCAATAGGCTGACCGCATTGCAGGCAGTGATGGGCTTGTTCTGTTTCCGGCTCCTTGGGGGATAAAGGATGTCTGCGGCAGTAGGATTTGACGGTATTTTCCGACATACCTGTTTCTTTGGCGATTTTCCGATACCCGAATCCCTGGAGCCGCAGTTCCCGAATCTGTGCTTTCTGCATATCGTTCATGAATAAACACCTCCTGCTTACTAGCCACGGCAGGAGGTGTTTTCTGACGGTTTCGTTCAATCTTTCTGATAAAACTCACATTCATACCCATCCGCCCGGAGGATCAGACCTTCCGCCCAGGGTGGGGTCCTTCCCATCTGCTGGCAGATGGCATCCACGCTTACGTCCTTGCGGCACTCGATGATCAGTTCATCGTGGACGTGGCCTACAATAGCACAGTGCCGCAGGGTCTGCATGGCATAGCAAAGAATATCCCTGGCCGTTCCCTGGACGATATTTTCCACGAACTTGGGCCCATAACTTTCCAGCCGCTCCCACTTCTTGGTGGCTCCGATGCCTTCATAGGTCACGGATTCCCCGCCGAATTTATTCTCCCCGATCCGAGGCTTCACATAGGAAAGACGCCGTCCGCTGGGGAGTTCGATGAACAGCATGCCGCTCTTGCAAAGGAACCGGAGATTGTTGACCTGGACAGGGATCCTCTTTTTGATGGCGGTTTTCACAGCCCCATCCACCTGCCACCAGAAATCCACGATGTGGGGATTGGCAGCCCGCCAGGACTGGACCAGAGGTCCCAGTTCCTCTTCCGGGATCCCCATATCCATGGCCCCCATGGCCTTCAAAGCGCCCACGGAGCCGCCATAGCCACAGGCCAATTCCGCAATCTTCCCCTTCTGGCGCAAATCCCCGTTCACCCCGTGTTTCACCACGGGCACTCCAAACATCTGGCTGGCCGTTGAGCAGTAGATGTCCTTCCCGGCTGCAAAGGCTGCGGCTTTCCACTTTTCCCCGGCCATCCAGGAAATGACCCTTGCCTCAATGGCCGAAAAGTCCGAGACCACAAACTTCATCCCCTCACGGGGCACAAAGGCTGTCCGGATCAGCTGAGACAGCACATCCGGCACAGAATCGTAGAGCAGATCCAGGGCCCCGTAGTTTCCTTGCCGCACCAGTTCCCGGGCTTCGGAAAGGTCCGGCAGATGGTTCTGAGGGAGATTTTGAATTTGAATGTGCCGCCCCGCATACCGTCCAGTACGGTTTGCCCCGTAAAACTGAAACATACCCCGAGCCCTGCCGTCCTGACAGGCGGTCATTTCCATGGCCTGGTACTTCTTCACAGAAGACTTGGCCAGCTTTTGCCGGAGCTGCAACACACTTCGGAGAGGCTCCTGGGCCGTTTTCAATAGTTCCTTCACCTGCTTCTTCCCCAGGGAGTCCGACTTTAGGCCACGGGCTTCGAGCCATCTCAGCATCTGGAGGACTGAATTGGGATTCTCCAGGCCGGTCTTTTCCTTTAAGGCTGCCATCAGACTCTCTCGGCTTTTGGCATCCATGGCCACTGCCTGCCGGGCCAGCTCCAGATCAATGGCAATCCCCCGGTCGTTGATTTCCTGGTCCTGATGGTATTCCTCCCATACCGTGTCCGGCACCGGATATGTCTGCAGCCTCTCCTGGATGGCCATCTCCACTTCCACATCTCGCTTATTGTAGGACTTGAACAAGTTCCACTTGTCCGGGGCATGGTTCGGCAGGTTCCGGGTCCGTCCCCCGTTGGTCTTGGTCTCCTTGCAGGGAACGCAGAAATAACGGATCAGGTCCCGGCCTTCTTTCATCTTCTGATTGTCCAGATTCAGCACGGCCCCCACTCCTTCCAGGGAAAGGGGCAGTCCCATATAGGCGGACCAGACCATAGAGCACTTCCAGCCGGCCGGGTTCAGGAACCGGGCACAGTCCTGAGAAAGCGGATGATGGTCATGGAAGGGATCCAGGCTCCTCCCCAAATCCGTCAGATACCGGGACAGACACACCCGTTCGAAATTGGCATTGAAGGCCCATTTGATGATGGAGTCATCGGTGAGTGCCTCCAGAATCTCTTCCGGGAGGGTTTCCCCCTGGGCCAGATCGACTACTTTCACCTCTCTTCCATCCACCGCATAGCCAAAAAGGAGGATTTCAAAATCCGGGGACTCGGCATATTTATAGACCCCGCATTTGGCTAAGTTCACATCGCTGTAGGTTTCAATATCGATACTGATGGTTTTCATACGTTTCACCTCGAGAAAAGCGGCGAAGCACAAGGCCCCGCCGCCACCATTTACCACGTCTTATTTCCGAAAGGATTCCATCTGTTTGCGATGATATTCTGCTTCCCGTTCCTCCCGGTTCCGGGCCGCAATTTCATCCCGCTGGTCCTTTTTGATATCCGTGTAGATCATGGCCACAAAGAAGCCGCCAACACACAGGGCAACCAGACAGTACAGACAATCCAGAATCAATTTCAAAACATTTTCCATTATTGTTCCTCCTTAGTCCAGGAAATCATCATCGTCTGCCGTAGCAAAGTCGTCTTCTGCCCGGGGTTTTCCGCCCAGAGGTTCCCCATCACGAATCTTCTGCAGGTTGTTCAGGCCGCAGGCAATGCCCTTGTTGCCGTTGGAGTTAAAGGCGTAGAAGTTGATGGAGGCTCTTCCATAGACCCCGCTGTACACTTCAGACCGTTCCAGAATCTGCTGGCAGGAAGAATCTACGATGCCGGGCTTTGTGGCAGAATTGGCATTAATGAAGTAGCTGTCCTTGTAGGTATCATCCCCAGGCCGTTCCAGATCTCCGTCACGGAGCGGGTTCTTGATGGTTTCCAGCTTCGGCACGATGCGGCCGTTTCCTTTGAGCTTGCCCTGCCCTTCCTCATAGGCTGCTTGGATAGCCGCTTTCACCTTTTCCACGGTCTTCGTATCAGACTTGGGGATGATGAGGCTCACGCTGTACTTGGGGGTTCCTCCGTTGATGGATTTGGGTTCCCAGACGTTGGCGTAGGACCAGCGGGTATTTGCTCCGGTAATGACTTTGCAAGGGTTTACATAATGTTTCATTGTTCGTTCCTCCTTAATTTTCACTGCTAAAATCTTCTGCTGCGGTATGCATAGCCGGGCGTTTGTCCGATTCCGGTACCAAGACCGGTTTGCCTTGGGGCTTTTCAATGAGGCCGGACAGAAGTTCATCAAACCTCCGTTTCCCCAGAAGGCGGGTCAGGGCCGTGATGCCCATGAGTTTCTTTTCGTAGGGAGAGTATCCGGCTTCTTCCACTTTGGCGGCTACCGCATCGTCATCTACATAACGGCGATTGGAGCGCCCTTCCACCAGTTTCCAGCCAGCCCATGCCTTACCGGAAAGAGCCTGCTGCAAGGCATATTCCTTAATATCTCCCACCCAGGCTACGAGGTCATCGGCCTTTTCCAGCACTGCTTCCACTTCTGCGTCACAGAGAGTGGACGGCATGGCGAAGTCGTACCTGGCAAGTTCCAGGTTATACTCTGCCCGTTTCCGGCAGGTGGCCCTGATCTTGCAGAACCGGCAGTGCTCACCGGCTTTGTACTCCCCTTCGCCTTTAGCCGCCAGAGCAGCCGTGGGTTTGAGGACTTTCTCCGCCCATTGGAGCAAGTCGCCTTTAGTCATTTCGTAGGTACTGACATTGTCCCGTCTTGGCTGGAAGATGGTCATGGAGACCCTTTGGATATCGTAAATCCCGTCGAAGAGGTCCAGTGCCCCCAGGGCATAGCACATCATCTGGGGATTCTTCTCCGCACTGACTTCCACACCAAGCCCGTGCTTGTAGTCGATGACGGTCAGGGTATCGTCCGCCACAATGACACAGTCTCCTGTACCGAACCCGTCCGGAACCCATTTCGAGAAGTCCAACCGCTGTTCTACAAGGACGATGGGATCCTTGCACTCTTTCTTTGCTTCCGCAAGCCGCTCCATGACGAATTGGGCATAATCGTCCGTGCATTCGGCCATCTCCTCGTTGTAATAGTCGAGGGTCCCCGTAGGATTCTGAGCCTTCCTGCCCAGGGCTTCCTTCACCTTGTATTCGCAAAGGGTATGGGCATCCGTACCCTCCCGGGCAAAGTCGCTTGTGGTGTCCGGCCACTTCGCACACTCCAAAGCGGAAGGCGGGCAGACAAGCCAGCGGTGGCTAGACGAGGCGGAAAGAATCGCATGCTGTTTATCCGGCATGGCTGATCCCCTCCAATTCCTTCATAAAGGCCTCGTAGTCTTCCGGCTTTACACGGGAGAGTTTTTCTGCCCCATATTTTTCAATGAGGGCTTTCACTTCTGCCGTGAATCCCTGGCGGGACTTGTCAGCCGCCGCTTTCCGGACTTCTTCAAAGGAAAGGGCCTTCCGCTCCGGAATTACTTTTTCCGTTTCTTCCAGTCTACTTTCCATCCCATTTTCCAGAGCTTCTACAATCCGCAGCAGGGCCTTTGTACAGTTGGCCAGTTCGTTTGCAAGATTTTCTAACTTGTCCTTCGTCACCTTAGTTTCCTCCTTCGTTAAGTTCTCTGATGGCCAGTTCCTCTACAGAGTCACCTGGTACGATGATGGTTACTTTTTCCTTCCCGCCCAGCAGGAACCGCAGGACCCGTTCCCGCACGGACACAGACCGCACGGCCGCGATATGCCCACCACCCTTTGCCGCTGAAACGCTGATGCTGAGTCGCTCTTTCATGGCTTTTCCTCCTTCCTGAGGGTTGGTATCGTTTTCCCCTCCACTCTTTAGCCTTGGGAGAGTGGCTTTTCTGACGGTTTCCTCAAAAATCTTTTAAAAATTTTTCAAGCATACAAAAAGCCGGCATGAGAAGCTGGTGTAGCTCCCATGACGGCTAAGCTTTATTATGATTGAATTTGAGACAAAAAAATAAGAGGCCCGTCACTTGGACGTTCCTCTTACATCCTGCATTCTCGAAGGTGGAATTTCTACGCTACATAAATGATTCTTTTTATATCCTTCAGTGAAACCACTATATGGTCTTCTATCTCAGGGCTTTCATCTGTGGGAAATTCCGTTAGCACTTTTGTCGAAGTCGGAGATATAGATAATCTTCCTTAAACTAGCTTCTATTGTTCGTTTGCAAAGAATTAAAGGTGTTTAGCTATGATCACAACCTCGGTTACTGGAATGGTTTTTGTTTTAGTTCTTCCCATTCTGCTATGATTATATGGTTTTTTAATCATGGCAATTTCATATTCCAGCTTTTTTCTGACGTCTTCTGAAACTAAGACTTTCACCATTTCGGCACTTTTATCTTGAAAGAACTCATTACTTCTTTCAAGACTCAAATTGTGAATTTCAGAAGAAATTAATCCAGGATTAAATGTTTCGCAACAAATTTTAAGCAACTCAGAGAAATCTATAGTGTTAGTTTCGCTATTTGTATAACTTAAAATCATATCTGATTGACGATTGCGAATACCGGAAAACATTTGTTCAAATGCATCAGACACCTGGGTCTTAATACAATATTCAGACTGATACCGGTCATCTCTGTATCTTCCTTTATACTTTATCTTTGGGTAGTCATAACGTACTAGTGTTTCGAGGATATGATAAAATCGTGAATAGTGAACAAAACAGTAGGGTGGATCAGCGTAAACTAAGCTACCCTGAGGCAGCCCTTTTAAACACTCTATATCCGTTTCAGCGCTAGTCCTAAATGTGTATTGATTTTCATTTAACAAGAAATCCTTAAATTCAGCATATTTTCTAATGAAGAAATCTGTAATATTTTTTCTTCTGTAAATAAGAATATCTTCTTTTGATGAATCTGTCTCTGGAATTCGATATTGTGCATAATGGCCAGTGCTCTGTGAATTATAAGCCATCGCATAAATCAAACAGGTAAGCAATAGATTATAGAATGGCTCATTTTGTCTGTATTCATCTATAACCTTCCTGTATGAGTCAATCCAAACGCATTGCTCAAAACTCCAGTAAGTTCCAGAATAATTTTGCGTAAAAAGATAATAATTGTCGAAAGAGCTAAAGGATCTTTCCTTAATCAATTCCCTCTCGCTACTTTCCATTTCGTTGAATTCAAGTAAGGAAAACTCTCTATCATACTTGAACTTCTCCGCATATTCAGAGTATCTTTGCATAAACAAATTAACTCGTTCTGTCGCTTTTTCTGTTATCACTGAAATATCAGCGTACTCGTCCCAATTATAATTGCTAAGATAAGTACTCGCAAATACTGCTGAATATTGCTGTATATCATTTGATATGATATTTGCTTTATTTCTAAGAGCTCCAGACAATGTAGCTGAACCAGCAAATAGATCACATATCCAGGAATGTTCACCCTCGAAATAATTAATTCCCTTTTCAATCAAGTCCAGAACATCCGTTTTGGAGCCCATGTATTTTGTTACACTGGGGAAGTCTTTCCGTAAATTCATTAAAATACTTATTCCTTTCCATATTTTCTTGTATATATCACTCTTAATCAATCAGAAGTCAAGTTATCCGGCTGATATCCTCGAATGCAACGAGGTGTAATACCAATTGCCAGTATCGGACAACCTCCTGACCTTCGACTATCAAGTCTATATGTTAATTTCCCCATCCAAGTTGTACTCGCACCATATTTATTCAATCCATAATGTTTTGGGAAAGTTTTTAGCTCAGTACCACGGGTTATAATAATCCCCATCGAAATAATATTGAATTCATAGTATGTCCTCATGGCCATAAGATCTCTATCAAATGTTTGATCCTTGCTATTCCATTCAGTATCAAGAGCAATTTTATTCTTAAAAAAATCAATATTATAGCCGTTTACGTAATCTTGTAGCACAAATGACCTATTCTCTTCTTCCCCTGACCTTATGGTAAGTTCAATATGTAAGTCGCCATGTACACGAGTCTCTGCCCACCCTTTAGGAAACAATACTTTTTTAAATTTCGGAGGAATAGCAGATTCATTACCTCCAGCCTCAAGAATATCATCAATAGATATATCAACATTCCTAAGAGCATCGATGAGTTCATGAAATTCATTCGGGTACGCAGCAGAAAGAATTTCAGCAGCATGGTAATAGCTGTATATCTCATATTTCTCTAAAATGTCAGCCGGAAAATATTTATTCAAAGTATTCATCATTGCAATTCCTTTCTTTACCCCAGCAAATAACTTCCCATCACTTTCGTTGTTATACCAATTCAAGAATACGACATTTCTCCTATACTTCTTGAATCAAGTTGTTTTGTAAGCCATTTATTGTAATCACATATTATTTGTACCAGGTCATCAAGTTTATTTACAATAATTTCTTCATTCCACTTACTTTAAGTTCCTTGATTACTATTAATTATTTCTGAATGTAAGAATGAATTTTCTGCTAACCTACAGATAACTAAATCTGCCTCCATTCAACTACTTGTCTTCTTTTGTCGGAATCAGATCCATAATATCCCCGATATTACATTCCAGTGTTTTACAGACTTTTATAAGTACTTCCATGCTTACTGACTCGCCTTTTGAAAGTTTCGTTACAGATGCCCAACTAATACCCGCAGCTGCTTGAAGATCCTTCTTTTTCATTTCCTTATCGATCAAAAGCTTCCATAATTTTTTGTAACTTATTTTCATCTTGCCCCCGTTAAATTAAGCTAAAAAAAAAAAAAAAAAATAGTGTACTTATTTTTATAGTATAACATTTTAAACTGTATGTTACAATGAAATTCTTCACATATACATGAATATTCTTCATACAAACGAGAATTTATGAAAAGATAAACACTTTATGCACGAAAAAAGTCAGGGGATCATTTTCCCCACCATGGCTTACTCCATATTTTCTATCCAACACCCGTCAAAAATCCTTATACTCATCCTCCGTCCCGGTCAATTCTGCCCACCTGGCTGCCAGAAGTTTTGCATAATCGATGTAGAAAAGCCCGTAACTCCCTAGGGCATATCCGTCATTGACTTCGATGAGCAAAGTCTTCCCGGTATCCGTCAGGCCAAAATCCAGAGAATACCCGGCCGGTGCGGTCTTGTACTCCTGCACAGCTTTTTTGATGATTTCCGGATCCGGCATCTTTTCCCAGGTTCCCCGATAATGTCTTGCATCCAGGATTCTTCCATAGCGGATAAAACAGCGCCACTCCGTCACAAACCGGACGGGCTCCGAGCACCATACAGGCACATCGTGCTCCCAGTTTCCGCGTCCCACCAGGTCTTTGGGAGACTGAACAAGCACGCCGGTGATTTCTTTATCCGCAACAGATTTTACGAATACAGGCCACTGTTCCGGATGGGAATTGATGGTATTGATGGTGGATTTCCAGATTTTCCGTCCCAGGCAGAATTTCAGCTCCTCGGGATAATCCAAATCGGGAAAAGAAAAAACCATTTCTTTCAAATGCTGCTGAACCGTATCCACATAGCCAACCATAACATCCGCGGGTGCCGCCTCCCGCATTTTCTCGGGATTATGGAAAAAACAGATTTCAGCCCCCACTTCTTCAAAACCGCACATGGCCTCAAAAAAATTCTTGTTGGCAGGCCGTTCCCCCTTGTGTGACTGTATTCAGACTCTCATTTTCTTCACTTCCTTTTCTTTCAGTATATCACATGACCTGGGTAAAAAAGTCGACAGTAAAAAAAAGCCATGGCAGGATTTTTCCCACCATGGCTCTCTTCATTTCCGCACCCAAGCCGCCAGCAGCACCGTCCCTATCCCATAAGCCAGGTTCCGCTGGGCCTTCAGCCGTTTCTGTGTTCTATTGTTTTCTTTCTCGTACGCGGCTAAGGATTCGTTGGCAATCCGCAAGGATTCTTCCTGCCTGATCGAGGTCCTCTCCAGTTCTTTCAATTGATTCCCGAGCAGACTGGACTGTTCCCTGGCTTTCTGTAATTCGGTCTGCGCTTCGGTCAATTGCGTTTCCAATTCCTCCATGCGTTTCTTCTGCTGACTGGATTCCTTCTGTAATCTGATGTTGATGGTCTGCAGCTCGGTGATATTCGTTTCCAACCGGGTCAGTTCCTCCTCCGTTATGGTATACGTAGAGGCCCAGGAGACCTGCGGAAAGGACAACAACAAGCACAGCAATAAGCACCAGGCACTTTTTCTCAATGATCCCCACCCTCTTTCTTCAGATGACCAGGGTAAAGAGAAGCACCCCGGTCAGGATGCCCAACAGATAGCCCAGAAGAAATTCATCGCTGATCCGCCACATGTCCATGGTCTCTCATCCTTTCTGGGCCACATAATCCGTCACCCCGCGGGCAATGGCACGGGCAAATTCGTCCTTCCGGTTCATCAGGAGCTGTACATCTTCCTCATTGGTGATGAACGCCGTTTCCACCAGGACCGCCGGCATATCCGTCTCCCGGAGCACCGCCAGCCCCGGCCGTTCCTTCACACCCCGGTCCACGGTTCCCAGGCTCCTGACAATCTGGTTCTGGATGCATTCGGCCAGGGTGCAGGCTTCCGTGCTGTCCTCGCTGTACACCAGGGTTTCCGTCCCCTGGGCTTCTTCTGCTACTGCTGCATTGCAGTGGATGGAGATGAAGATGTCCGCCTTCCAGCCGTTGGCGCTAGCGCAGATATTGGTATAGTTGGGGGATTCCCCGCAGAGGTTGTCGGACTGGACCAGCAGGCAGTCATAACCCACCCGGTTCAGGTACTGCTGGACTCCTGCCCCGATTTCCTTCACGATACCGGCTTCCGTGACGCCGTATTTGTCATTGACAGCCCCGCTGTCCACACCGGGCATATGCCCTGGATTGATAAAAATCTTCATTTCTTCTCCTCCTTTTCAAAGTGGTCCGGGATGCCGTTCCCGTCAAGATCCACAAAGCAGCCTGCAATGAAGGTGACAAACCCCACCATGGCAGGCCCGACCAGTTCCCGCACCATGGCCAGAAGATCCGGCAGCTGGATTTTCCCCGTCACCGCCAGATACAGCCAGAAGCCATAGTAGGAAAGCACAAAAAGAAAGACCGTCACAAGATACCCTATGACGATCCATTTGATGGGCTGCTGGAATTGGTTCAGGCGTGCTTTCACCGCATCCAGGCCTTTAGTCAGTATCCCTTTTACTTTTTCAAACATGGCGGATTCCCCAGATTACTGTGATCGTGGATGCGGTCCACTTCTCCCTTCAGGTCCTTGTACCGGTGCCACAGGTTGTCGATATTGGTCTCGATGCCCGCCTGGGCCACCCGCATTTCATTGATCAGTCCTGTCAAATCTTCCAGGGCCTTGGTATTATTGTCGATGCTCTTATGGAGCGCCTGGTTCTCGATTTTCTGGGGACGCAGGATGAGCCAGCACCCGAACACGGCCAGAGCACTGATCACTGCGTTCACAAAGGTGTAGCTGATGAAATCCATGGTGGTTCCCTCCTTTCTGGTGAACTAGCAGCCGGGTGTTAGATGAAGTGCCCGTCCTTTATACCGTCCGCACTTGGGACCGCAGTACACATCTTCTGTAGGACTCCAGGCAAAGGAGAACCAGTTCTCCCCTTGGGTCAGCTCCTGGGTCTGGCCGGCGTGGCTTACGTAGACGGGTTCCTTCCAGAAGGCAGAGCATTCAAACACCAGGCTCCCCTCGATCCGGCTGTAATGGATCCAGGCCTTCACATGATGCACAGTCCAGCTAAAGGCCCGGTCCAGTTTGTGCAGGTCTGCCATGGCCACATGGGGAAAACGGGAGAAATCGTGGGTATAGCTCTTTAACTCCGGCTGGCCCTTGGGCAGGAACACCTTCATAAAGGTATCCTTCCCGGACTTGTCGATCTGCACAAAGGAACACAGACTCAAGGTCCGCAGCAGCTCCTGGGGCCCCAGATCCATCACCTGGAGGATCTCCCGGAAGTTGAACAAAGGGTAAACGAATCCCGTGACGGGGTTCTTCAGAATTACCGTGGAGGACCCGCTCCCAAGGGCATCCAGGTTGATGGCCACCCGTTTCCCGTTGCAGAAAAAGCTCAGCCGGCTTCCTTCCATGTCCAGCCCAATGGTATCCTCCGTCTGCACCGCCTCCGGGAAGATAAAGAGATGGTTCATGGCCGGTTCACTTCCTTCTGGAACCAGGTGTAGAGGGCCTTGTAGAACCGGCACTCCTGAGCATGCTCCTGGCTGACGATACAGGCCCCGCCGCACATGCCGTAAACAGAGCACTGGCGGCATTCGGGACTCAAGGCATCCAGGAGATCCTGCTGTTCCTTCAACCAGTTATCGGAAAGCCCCTGGCGGCGGATATAAAGACACGGATACTGCCGTCCTTTGGCATCCACCTTCCGGATGGTCCGGTTGCTGCAGTAGGTTTCTCCGTAAATGTACTGAACCTCCCTGCGCCGTTCCAGGGTTTGGTAAAGTCCTTCATACCGCTTGTCCCGGATGCCGAACCTCCGGAACCGGGACAGATACAACCCCACATACTTCTTGTACTGTTCCAGGATGGAATCATAGTCCTCCCGGGTCAGAGCATACTTCCGGTTGGTCTCGTTGGTTACATGCATGAGATGCGGGAAGAAGGACAGGTTCCGTCCGATGACTTTCTCCTTCTCCCGGAACTTTGCCATAATGGCTCCCAGGTCCGTATTCCCATGGTACAGGGTGGTGGAAACCGCCAGGTCCGGGTAATCCAATAGATCGGTGAAAGGATCATACCCCCTCAGGTCCCTTTCTGCCCCATCATAGCTGATGCAGATTTGGAAGTAATGCTCCCGGAAATAATCCAGGTGCTTTTCGATGCCGATGCCGTTGGTGCTGACCGCAAACTTCGCCTGGGGCACTGCTTCCACCACTTTCCGGATCTCCTTCATGTAAAGCAGAGGTTCCCCTCCCATGAACTTGATGGCTCTAGGAGGATTCCGTTTCAATTTTGCCAGAAATTCTTCTGAAATGCCCCCTTCCCCATCCGAAGCCTCCCGGTGGCAGTAGGCACAGTGGAGATTGCACTGGCTACCTAAATAAAGGGTGATTTGAACCTGTGTCGGCAAATCCATCTTGTTTTTTTGCATATTACCCCTGCCTTCCAACAAACACCAGATAGTCGTTCCACACCTCGTACCACTTTCTCCCCAGCTTAATCTTCACCGGGCCTTCGTACCCAAAGGGATACAGGCGGAAACTGCCCGTTCCCTTTACAAGCCTTACCCGTCTGTTGTTCACAAGGCCGGCAGAAGATTCTACAAAGACTTCTTCGTCATCAATATCCCGGGTTAGCTTCTCCTTCGTAGAGAAATCTCCTTTGTACTTTTGGATGGTAAAATCGATATAATCCTTATCACCTTCCGGGGTGAAGGGTTCTTCCGGATCTCCATCAATCAGGTATCCTTTCCGGTTGGCCATCAGTTCCCGGTCCCCAGCGGAAAGGCTGTAGCTGTCCCACAAGGTCATCCGGGGATGATCCCCCAGGATCAGGTCGCTGGTGCTGAAGGGCAGCAGCTCGTATTCCTGATCCGTGTCAATGGTCAGATTCTCCTTCTGCCCGTTGAACATCCGCACCACAATATCCCGCTGGTCTTCCGCCATGATGCCCGTATCGATATCGAGGATGGTGGTATTTCCATAAAGCTGGGTCAAGACGGCAAAGTCCAGCTTGATGGATACTCCCAGCCGGTTAAGGTCAAGGAACCGGTAGTCCGAGGCCATGGGACGGCGGAACAGTTTCACGGTCCCGTTTCCTTCTGTAAGAACGTAGGAACTGTAAGGATGCATGGTCTCGATCACATCCGCTCCCTTCCGGCTTTCGCTGTTGCTGGTGCATTCCGCCTTGCAGTAATCGCCCCGGAGAGTCAGGTGGATCAGGTAGTCAGCATTGGATTCCTCGTTGTAATAGATCTTCAGCATACCCCTTCCTCCTTGTCCGCTACATCGTACCCATTGACCAGGACATCCTTGCCACCCTCGATGGTCAGTCGATACCCGGTGACTTCTTCCTTTTTGATTTTCATCACATCCTCCTGCATCTTTCTCCCTTCAAAGAGCATCTGGATTCGTCCATTCATAGCCTTCCGCACGCCTTTGAGGGAGATGGCGCTTCGCAACCCAGTAAGGGTGAAAAGAAGGCTGTTCCCCGCCAGGACCAGGTCTTTGTTCCGCTCAAAATGGAGTGTCTGATGGAGCTGGACCTGTTCTATTTTCAGCAAGTTTCTTGCCCGATGGCCCCGATCCACCAGCATTCCTGGCTTTAGATTCTCTACCGGCACAGGCCCTTCCGCCGTACTTACGTTTCCTTTTGCAATGATCATAAGTTATTCCTCCTTTAGCTGTCATCCGAGCAATTGCAGTTGCAGTCGCAATTGCAGTTCTGGGTCATGTAATACTGGCATTTCTGGCATCCCTGGCAGGTTTGGCACCCTTGACAGGTCTGGCATTTTTGGCATCCCTGGCATGTCTGGCAAGACTGGCACCCCTGACAAGTCTGGCAGCAGTTGGCCTGGCAACAGTTTCCCGAAAAGCCCTCCTCTAGTTTGTTCACCGCTGTTTCCAGGGCTGCCACGTTGATTTTCTTCACCTTGTCATAGTTCATCGAGGAAAGGTCGATGGAAATCTTTGTCTTTGTGGCAAGGGTTTCCAGATCCGATTGGATGTCCGTCAGGTCCTTTTTCCACACAATCTCGTTCTGGCTTGCCATTATGGCCCTCCTCCCGAATCATCCGAACAGTTACAGTTGCCGCCACTGCAGTTGCAGTCACATTGCCCTCTTGTCTGGCAGGTGCAGTTTCTCGAACTGCACTGGCTGATGCTCTGACAGGTTTGGCAGGAACTGGACTGGCATTTTGTGCTCTGGCATCCCTGGCAGGTCTGGCAGCCCTGGCAAGTTTGGCAATACACGCAGTTCCCACAATTGTCCACGTTGACCGCGTAGGCAGTGAGCTGTTCCAGGGCCGTCTGCAGTTCCGTCACATGAATGGCCTTTACTTTGAGCTCGCTGGTATCCCCAAGAGCAGCCGTATCTGTAAAAGCAGTTTTATTGATGGTTCCGTTCTTTGCCATGGTTCTTCTCCAATAGCTTCTGCCCGTACTGCTGGATGGCTATCAGGACCGGAGTGAAAACGGCCCGCTTGAGCCGGCAGTAGGATTCCTTCCGGGCTTTGTCCCCCACCAGCTTGCAGCCGCCCTGACAGAAGGCGAGAGCTGTACAGGACAGGCACTCTTTTCGATACTCATGGGTGTGGTCCCCAGCAAGGATCCGCTGCAAGTAACTGAAGTACCCGTCATGGATGGTGCCGGCCTTCCGGGAGGTGTTGTGGCAGGGATACAGATTGCCCTGGAGATCCAGGTTCAGTACCGTGAGGCCGTTCCCGCAGGCCGCCGTGTACCGGTCCCACTTGCCTTTTCCCGTCAGGTAGAAATCCTTCAGGGATCCAAAAAGCTGACGGATGTAGGCTTCTTCCGTGTACCGATCCGGGGGGACCCGTTTCCCAAAGCCGTCCAGGAACTGGAGGGCCATGGCCGTCATCTCCCGCTTCACCCGGCTGTAGTCTATGTCCAGCAGATTCTTCTTCGGAAGGCCCGTATCCATGATCTCGTCCAGGTTCACGGCAATCTGGTACCCATGGATGGCACTGTACTCCTCCGAAATCTTCTGGAATGCCTGAAGCACTTCTCGGGGATAGGCTTTGGCGGAAAGGACGGCAGAAAGACAGAGATGTCCCAGGGCCAGGATCCGTTCCCGGGTTTCCGGCACGGAAAACACATCGTATCCCCGGGTTTCCCTCACGTGAGGCCCGTCCCAGGACACACAGACCGTAAAATTCCGGGCATTAAAAAAACGGACCATTTCATCCGTGAGGGCCCGGCCATTGGTAATGATCCCAAAGGTCATGTTCAATTTGCGTTTCTTAACAGCAGCCACCACTTCCTGGATGGTGCCAAAGTACAACAGAGGCTCCCCGCCGTAGAACTGCAGGTGGAGGGGCCGGGAGTTTTCTTGAGAAATCTTTTCCAGGAAGTCGTAGATTTCTGGGTTGACCTCCCGGGTCAGAGGCTTATGCACCAGAGGATGCTGCAGACAGTAAGCACAGTTCATATTGCAGGAATTCCCCAGCATGAGGAATACCGTGTTAATGTTCCGTTTTAAATATTTCATCTTCCACTCCTTACGATGATCTTCACCAGCCGCACGTTTTCTGCGGTATCGTCCTTCACGATCTGTCCCACCGCCTGGGTAAGACTTTCGCCCGAAAGGGCCATCCGGCCCACTCCCGGCATTTCGGAAGGGATCACCCATCCGCCTTTCTTGGCTTTCCCATACATCCGGACAGGCACACGGCCGGCCAGGGCTACGGGGATATACGTAGGGAGGTTCACTTTCAGGATGTCGTCCCCCGGAGAAAGGGTCCGGCCGCCGATGATGGAAGCGAAATCTTCCGTATGGACTCCCACCACACACAGGCTGCCGGCAGTGGCCTTGACGTATTGCTCCTTATTGGTTGTTTCGTCCAAAGCGATAATGTCTCCCCGCTGGGTGTCTCCGCCCCGGGGAAAGAATTCGGCATAGTCGTTATAGACCGCGTTGTAGACTTTGGTGGCGGTCAGGGTACCCGTCAGGGTCACATTCCCGTCCGCATCCGTAGCCACAAACCGGCTGTCGTTGGTCAGCTGGCTGGTCTTATCCGGGATCACCGGTCTGTTCAGCAGATCCGTATAGCTGCCGGTTTTGGCCACCGTCGCAAGGGTCCCGGTTTCCCCGGTCAGTTCTGCCTTGGTGGCGTAGGTCTCTGCGATGTTGTTCCCTTTCCCATCTGCCAGGGCCGCCTGGGCCGTTGCGGCAGCATCCAGCTTTTTCCCTATGGCCGTCATGATGGTGGTGGCAAAGTTCGGATCGTTCCCCAGGGCATCCGCCAGTTCCTTCAGGGTATCCAGGGAGGCATCGGAGCCATTCACCAACTCTGCAATTTTCTGCTTCACATAGGCCACGTTGGCGATTTGGGTACTTTGGGCGTTTGCTGCAGGAGTCGGAGCTGCCGGAGTCCCTGTGAGGACCGGGCTGTCCACGTTCGCCTTCACCTTCAGATTGATCTGCATCTGAGCCAGTTTCTCGGCGGCACTCTCGGCACTTTGCCTGGCCATGGTGGCCTGGGTGGCGGCCTCTTCCTGGGAGGCTTTAGCTGCCGTTGCACTGCTGGCAGAGGCTTTGGCACTGGTGTCCGCGGCCTTGGCGCTGGCGGATGCTTCGGCAGCACTTTTGGAAGAGGCTTCTGCCCAGGTCTTGGCGGACTTGGCTCCGGCAATCCCGTCCGGGTTTCCAGTACTTTCTGCCCAGGCCCGTGCGGTTGCTGCCCATGTCTTGCTGGACCGGGCATTTGCAATCCCGTCCGGATTGGTATCACTCTCCGCCCACTGCCGGGCTGTATCTGCCCAGACTTTAGAAGATCGGGTTCCTTCCCCGGCGGGAGGGCTGTCGCTTTCCGCCCAGGCTTCCGCCATGTTCTGGCTGTTCAGGGCATTTTCCGCATATTCTCCGGCTTTGTTTTTGTATTCCCGAGCCTGATCCGCGGCATAACTATCCGCCACGTCTCCCAGTTCCACTTCCGTGTTATTTTGGACGGTCAGCGTCACTTCCACATTGGACGCATCAGACATTATGGGCCACCCCCTTGATGATGAAAGATTTGGTAAAGAAACAGGTGAGGATCCGTTCCGTCTCGCTGTTCATGATCGCCAGGTCGTAGATGTATGCTCCAGGCTCCAGGGAATCCAGAGCTCCCTTGGGCACCACCACATCCACGAAGTTGTTGTTGGGATTGTAAAAGGTATCCGTATACACTACTTCGGAAGAGTTCGTGGTCTTCTTGATGGCAAAGACCACTTTGTCCGCATTGGTCAGCTTGTAGTTGCTAAACCGGAACCGGATGGAAAAGGTATCGTATTGGGATACCTGGATATTCTTGTTTTCGTCAATGACCAGCATCTTAGCCTCCTCCCGAATCATCGCTGCAGTCACAGTTACAATTGCAGTTGCACTGGGAATTTTCTTTCCAGTATTCTTCCGTATGAGATCGGTTCACCAGTTCCTGCAGGATGCGCCGGAGCGTGTAGGTTCCTGCCGGGATACCCCGGTGTTTCCGGATATGGTACGCGGACTGGATGGACTGGAGTCCCGGTGCCGATGTAGGTCCTGTTTCCACATCCCAGGAATTCAGGCTGACTACCCTGGCATCCTTATCCGCTTGGGTGCTGGACGTGACGGCAATCTCCACCTGGTCGATGAGCCGGTCGTCCGTCAGGGTCCCCATCCCGTTATAGGTCACAAGGACGGTCTTCCCCGCATCGGCTGCAGAAAATTTCAACGTCCCGGTATTCCAGCCCTCGATACCATGCTCTGTGGTGAGGTAGTCCGGCCAGTATTGCCCCTGGGCCGGTTCTTCCGCCACTTCCGTCAGGAGGGTTCCGTTCTGGAACTTCACCTGCAGGGTGGTGGGAGAAGTCTTCTGGGGCACTTCCGCCAGCCGGATGGTATAGGGGCTGTTGCTGGGGATCACGTGGGTTTCGTCGAAGATTTTCTTGATGTCAAAGGTGTTTTCAAAGGGATTGAATCGATAATCATGGATGGCCATCAGCTTCCTCCTTTCCATTGTTTCAGGGCCGAAGACTGGGACTGCTCGATATCCTTGGACCGCCGTTCGATTTCTGACAGATACCGGTCCACGGAAAATTGGGGCTCGCCCAGCTCCATTTCGGTCTTGATGCCCATTTCCCCGGAGAGGGTGTATTTGATCTTCTTGATAGGATAGGTATCCGCATTCCCATCCAGCCTTCGGATTTCCGCCAGCCCGTCAGTAGACATATGTCGGACGTTGAAGGTCCCGTCCGGATAGGGATACTCCAGCCTTACCCCGCTGATCTTGGCAGATTTCACCGGTGCTTTGTACTGGCTGATCTGGTTTTCGCCCCACCTTTTGGCATCGGCGGCATCGTAGGCTTCCGGCAGGTTCCAGACGGCCTGGTGGACCCCGTAGCTGTTCTGGCTTTCCTTATCTTCCACAACGCACAGCCACTGCTCGCCCTGGTCGTCCACGCTGCCCCCCTTGATCCGAGCCCAGTTCACCAGTTTGGACACATCCCAGGAAGGGGTGTAGGAAGTAATGTGTTTTCCTACCGTAAGACGGGCCTGTTCGTTCACTGCTGTCTCTCTGCGGCGAAAGTACAGACACCGGTATTCATCCACTCCGTACACGTAATCCACGGCAAAGTCCGCCAGGGTATTCAGGGCCTCTTTCACCGTCACCCCGTCAAAGACCAGTTTGGTGGGACGGTATCCCACGCTCTGGATCTTGCTGTCGTTGTAGACCACCTGCAAGGTCTGCCGTTCCACCTGGCGGGCAATGTCCCGGACGATATCTCCCACGTCCGTATTCTCATAGGTCTTCCAGAGCATCACATTCTCCAGCCGGTTGTAGAAACCATAGCCTTTGTACACGAACTTGGTATCCGTAGTCCCTTCAATAGGCCGGCTGATGATGTACCCGCTGTACCAGGGTTTCCGGTCTCCGTACAGGTGGATGTCGATGCGCTGCATATAGTCCAGCTGGGCGTTATCCGGCTGCCGGTAAAAGGTCATCTGGCACTGGCCACAGCCGGTGCTGGTGATTTCAAAGGTCACTTCATTCAGGGCATTGGCCTCGCTGCCCCCGTCAAAAATAGCCGTCCGAATCCCGTCCTTTTTGTAGGCATAGACCACGAACTGGCCGGGATAGTACTCATGGACCTTGCCCCGGTCGCTGTTTCCTTCACCGGCCCCAGTAGGACCGGCAAAGATCCACCGGCCGAACAGGCCCCGTCCAAAGATGAAATTCGTCATACAAACCACCTGTTGGTATAGGTAATTTCCACCGTGCCCGCTCCTCCTGTGTACAGAAAGAGGTTGGCTCCCGGTTTGGCATGGAGGAAGGTACCCGTAAAGGCATTGATGCTGTTGTCTTTATCCCGCCAGACTGTCCCTTCCCGGCCATTCACAATGGAGGTCTTGGGAGCCACCAGCAGGGCATCCGTCAGGGTGAACTTCTCTTTGGCTTCCTGGTGCCAGACCGTAAGGTTCGTCATCCGGTCCAGGGGAATGAAGCGGAAAGTGAGAGGCGTATCCACGCTCCCCAGGTTGTGGAGCACCATTTCTGCCTGCACCGTGGCCTGGGGAAAGACGAACACCACCCGGGATTCCTGGGCTTCGTAGCGGAACGGGTCTGCCAAAAGCAGGGATACTGTGATGTTGCTCCGCCTCTGTTTGAAACCGTTCTCAAACTTGTGCTTGATCTTGGACAAACAGGCTACATGGTAGACCCGGTCCGGTCTTCCCGCCATCAGGGAATAATCCGTCTGGCCAAAGAAGGTGTAGGCCTCGTTCAGCACTTCGTCATGATCTTCTTCGGTAGCTCCCTCCATGGAAAATTCCACCTGAAGGGTCCGGCCGTCAATCTTCCCATCCCCCACCGCATCACTGCCATGGGCAAAGGCTCGGGACTGGAGCTTGCTCCGGAAGGTATAGCTGCCGCTGTCCGTAAGGCTCCAATGGACCGGCAGCTTGTATTCCACCCCGTCTTTGATGATGGTGAGCCCCTGCTCCCCTTCTTTTCGTTCCGGAAATTTCATGTTATGCACCTCTCCGTTATTTGTGAATCCATTATGATTCTTTAAATTTCATACTGATAGAATTGTTTAACTATTTAAATTATGGTATGATAATAAAAAATTACACTAGATGAAAGGTTGTGATTCACATGAAGGCAAAACATTTTAGTATGTTTTTACTTTCAATTCTGTCGTTACTAATCATTTCAGGCTGTGGCGGTCCCAAAAAAGTAAACAATCAACAAATCACATTACATCTAGCATATGGTGATAGAGCCGGTACTTATACAGGCGAAGTAAATGACCAAAACACCCCAAATGGTAAAGGATCTTTTACTACTAAAAGTAGTGAAGGCATAGAATGGACATATGAGGGACAATTTAAAGATGGCCATATGGAAGGTAAAGGTAAAAAAGTATGGAAAGGAATAGGTCAAAGCGAAGAAGGCACTTATTCAAATGATTTATTAAATGGCCAAGGTAAACGCACGTATAAACATAATGGCCAACCTACAGTTTACGAAGGCAATTTTATCGCTAGTTTTCCAGCTAAGAATGAGATTGTTGGTTTAAACAAAGAAGTATCTTTTGCCGATTGGTCTTATAAAATCACCAAGGTAGAAACTCAAAACAGTGCAGGTAACAAACAAGCCGCTGGGAAATATATCTATGTGACAATGGATGAAAAAAATAATGGTCAAACTTCAAGGCAACCTGGTTCTAACAACTTCTTTGTAATCCTTAACAAAACAAATGGTCAGATTTATCGAATGGATAATGAAGCTATACTGGCATATCGCTTAGCAACCAGGTCATACCAAACACCTTGGTATTTATCTCGAATTAATCCTGGCTTATCCGCTCAAGGAATAATATATATTTTTGACATTCCTAAAAATGTTGAACTTAATAACCTTCTCCTACTACCGAGAGAAAGTATTGGGACAGCATCGCCTGTTAAGTTAGGTGAATGACAAAGAAAGTACTATTTTAAACAAGTTTCGCGAAAGATAACCATTGTTGAAACAGTAAAATAACCGTATTACATAGGAAGGGGACTTCATA
>NZ_JBNMIU010000033.1:0-24599 GCF_050873445.1 Acidaminococcus sp. | reverse complement strand
ATCCACCTGTTCCCATGCCGAACACAGCAGTTAAGCCCTTATACGCCGAAAGTACTCGAGTGGAAACGCTCCGGGAGGATAGGGAGCTGCCGGTTAAGCCAGGAAGAGCATCGCATTCGCGGTGCTCTTCCTTTTTGTATATAGTCGCCTGTTTTCGTTGCTGCTGTACTTGACAGGCCTGACTTTCGGCATATACACTATAAAGAAATCCTGAAAATATCCTTTGGAATGATGAGGTAGGAACATGTCCATCCATGAATTAGAAGAAGCGAATCGGTGTCTCCAGTGCAAAGTGCCCCGCTGCCAGAACCTGGGGTGCCCGATCCATACCAACGTGCCGGAAATGATCCGGCTGTTCAAAGAAAATAAATTGATGGAAGCGGCCCAGATGCTGTTTGACAACAACCCGCTGTCCGTAGTGTGCAGCCTGGTTTGTAACCATGCTGCACAGTGCGAAGGTCACTGTGTACGGGGGATCAAAGGTGCCCCGGTGCACATTTCTGCCATCGAACGCTATATTTCCGATTCCTGCTTCGACCGGCTGAAGATTGATATGGCACCCCGGAACGGGAAAAAAGTAGCCATCATCGGCGCCGGCCCTGCAGGCATTACCATTGCCATCATCCTGACCAGACGGGGCTATGATATCACCATCTTCGACTCCCGGGACAAGGCAGGGGGCACCATGCGCTATGGCATCCCTGATTTCCGGCTGCCCCGGTACATCCTGGACCGGTACGAAGTCCTGATGAAGAAAATGGGCATCAAATTCCGCTTCAACTTTACCATCGGAGGGAATGTGACCTTGAGCGACCTGTTCAAGGACGGATATCGATCCGTATTCATCGGCACCGGGGCCTGGCGACCGAAACGGATGATGATCCCTGGGGAAACCTTCGGCAATGTGCATTATGCTGTCAGTTACCTGAACAATCCGGATTCCGTTGATCTGGGGCAGAGCGTGGCCATCTTCGGTTCCGGCAACTCTGCCATGGATGTGGCCCGGACGGCGGTGCGCCACGGCTGCAAGAATGTGACGGTATTCGTGCGTCGGGATAAAGTATCAGCATCTCCGGATGAGTATGAATATTCCCTGCTGGACGGAGTGAAATACCAGTTCCGCAAGACAGCTGTGGCCATCAGGGATGAAGGCCCCATGGTAGCGGACACGGAAGTCATGGACGGCCATGTAAAGGTGCTGGAGGATACGGCCAGACTGTTCCCGGTGGACAGCGTCATCATCGCCGTTTCCCAGGTTCCCAAGCACCGCCTGGTGGAACACAACAAAGGCCTGGAATTGAATGACCGTGGCAATCTGAAAGTCACGGAAGACGGGGAAACCACGCTGCCGGGGGTCTTTGCCTCCGGGGATGTAGTAACCGGAGCCAAGACTGTGGTCCATGCTGTGGAGTATTCCAAGAAGATTGCTGATGAAATGGATGCCTATATGCAGAAATTGTGAAAAAGGCCTTGACAAAAACCAGTTATTCCTGTTACAATAATTAAGCTGTAACGCAATGATTCACTAGCTCAGATGGTAGAGCACCTGACTTTTAATCAGGGTGTCCCGGGTTCGAATCCCGGGTGGATCACCAATTAAAAATAAAACGTCCCTGTGGCTTGCAGGGGCGTTTTTTTTTATAGCAGGCGATGTTTGACAAACGACCGTCCCTATGAAATAATTCTGGTATCTACTATAAAGTGAGGGGGAGCAGCATGGCGAAAAAAGAAGAATGGCGCATGGAACATGACTCCATGGGTGAAATCAAGGTGCCGGCGGATAAATACTGGGGAGCCCAGTCGGAGCGGAGCTTCGAAAACTTTAAAATCGGTACGGAAAAGATGCCCATGGAAGTGATCCGGGCCTTTGCCTATCTGAAGAAGAGTGCTGCCCAGGCCAACCAGGACCTGGACAAACTGGACAAGAAACGGTGTCAGGTCATCGGCAAGGTATGTGATGAGATCCTGAAGGGCAAACTGGACGGGAACTTCCCGCTGGCGGTGTGGCAGACGGGCAGCGGCACCCAGAGCAACATGAACGTGAACGAGGTCATCGCCCACCGGGGCAACGAACTGGCCGGGGAAGCCCTGCTGCATCCCAATGATCATGTGAACATGTCCCAGAGTTCCAATGATACCTTCCCTACGGCCATGCATATCGCTGCTGTGTGGGAAATCGAAAAGCGTCTGCTGCCCCACCTGGACGATCTGGTGGATGCCTTTAAGAAACTGGAGAAAGCCAACAAGGGCATTGTGACTACGGGACGGACCCATTTGCAGGATGCGGTGCCGGTGGCCTTTTCTCAGGAGATCTCCGGCTGGCGGACCATGCTGGAACGGAACCGGCAGGAGCTGAAAGCCGCGGAAAAGGGGCTGCTGGAACTGGCTCTGGGCGGTACGGCTGTAGGGACCGGGCTGAATGCGCCCAAAGGATTCGACAAAAAGGTGGCCGGGTTTATTGCCAAGAACACCGGGTTCCCTTTTGTGACGGCGTCCAACAAATTCCATGCGCTTACCAGCCTGGATGATATGGTGTTTGCCCATGGTGCTCTGAAGGCCCTGGCGGCCAACCTGATGAAGATGGCCAACGACGTACGGTGGCTGGCTTCCGGGCCCCGGGACGGGCTGGGTGAAATCACCATTCCGGCCAACGAACCGGGTTCCTCCATCATGCCGGGCAAAGTGAACCCGACCCAGTGCGAAGCGGTGACCATGGTGGCTGTGCAGGTCATGGGCAATGATGCGGCCATTGGTTTTGCGGCTTCCCAGGGGAATTTCCAGCTGAACGTGTTCCTGCCGGTGACCATCTACAATTTCCTGCAGAGTGTACGGCTGCTGGGGGATGTGATGGAATCCTTCCGGAAGAACTGCGTGGTGGGCATCAAGGCCAACAAGGAGAAAATGGACTACAACCTGCACCATTCCCTGATGCTGGTGACGGCCCTGAGCCCGTACATCGGCTATGACAAGTGTGCCCAGGTGGCCAAACTGGCTTTCAAGGATCAGATTTCCCTGAAAGAAGCCGTATTGAAGCTGGGCTTTATGGAAGAGAACGAATTCGATAAGGTATTCCATCCGGAAAAAATGGTATAAAAAAAATAGAGCGCCGCAGCCGCGGCGCTCTATTTTTTTCCCTTATTCACCCAGCATCTCCAGGATCTTGGCACCGGCGGTGCAGGCCGGGCAGAAACAGTATTTACCGCCTTCGGCTTTCACCTTCTGGCCCTGGGCCAGCATCTTGGCGGCCTGTTCTTCCCCGAAAGCTTTCTTAGCTGCATCGGAGGCAAAGAAAGGCAGCACCTGGTCGATGGTGCAGACATCTTCTTTCAGGGCAGCCCGCAGCAGGGCAGTCAGGTTTGCCTGGGCAGCGGTGCCGTCGGCAGCAAGCCATTTTTCAGCCAGATCTTTCAAACCGCTGTATACACTGGGAGCGGCTGCCAGATTTTTCACTTCAGAAACCAATTCTTCATGCGTTGCCATGGGAATCATCCTCCTGTAACTTAATTTATTACAACTATATTATAGCACCTTTGCCGGAAAAAAGGCAGGATTTTTTGATATAATGAAACAGGATTTCATTCCTGTGTTCCATGGCTACGATTGACAAATGAGGTGAATGGTATGATTTTTGGTAAAAAAATGGCTGCAGCGGTATTCACCGGGCTTTTGGCGGGGAGTATGACTTTGCCGGCACTGGCGGTGCAGCAGAATAACTTTATGGATGATATGAAAATCACCGGGGTGGAGAAAATCACCCAGGATCAGGGAGCTGTTTCCATCGAACGGAAACTGGATCACAAGAAATCCCCCTACTATGCCCATCCAGATTTCTATCATATGCATTCCAAAGGTTCGTTGACCATCCTGCCCTGTTTCAAGACGCTCCAGCAGTCCAGTGAATGGTCCTGCGGTCCGGCTTCGGCGCTGATGGTACTGAACTGGTATGGTCGGCAGAAGGACTGGACGGAACAGAAGCTGGCGGATCTGCGTCATCCTTTGAAGGATGTGCAGGTGCCTGGCTTCCCTAATGGGTATCCGGGTACCACCCTGGAACAGATGAAGGATATGTTTCGGAAAGTGGGCGGTTTTGATCTGGTGACCACAGAGGATTATGCCAAAGCGGGGAAGGCCTTTGGGCCGGAGGACATCAAGGCTGCGCTGAAAGCCGGTAAACCCATCCTGATCGGCTGGATCGACTGGGGCGGCCACTGGCAGGTAATCATCGGCTACGATGATATGGGTACAGCAGATATCCAGGATGATGTGCTGATCGTGGCGGATCCCTATGATACCACGGACCATGACCAGGACGGGTACGGCATCATTCCGGCAGCCCGGTTCTTTTCCACCTTCGATATGTATGGCCAGTTCCCGGAGAAAGAAGGAGGGAATCATAACCTGTTCCTGATTGTTTCGCCGGCCAAACCATAAAAGTCAAAAAATATTTGACTTTTTAGCACTCGACACTTGACAGTGCTAACAACATGTGCTAGTATAATAGTCGGACGAAGGAAAGACCCTCAGAAGGGTTCCTCTGCGGAACCCCGGGAATCCGAAAGCCTTTCGGTAGTCTCAAAAGCTGACCTTCAAGGCCAAGATTGAATGGAGGAATGGCTTATGTTACTGCCTGCTGTTTTCAATGATAATGTGTTTGATGATCTGATGGATGACTTTGATGACGTATTCTCTGTGCGGAATCCTCTGTACGGGAAACATGCCAGAAATATGATGAAGACCGATGTGCAGGATGTGGGCGACCACTATGAACTGGATATCGATCTGCCGGGCTTCAAGAAAGATGAAATCCATGCACAGCTGCAGAACGGGTATCTGACTATCAGCGCCAGCAAGGGTGTGGATAAGGACGAAAAGGACAAGAAGGGCCAATACATCCGTCGTGAACGTACTTTTGGTCAGTGCGCCCGGAGCTTCTATGTGGGTGAAGGTGTCACCGAAAATGATGTGAAGGCCAAATACGAAAACGGGATCCTGGAACTCAGCGTACCCAAGAAGGAAGCCCAGAAAGTGGACAACAGGAAATATATTGCCATCGAAGGCTGATGGCCTGCAATAATCCCTGTCGGAGAACCCGGCAGGGGTTATTTTTGTATAAGGACTGACTGGACAGTCACTTAAAAATCCGTGAGTTTACAGGAGGGACACAAACCTACTATGATAAAAAGATGAACTTTTCCAGGGTACATTGAATGGGGGATGGGGGTATGGTACACTACTAAAGAATTCGTCAGATTGGAGCGAGCAGGATGGGCAGGAACAGAAAAACAACATGGACGGACGAGACTCCAAAACAGCAGCTGATGCAGGAAAAAATCCTGCATACGGTAAACAACCTGCTGCGGGAAGTGGGCTATCAACGGACTACACTGTCGCGGATCAGTGAACTGTCCGGCATCAGTCCTACGGAAATCCGGCGGCTCTACAAGTCCAAGGACGATATCCTGGCCGGGATCACGGAAAGATTCATGGAACGGGCCCAGGAAATCCTGGAGGAGGAACTGCAGCCTTCGGAAATCCTGCTGAAAAAGGACGCCAGAGAGATGCTGGCTCTGTACCAGTACATCATGCCGCTGGCCATTGCTCTGGAAGCCGTGGAGCACAGCGCCATGCTGTGCAGCATCTACAAGACCATGTACACCACGCCATCTCTGTTTGAAATCCTGGTGGACCGGCATGCTTCCTATGCCCATCTGACTTTTGCCCGGAAGTTCACCCTGCAGGAGTGTTATGAACGGATCCTGCTGGTGCGGGCGTCCATGAGCGGATACATCCTGAGCCATGAGTTCAGATACCTGTTCCCCCGGGACAATCTGAAAAAACTGTGCCTGACCCAAGCCTTGCAAATCTTCGATGTTCCCCGGGACAAGATCGATCTGCTGCTGGTGGAGCTGGAAACCCAGAAAAATAAAATGCTGGCCGTGAGCCAGCAGATATTTGCGGAGCTGTGATTTGCCTGTCACAGCTTTTTTTATGCCCTCTTTTGCTTGACAGTCGTGGAATTGCCTCCTAAACTATATTCATACATTTGCAACAAAGGAGTATAGCAATCATGGACAAACCGATTCCGGATCTGATTACCGTGGAAGCAGCCCGGGACACCCATCGCTGGGTGGCCATAACGGCCCTGCTGCTGGCCATCGGTGTCATCCTCCATACCATCAGCCCCAATGTGGGCGGGGTCACTCCCAACTGGACCATCGCCATGTATTCCATTACCATCTGTCTGACGAAGCCGGGGCTGACCCGGGCGCTGGGCATCGGGTTCGTGGCCGGGCTGACCCTGATCCCCTCCTCCAAATCGGCTTTCCCCCTGGGGAACATCGCCAGTGAGGTGGGCGGGGCCTTGACGGCCTGCATCCTGGTGAAAGCCTTCGCCCTGACCCACCTGGAGAATTTGAAGGTGAAACCCTTCATCGTGGGATTTGTGGCCACCAGTGTCAGCGGCGCCGTATTCACCTACATCCTGAAACTGGTGCTGGGGCTGCCGCTTGCCGTCTGGACTCATGCCATGCTGCCGGTGGTGTTCACTGTGGGAGCACTGAACGGTGTGGTGACCCAGGTGCTGTTCAGCCCGGTGCGGAAGATTTTCTATGCAACGGAGGGAAAACACCATGAGTGAAAGTGCCATCCGGATTTCGGATTTTTATTTTGCCTACCTGAACAGTGAACTGGTACTGAAGGACATCAACCTGGATATCCAGAAAGGCAGCTTCACAGCTATTGCTGGACCCAGCGGCGCTGGCAAGACCACTTTGTGCAAGGCCATGACGGGTATCGTACCTTTTTATTACGGAGGGCGGTACCAGGGCAAGGTGGAAGTGCTGGGCGAAGACATCAAAGGAAAGAAAATTTCGGAAATCGCCATGCGGGTGGGCATTATGATGGATGATTACGAAAGCCAGATGGTGTCCCTGACGGCCGGGGAGGAAATCGCCTTCGGCCTGCTGAACCATGGCTTCTCGCCGGACGAAGTGGACCAGCGGGTGAGTCAGGCCCTGGCGGATGTGGGTCTGCCCGGCCGGGAAAGCTACCAGCTGGACGAACTGTCCGGAGGCCAGCGGCAGCGGCTGCTGCTGGCTTCGGTGCTGGCCTGTCAGCCGGAAGTGCTGATCTTGGACGAACCGGTATCGGCGCTGGATCCGGACGGAGCCAGGTCCCTTTATGCCCTGCTGTATCAGATCTACAAACAGCACAACATGACCGTAGTGGTGGTGGAGCACGACCTGAACTACCTGCTGCCCTACATGACGGATCTGGTGCTGATCAGCGACGGCGAAGCCCGGGTACAGGGGCCTTTCGAACAGGCGGCCCGGGATGCATTCCAACAGGAAGACCTGCGGGAAAACCTGCCGGAACTGTGGCTGGTAAAGCTGGGACTGGAAGAAAAATTCCACTGCCAGCTGGGGAACTGGCGCAGTGAGGACGAGGCGGAAGAGGAACTGACCCGGAATTTCCAGGGAGGCAAGGCATGATAGAAGCAAAAGAAGTGAACTTCGCCTATCGCAGAGGAGTGCCCGTGCTGCAGGACATCCAGTGCAAGGTGGAAGATGGAGAAGCGGTAGCCCTGCTGGGGCATAACGGCAGCGGCAAAACCACCCTGAGCCGGCTGCTTATGGCGCTGAGCCACCCCCGCAGCGGACAGGTGCTGGTGAACGGCGTGGACATTGTGGACTGCGAACCGGCAGATTTGACGGACAAGGTGGGATATGTGTTCCAGAATCCGGATCTGCAGCTTTTGGGAGATACGGTATATGATGAAGTGGCCTATGGCCTGCAGAACCGGAAGATGCCCAAAGCGGACCTGGACAAACAGGTAAGGGAGGCTGTGGAAGCCATGGGACTGACTCCCTATCTGGATCAGTATCCCCGTGGGCTTTCCTTTGGACAGAAACGGCGGCTGGGGGTAGCGGTGGCCCTGGCTCTGCAGCCCCGGACGCTGATCCTGGACGAAATCACCAACGGGCAGGATGAACAGGAAAAACTCCATATGATGAACTACCTGTCCAAACTGCAGACGGAAAAGCACATTACTCTGATTTTGATCACTCATGATATGGAAATCGCACGGAAGTATACCACGCATTCCCTGGTCCTCCATGACGGGAAGCTGGTGTACGACGGCCGTACGAAGGAACTGTTCGACGGCAAGCGGCCCATTGAGAAATGGGGACTGAAGCAGCCGGTACTGGCCCGGCTGGGAGCACTGTTCGGAGTGGAAGCGGACAGTCCGGAAGCCCTGTGTGACCAGTTGGAACTGAAGAAAGAGAAAGAAGGTGGCAAGGCATGAAGCTGACCGCTTTTACGAAACTGATCCTGGTACTGGCGGTAACAGCCTGGGTGTTTTTGCTGCCGGTACCGGCAGTGGCCACGATCCTGGCCCTGGAACTGGTGATCCTGCTGTACATCAAGAGGGACCGGATGACCATGGCGGCTATCGGGACTCTGACTGTATTCACCGGGATGATGGTGGTGCTGCAGCTGCTGTTCGGGTCACCTCTTTATGCGGCACTGGCCGGCGGGCTGCGGATGTTCGTCATGACGACGGCATTTCTGTGTCTGCTGGCTTCCACCCGGATCCAGGACATTGCTCAGGCCCTGGTGGAAAAATTCCATATGCCCTATGAATACGCCTTCATGCTGACCACGGCCCTGCGGTTCGTGCCGGACTTCCTGTCCGATTCGGCCATTACCCTGGATGCCCAGTCCTGCCGGGGGTATTCCAACCGGGGCAATGCCTTCAAACGGCTGTACGCGTATCTGGCGGTGGTGAAGCCGCTGGTGATGCGGGCAGTGGCCAAGTCGGATACCCTGGCCCTTTCCATGGAACTGAAGGGGTTCGGGCCCAATACCTATAAAAACCGGCGGCCTATGCGGCTGAACGCAGGGGATTATGTGATCCTGCTGCTGATCATCATATTGAGTACGTATCCCATCTGGGTGAAGCATATTTAGGAGCCGTGGAGCGGCTGTGAGCCAGAAAGGAGCTGTGAAATCATCTTTCACAGTTCCTGTATTTTTTTCACACCTTTTTTCAAAGGAGAACGATATGAAACAAACTGATATTGCACCGCTGATCGCCGGGGAACTGGGCTGCAAGCCCTGGCAGGTGGAAAAGACCATAGGACTGCTGGACGGGGGGAATACTGTCCCCTTCATCGCCCGGTACCGGAAAGAGGTCACCGGTTCTCTGGAGGACGAACAGATCCGGACTGTCGAGGAGCGGCTGACTACCCTGCGGAACCTGGTAAAGCGCCAGGAGGAAATCCTGGCCAAGATCGACGAACAGGGAAAACTGACACCGGCCCTGCGCCAGGCCATCGAAAAAGCCCAGAAACTGACGGAGCTGGAAGACCTGTACCTGCCCTATAAGCAAAAACGGCGGACAAGAGCACAGCAGGCACGGGAAAAAGGCCTGGAACCCCTGGCCAATGCCTTCCTGCTGCAGCGGGAGAACCATGGTACAGCCCTGGAGGCGGCCCGATCCTATGTGGCTCCGGAAAAGGGCGTGGAGACGCCGGAAATGGCCCTGGAAGGAGCCCGGGATATTGTGGCGGAAATGGTTTCCGAAGATGCGGATCTGCGGAAAGATCTGCGGCAGAAAATGTGGAATTACGGGGTGCTGCAGACAGAATTGGTAAAGGATGCCGATGAAGCCCAGACCTTCCTGATGTATCAGGACTACCAGGAGCCTGTGCGGACCCTGCCTTCCCACCGGGTACTGGCCATCAACCGGGGCGAAAAGAAAGGCTGCCTGAAGGTCCATCTGCAGTGGGAGGAGGAACGTGCCCTGCAGCTGCTGCATCGCCGGTTCCTCCATCGCCGGTCCATTTATCAGGAACAGCTGGAACTGGCTCTGGCGGACAGCTGGAAACGGCTGCTGTTCCCGGCCCTGGAACGGGAAATCCGCCGTACTCTGACGGAAAATGCCGAAGCCCAGGCCATTAAGGTATTCGGGGCCAATCTGCGGCAGCTGCTGCTCCAGGCGCCTCTGGCGGGACGTACGGTCATGGGACTGGACCCGGGTTACCGCACTGGCTGTAAGGTGGCCGTGGTGGATCCTACCGGTCAGGTGGTGGACCATGGAGTGATCCAGGTGACCCAGAGCGAGGGGCAGAAAAAGCGGGCAGAGGCAACCATTCTGGATATGATCCAAAAGCATCATGTGACCCTGCTTTCCATCGGCAACGGCACGGCATCCTACGAAACCGAGCAGTTTGCGGCTCAGCTGATCCAGCAGCACCACCTGCGGGATGTGCATTACCTGATTACCAATGAGGCCGGGGCTTCGGTGTATTCGGCTTCCAAACTGGCCAAAGAGGAACTGCCGGAGTATGACGTGACCATCCGGGGAGCTGTATCCATGGCCCGGCGGGTGCAGGACCCTCTGGCGGAACTGGTGAAAATCGATCCTCAGGCCATTGGGGTGGGGCAGTATCAGCATGATGTGGACCAGAAAGTCCTTACCGGGACCCTGGACGGGGTGGTGGAAATGGCGGTGAATCATGTGGGAGTGGATCTGAACACGGCCTCTCCTGCGCTGCTGTCCCATGTGGCCGGCATCACGGCCGGTACGGCCAGGAATATCGTGGCCTACCGGAACGAAAACGGGAAATTCACCGGGCGGCGGCAGCTGCTGAAGGTGCCCCGGCTGGGTCCGGCGGCTTTTACCCAGTGCGCCGGATTCCTGCGGATCCTGGACGGGAAGAGTCCTCTGGATGCCACGCCGGTGCATCCGGAATCTTACAGGCTGGCGGAGGTCCTGCTGGACAAAATGGGCTTTGCGGTGAAGGACCTGAAAGATAAGGACAAGCTGGCGCTCCTGGCATCCAAACGGAAGCTGGTGGACGAGACGAAAATAGCGAAAGAGCTGGATGCCGGGTTGCCCACGGTGCATGACATCCTGGATGCCCTGGTGAGCCCCGGGCGGGATCCCCGGGAGGATCTGCCGGCACCGCTTACCCGGCAGAACATCGTGAAGCTGTCGGACCTTAAAGTGGGGAGCGTTATGCGGGGCACCATCCGGAACGTGACGGATTTCGGGGCCTTCGTGGATATCGGCATCAAAACCGCCGGACTCATCCATATTTCTGAAATGAGCAACCGGCGGATCAAGCATCCCCTGGATGTGATGAGCGTGGGGGATGTGGTACAGGTGAAAGTCATCAGCGTGGACGAAAAACGGGGACGGATCGGGCTGTCGCTGAAAGGGGTGTAAAAAAAAGAGGCTGGCGCATCATCAGACGCCAGCCTCTTTGGCTACTTTTTCTACGATTTTCAGGGATACATTATAGGATTTTTCCAGGGAGGGCACAGGCAGACATTCGTAGGGAGAATGGAAGTTCAGGCCTCCGGTGAAATAATTGGGGGTAAAGATGCCCCGGGTGGAAAGGAACGACCCGTCAGTGCCGCCGCGCATGGCGATGGTACGGGGAGCGATGCCCAGCTCGTCCAGGGCTTCATACAGGAAATCCACTGCCTTGCGGTTCCCGGGGGTCATGGCATCGGCAATATTGCCGTAGATGTCTTCCAGACTGCAGGAAATGGTGGCCCTGGGTTCCTGCTGCTGCAGCCGCTGTACGTTCTGCCGGATGGCGTCCTTTTTTGCTTCATAGCCGGTCTTGCTGTGATCACGGATGGCAAGCTGGATCACAGCCTGGGAAGCATTGGAATGGATGGTTTTGATCCAGATATATCCTTCCTTGCCCTCCGTACATTCGGGTGTCTCTTTCCGATCGAAGAAACTGGCGAAATCCACGGCCAGCAGGGTCGGGTTTACCAATCGGCCCTTGGCGTTCATGGGATGGGCACTGACTCCCTGGATGGTAATCGTGGCGGAGCCGGCATTGAAGGTCTCGTATACCACTTCACCCACTTCGCAGCTGTCGATGGTATAGGCAAAATCCACCGGGAACCGGTCCAGCTCCAGGGATTTGCTGCCCTGCAATCCCACTTCTTCATCGGGAACAAAAGCGATGTAGATATCACCATGATGGATCTCCGGGTGGGTGGCCAGGGTGTGGAGCAGAGTCATCACATTGGCCAGGGCTGCCTTGTTGTCGGCACCCAGCACACTGGTACCATCGGTAAAGACGATGTCTTCACCCATATGGGCAGCCAGCTCCGGATGATCGGCTGCCTGCATGATCAGGTGCTTTTCTGCATTCAATACCACATCGCCGCCCGGATAGGCTTTCACCAGGTGGGGATGGACGGCAGGGTTCAGGTTCACGTCCACCGTATCCAGATGGCAGCAGAAGCCGAGTTTGGGGACTTTGCCGCTAAAACCGGCCGGCAGGCTGGCAGGCAGGTATCCGGTAAGGACGCAGTGGTCACTGAGATGCAGGTCTTCCAGATCCAGCAGTTCCAGTTCAGCTTCCAGCAGTCTTGCCATATTCCACTGGCTTGAGGTGCTGGGGACCGTGCCGGTACCGGCCTTGCTCTGGGAAGGCATGTTGATGTACCGCAGAAAGCGGGTCAGCAATTCGTCGGTGATTTCAGACATGAGGGACCTCCTTGTAAGCATGTTGTCGGACTCATTGTACCATACATATTATAAAAGGGAGGACCATTCTCCTGTTATTATAGGGAACTTCCAATCATTAATAAAGAAAATGGGAAAAATTATAAAAAGTTCCTTGAAAAATCGTTTCGTTTCTTGTAAAGTATAAGAAGCTGTTTGAGTTTCGTTTTGTTTTTCATTTGTCAAAGAAAGAGGAGTGCCATGCTTCAGCGCAAGATTGAAAAATTCCTGCAGACCTGGAAACAGGTCCCCCAACACAACCCTCTGGTGATCAAAGGCTGCCGTCATTGCGGCAAGACCACCTCCATCCTGGATTTCGCCCGGAAGAATTATGCCCATGTGGTGTATCTGAATTTCCAGGAAAAACCGGATTATGCAGCCATTTTCAAGGATTCTCTGGATGTGAACTATCTGGTGATGCTGATTACGGCTCTGGTGGGACCGGAAGCCCTGTTCGAACCATACAAGACAGTCCTGGTCCTGGATGAGATCCAGGAGTGTCCGGAAGCCCGGACGGCGCTGAAGGCCTTCAAAAAAGACGGCCGGTATGATGTCATCGCCTGCGGGTCCCTGCTGGGAGTGAAGGGCTACGGCAAGGAACCGGCTCTCATTGCGGTGGGCAGCGAGACCGTGGTGAACATGGTGCCCCTGGATTTTGAGGAATTCCTGTGGGCCAACGGCATTACCACCCCGGTACTGGATATGCTGCATCAGAGCCTGGACAAGGAGACTCCGGTGCCGGAAGCCCTGCACCTGCGGCTGAACGAACTGCTCCGCCAGTATGCGGTAGTGGGCGGTCTGCCGGAAGTGGTGGAGACTTATGTGCAGACCCATGATCTGAACGCCGTGCTGGCCAAACAGCAGGAAATCCTGAAAGACTATGAAGAGAACCTGTTCGTGGATGTGAATAAGCGGGCACGGGCCAAGCTGAAGACGGTGCTGGATGCGGTGCCTCTGCAGCTGGACAAGGAAAACAAGAAGTACCAGTATGCCCAGTTGAAGAAGGGGTCCAAGGCCTCCCAGTTCGAGGGAGCCCTGACCTGGCTGGAGGAAGCGGGTATCGTGACCCGCTGCCACAATCTGACGGAACCGGGACTGCCCCTGGAACGGCACGCCATCGATACCATTTTTAAAGTATATATGAAGGATGTGGGCCTGTATGCGGCCATGCTTACCGGTGAGAACCGGCTGAAGCTGCTGCAGGGAGATCTGTCCGGGTGTCAGGGTGCCGTATATGAGAGCCTGGCGGCGGATCTGCTGTCCAAGAGCGGGCGGAAGCTGTACTATTACCATAAGAACTCTGGTCTGGAAGTGGATTTTGTGATCCGCTGCCAGGGCAAAAGTACCCTGGTGAAAGCCACTCCGTCCACAGGCAATACAAAGAGCCTGAAGACCCTGCTCCAGCAGCCGGACAAGTACCAGGTGGAACAGGCCATCCAGCTGAGTGCGGAAAATGTGGAAAGAAAAGGGAATGTGCTGGAACTTCCCATGTATATGGGGTTCCTGTTAAGTGCCTATTGAGCCATCTGCCAGCAAAAGAGAGGGTGTGAAGAAATGATTTCTCATTTCTTCACACCCTCTCTTTTTAAATGTTGAAATCGTTCTTGATTTCCTGGAACATGTCTTCCGGTTTCTGTTCTGCGGCCTTGGGTGCATCGGGATCCGGAGGAATCTGCTGCACAGCTGCCCGGCGGCAGTCCGCAGAAACTTCAAAAGGAAGCCGGTTTTCCCGGACGGTACGTTTTGCAAAAATGGTAAAAGCGGTGGTCATGTTCATACCCACTTCATTGCAGAATGTTTCAAATTGCGTCTTCAAGTCCGCATCCATGCGGATATTTACGTTGACAGATGCCATAGAAATCAACCTCCAGAATTGTGATATGCGCATTATAAAGCTAATGCAATGAGATGTCAATACTAAATCTAAAAATCATATTATAATTAACCATGCAAACCAGTTGCTTTTTGAAATTCACTGGGGTTATAATAAAAAATAAGTCAAAAAGACTGTATCCCGCATGATACTGGGGTCGGTAGGAAATCTGATTTTAATGCGGCTCTGCTGGAAGGGTATTAGGACGCCAGCAGAGATCGGCACTCTGCCAACTCATGTTCCACAGCTTCCTAATAAGCGAAAACCATCGGGAAAAACATCAGGAAGGGCGCATAAGTGAAGGTGCGTCAGGAAAGGGGACATTGAACATGGAAAGAGAAGACTGGATCAAAACGGGTTTGGTAGCAGGCGGTGCTGTACTGGGTCTGCTGGGTGAACGGGTAGCCAAATCCAAAATGGTGAAAAAGGCTCTGGTAAAGACTACGGCTGCTGCTCTGCGTGTGCAGAAATGCGCTGCGGAAAGCTCTGCTTCCCTGCAGGCTCAGGCTGACGATATCGTAGCCGCTGCCAAGGAAGAAAACCAGAAGCTGGAAGATGCCGAAGCTGCTGAAAAAGCCAAGGCAGAAGCGGCTGCACCGGTTGTCGAAGACGAAGCAAAGTAAGCTCAGTTCCTTTATAGAAAAGGAGCGCGAGAGCTATGAAATTTCAAATCCAACATGAAGTACCGGGGCGTCTGCGGGTACGCTGCCTGGCTGTGGCCGGGCGGAGTGTACGTGCTTTCGACCTGGAGCAGGGGGTTGCCATCCTGGGCGGTTTGCAGCGGGTACCCGGTATCCGGAGGGTGAAACTGTATTCCGGCGCTGCCGGCATTGCCGTACTGTACAAGCCGGATGAAACCGGCAGTATCCGGCAGGGAATCATCAAGGCTCTGGCCCGTCTGAACATGGACGATCCGGATCTGCGGAAAGCCACGAAGGAAAAGGCTCAGGCCCTGCAGCTGAACCGGCTGTATCGGAATAAACTGATCAGTCTGGTGGCCCGGCATTTTGCCAGCAAATGGTTCCTGCCGCTGCCCATCCGGACCGTACGTTGCTGGTACCATACCATCGGTTTTGTGAAACTGGGTCTGCAATCCCTGTGGCACCGCCGTCTGGATGTGCCGGTACTGGATGCTACAGCCATCACGGCAGCCGTGCTGCAGAAAGACATCAGTACGGCCGGGTCCGTGATGCTGCTGCTGCATATCGGCGAACTGCTGGAAGCATGGACCTATCAGAAGAGCATCCACAATCTGGCAGACAACATGTCTCTCCACATCGACACGGTGTGGAAGGTGGTGGATGGTTCGGAAGTGGAAGTTTCCCTGGCCGATGTACAGGCCGGGGACCTGGTCAGCGTGAAGATGGGCAGCACCATCCCGCTGGATGGGGAAGTCGTCAGCGGCGATGCCATGGTGAACCAGGCTTCTATGACCGGCGAATCCATGCCGGTGCATAAGACGCCGGGCCTGACGGTTTACGCCGGGACCGTGGTGGAAGACGGCGAAATCGTGGTCAAAGTCAAGGGCGGTGCCGGCAACAGCCGGTACGACCGGATCGTGAAGATGATCCAGGATTCCGAGAGCTTCAAGTCCAACCTGGAAAGCCGGGCCAGCCATCTGGCTGATAAACTGGTGCCCTGGTGTCTGGGCGGGACGCTGCTCACCTATCTGCTTACCCGGAACCTGACTCGGGCTATGTCCATCCTGATGGTGGACTTCTCCTGTGCCCTGAAACTGTCCATGCCTCTGGCGGTGCTGTCGGCCATGCGCGAATGCAGCACCCACAAGATCACCGTCAAGGGCGGTAAATTCCTGGAAGCCGTAGCCCAGGCAGATACCATCGTCTTCGATAAGACGGGTACCCTGACCCTGGCCAAACCCAAGGTAGCAGATGTACTTTGCTTCAACGGGTATGACCGTGCTACGGTGCTGCGCTATGCGGCCTGCCTGGAGGAACATTTCCCTCACTCGGTAGCCAACGCTATTGTGCGCCAGGCAGCGGACGAAGGGCTGACTCACGATGAAATGCACAGTAAGGTGGAATACATCGTGGCCCACGGGATTGCTTCCATGGTGGACGGCAAACGGATCGTCATCGGGTCCGGCCACTTCATTTTTGATGATGAGAAGTGCGTGATCCCTGAAGGCGAAGAAGCTCTGTACGAAAGTCGGCCGGAAGAATATTCCCACATCTACATGGCCCTGGACGGCAAACTGGTGGCTATCATCTGCATCCAGGACCCGTTGCGTCCGGAAGCACCTCAGGTCCTGAAGAACCTGCGAAAAGCCGGATTCAAAAATCTGGTGATGATGACCGGCGACAGTGAACGGACGGCCGCTGCGGTAGCCGCCAAGATCGGGGTGGACAAGTTCTTCGCCGAAGTGCTGCCGGAAGACAAGGCCCGGTTCGTGAAGGAAGCCAAGGCCCGCGGTCACCGTGTGGTGATGGTGGGTGACGGCATCAACGATTCGCCGGCCCTGTCGGAAGCCGATGCCGGTGTAGCCATTGCCGAAGGGGCGGATATCGCCCGGGAAATCGCCGATATCACCATTTCGGCCCACGATCTGCAGCAGCTGGTGATGCTGAAGGAAATCAGCACCCTGCTGATGAAGCGGGTCCAGTTCAACTATGATTTCGTGATTACGTTCAATGCAGGCCTGATCGGCCTGGGGGTCATGGGTATCCTGCCTCCGGCAACGACGGCACTGCTGCACAACGGATCCACCATTGCCATCAGTCTCCACAGCATGACGGACCTGATGGAAGCATAGGAAAAACAAGGGGCTGTGAAAAAATATTTTTCACAGCCCCTTGTTTTGCGTCCTGAAGGGAACAGGAGTATAATAAAAAACAAATTTTTGGAAAGAAGCGTGATCGGGGTGTGCACGGATGCAATCCTGGAACAGGGGAAAAAGATGCTGACAAATGTGCTGGAAAAACACCATATGGAGGTGCCCTGGCACACCTATTCGAAACAGAACCGGAAGTGCCCCATAACGGAGGCAACACTGGAGGAAAAGGCCTCCATCATTGGACGGGTGGGACTGATCATGTTGTCCTGCGGGACCGGGGCCTGGCGGGTGCGCAGCTCCATGAATACCCTGGCCCTGCAGCTGGGAGTGACCTGCACGGCCAGCATCGGGCTCATGGATATCGGGTTCAACTGTTATGACGGGCAGCGTGGCGTATATCGGAACCTGTGCCTGCCCAACACCGGGGTGAATACCTACAAACTGTATAAGGTGGACCAGTTCGTCAGCGGTTTCCATAAACACTGCCTGACCTTGACCGGGGAGGAGATCCATCAGGAACTGGACCGGCTGAACAAGACCCCGGCCCTGTATTCGCCCCTGCAGCTGGGCCTGGCTTCGGCGCTGGCCTGTGGCGGATTTACTTTTCTGCTGGGAGGCGGGGTCCCGGAAATCCTGCTGGCTTTCCTGGCAGCCGGATTCGGGAATTTTGTCCGTTCCAGTCTGATCCGGAAACATTTTACCTTGTTCCTGAACATCGCCCTGGCGGTGGTGACGGCCAGTGTGGTCTATACGCTGGGCTTATGGGCCGGAGAAACATGGCTCCACGTGGCACCGGTGCATCAGGCCGGTTACATCTGCGGCATGCTGTTTCTGATTCCCGGATTCCCGTTCATCACCAGCGGCATCGACCTGTCCAAGCTGGATCTGCGATCGGGCCTGGAACGGCTGGCCTATGCCCTGCTGATCATCCTGGTGGCCACGCTGACCGGTTGGGGGATGGCCAGGATCCTGGGGCTGCAGCCGCTGAATTTCGTGCCTCTGGGGCTGACTCCCTGTACAACGCTGGCGCTGCGGCTGGTGGCCAGCTTCTGCGGGGTCTTCGGCTTCTCTGTGATGTTCAACAGTCCGGTGCGGCTGGCGGCTACGGCGGCCCTGTTCGGGGCGGTGGCCAATACCCTGCGGCTGGAACTGGTGGACCTGGCCGGGTTCCCGGCTTCCGGTGCGGCGTTTGTGGGGGCCCTGACGGCGGGGCTGCTGGCTTCGGCTTATAAGAAACACACCGGGTATCCACGGATCGCCCAGACCGTTCCGTCCATCGTGATCATGGTACCGGGGCTGTACCTGTACCGGGCGATCTACCACCTGGGCGGCATGGCCCTGGACCAGTCGGCATCCTGGTTCGCTTCGGCCGGGACCATCATCATGGCCCTGCCTCTGGGATTGATTGCCGCCCGGATCTTGACGGATAAGAACTTCCGGTACAGTTCGTAAAAAAGAGCGCTGTGGAAAAAGGCTGGAGCTTTATAAAACAGTATTTTGACCTGATAACAAGAAAACCAGAACCGTTGGCTGAATCAGCTGTGCAGTTCTGGTTTTTCTTTTGTTCGGAAGAGCAAGAATCGTCCCGTGGCCACAAATTTTCAATTCTTGAAAATTCTTGCCCCCTTGGGACAGCTTCTTGTTGGGGCGTGCCTGCCCCAAACCCTGCTGGGAACGAGTACGGCAAACTGGAATTTGTCGATGCCTTATTCGTAATCAATTCTCTCAATTTTGAAGATTACCGGGCGTGTACCATCAGAACAGCAGGTAATCATTTCATTTTCGTTCTTCATCCAGTCTTTCATGATAGAGCCACCCTGCAAGCCTGTATAAATGTACCGTGAAATCGCATCCCATGCTTCGGAACAAAACGGCATTTTTGGCCCACCGGCAACAGCATCTGCATCACCATCAGTCTTAACCAGTGTGTTCAGGCCCATGTGCCAGAAGTCATCCCGCTTATCGTCCCGATAGAATACAAACTCATCACCTACATTATAACAAGGGCAGGCACCGGAAACAGGGTCTACACAATATTGCTGCTGCAATTCTGGATACAATTTTTTGTCTAACACTGTCACTTTCACTTTATGTTTCATTGTTTTTACCTCCGCAAATTTCGATTTATTAAGCCGAGTATACCATACTCTCCAATGAAAGAACACTTCGATATGCAAAAAGCCCCATGCCAACACCTTTGCGGTGCGGACATGGGACTTGATGCTTCCTCGGCCTAGCCGGGTACCCGTAACCAGTTCTGACCGGCAGTTGCCGTGTCATTTCTCGAAAACTGTTTTACGAATACCCAGCGAATCCACGGCGCTCTTTTTTACGGCATCAATGGCCGGAAAACATAATTGATGAGCTTTTCCAGCATCACATCGCTGGGATGGCCTTCAGGGTTGGACAGCAGGGGCCGGTCTTTTACCAGGAACAGCATTTCGGTGACGGCGGTCAGGATGAAGGTCACATAGCTGTAATCGTCTTTTTCCTGGGGGGCTTTCAGTTCGCCTTCTGCCACGGCCCGGATCAGCAGGGTCTGCACATAATCTCCCATCCGGGCCAGCCGGCTCCAGGAATCGGAGGTAAGAAGTCCCGAATGGGTGATCAGTTCCTGATACAGGATGACCATGTGACGCCTGGGATCCAGCTGGCTCTTCAGGATGGTGTGGAGGTATTCTTTCAGTCGTTCCAGGGGCGGGAGTCCTTCTTTATCCAGACGTACCTGCAGCTGCTGGAGAGCCTGCAGCTGGCTTTCGATGATGGCCTGGTACAGGGCCTGTTTGCTGCCGTAGTGGTAGGCAATCAGGGCGCTGTTGCAGCCGGCCAGCCGGCCGATCTCCTTAATGGACACGTTGTGGTAGCCTTTTTGATCGAACAGTTCGGCGCCGGCGTCCAGCAGCCGCTGCATGGTTTCTTCTGAGTTCCGTCTGTGCATGGCGAACCCTTCCTCCTCAATTAATTACTTATGCGATTAATTTTATTATAGCGCAAAAATCCCGGAACCGAAAGAGACGAAATAAGGAACATTTGTTCGTGCAAGTTCGCTTTTCTTTTGTTATAATGGAACCAGAGTTTGGGAAAGGCGGAATCGTATATGGAAACTGTTTTATTGGGAGCAGTGCTCTGCGCCCTGATTTTTTTGATCATCATGCTGTATCAGCTCCAGAAGGCTTTGGGAGAACGGGAGGAATTGCAGAATCAGCAGGCCCGGGAAGACGCGGACCGGCTGCGGGACAGTCTGGATCAGAAGGTAACCCTGTCCATGAGTGTGGTCAGCGACCGGCTGGCCATGGTCAACCGGTCCCTGGGGTCCATGCAGTCCCTGGCCCAGGGGGTGGGCGACCTGAAAAAAGTGCTGACCAACGTAAAGAACCGGGGCATCTGGGGTGAAATGCAGTTGGGAAACCTGCTGGGAGACATGATGGCTCCTGAACAGTATGGAACCAATGTGGCCATCCGGCCCCGCAGCCAGGAACGGGTGGAATTTGCCATCCGGCTGCCGGGCCGGACCGGGGATGCACCGGTGTGGCTGCCCATCGATGCCAAGTTCCCCCTGGAGGATTATCAGCGTCTGGTGCAGGCACGGGATGACGGGGACAGGGATGCCGAAACCCTGGCCCTGAAGCAGCTGGAAATCCGTCTCAAGAGTGAGGCAAAAGATATCCGGGATAAATACATCGCACCGCCCTATTCCACCGACTTTGGACTGCTGTATCTGCCATTGGAGGGCCTTTTTACAGAAGCCGTGTCCCGCCCCGGACTCATGAGTGAACTCCAGCGGAAATACCGGGTGACCCTGGTGGGGCCAACCACGCTGGCGGCGGTGGTGAACAGCCTGCAGATGGGATTCCGTACTCTGGTGGTGCAGAAGCAGACCAGCCAGGTATGGCGGCTGGTGGCCCAGATCAATACGGATCTGGGGGCCTTCGAAACGGCAGTGGAGCGGGCGGAAAAGAAGCTGGCGGAAGCCCAGTCGGCCATGGAGTCCGTTGGAGACCGTACAAGGATCTTGAAGAAACACCTGGACCGGGCAGAAAAATTTACGAAGGCCCTTGACAATACGGCTGACAATGGCTAAACTTGTAAGCAAGTGCTTGAACTGCCTAAATTGATATATTGCAAAAAGTATCTATGAAGGAACCAAGTACACAGGGCCTTGCCTATTGCAGAGAGCTGCTGGCGGTGCGAAGCAGCGGAAGATCCTGTGGAATCCACTCCTGAGATGGTGGGGGTCGCAACCCATCCGGCCAAGCCGTTATCCTGGAAATGAGGCTGCTTTGCAGCGAAATAAGGTGGCACCACGTGAGAGGTTCTCCCGTCCTTGACATACCCGTTTAGGGGGTCAGGCACGGGAGTTTTTATTTTACCCTTTTGGGGGAAGTAAGGAGAAAAAAACTATGGACAAGAAAAAAGTCATCGTGGTGGAACGGATTTCGGATAAGGGCGTGGAAATGCTGAAAGCCCAGCCGGATTTGGAAGTTACTGTAAAATTCGATATCCCGCGGGAAGAATTATTAAAAATCGTGGGAGACTATGATGCGATCATCGTCCGCAGTGTGACGAAGATCAACGAAGAATTCTATCAGGCTGCCAGGAACCTGAAAGTGGTGGGCCGTGCTGGCAACGGTGTGGACAACATCGATATCGATGGAGCCACCAAGCGGGGCATCATCGTGGTGAACACGCCGGAAGCCAATGTGATTTCCGCCGCGGAACATACCATTGGCCTGATGCTGGCTTCCTGCCGGAATACGGTACGGGCCCAGAAAATGATTGAAAGCCGGGTATGGGACCGGAAGAATCTGAAGGGCGTGGAACTGTACCATAAAACCCTGGGCATCATCGGTCTGGGCCGGATCGGCGCCCTGGTGACCAAACGGATGCAGGCCTTTGAAATGAAAGTCATCGCCTACGATCCGTACATCCCCGATGCCCGGTTCAAACGGCTGGGGGTTGAAAAATGCGAAACCTTGGATGAACTGCTGGCCAAATCCGATGTAATCACCATCCATACGCCGAAGACGGAAGAAACCATCAACATGATCGGCAAAGAAGAATTGAAGAAATGCAAGAAGGGCGTACGGCTGGTGAACTGCGCACGGGGCGGCCTGTACAATGAGCAGGCTGTGGCGGAAGCCATCCAGGAAGGCCAGGTGGCCAGCATCGGTCTGGACGTGCTGGTGGACGAACCCAAACCCATTTCTCCGCTGATCGGTATGGATCAGTGCACACTGACCCCGCATCTGGGTGCCGATACGGCTGAAGCCCAGGACAAGGTGGGCATCTCCATCGCCCAGGAAGTGGTGAACGTGCTGAAAGGCCAGATGGTGCCCAATGCAGTCAACCTGCCGGCTCTGCATCCCCAGGAACTGGAGGGCATGATGGGGTATCTGCAGCTGGGTGAATGCCTGGGCAAGCTGTACTACCAGCTGGAAAAAGATCCGGTGGACAAGGTGGAAGTGCTGTATGAAGGGCCTGCTGCCCAGCTGGAGACCACGCTGATCACCCGGAGCATCCTGAAGGGCCTGTTCGATCCCATCCTGAAGGAACGGGTGAACATGGTCAATGCTGAACTGGCTGCTGAAACCCGGGGTGTGGCTGTCGTAGAAGGCAAGATGAACGGGGAAGGCCGGCTGAACCGGGTCAGCATCAAGGTGTACAGCGGTGAAAAGGTATTTACGGCAGCGGGTACCGTGGCTCCGGATGAAACGGCCCATATCACGGAAGTGCAGGGTTATCAGTATGATCTGGTGCCGGAACATTACATGATCCTGGCCAAGAACGATGACAAGCCGGGTATGATCGGCCAGATCGGGACCCTGCTGGGGGCCGCCCATGTGAACATCGCCACTATGCAGGTAGCCCGGAACGCCAGGACCGGCAGCGCCATGATGATCATGACCGTGGACAGTCCGGTGGAAAAGGCAACCCTGAAGATGGTCGAAGGACTGGACGGGATCCTGAGCGCCGATTTTGTAACTTTATAAAAAGATTGAATAGAAAAGGGGCTGTGAAATCATTTTTCGCAGCCCTTATATTTTTGTCAGCATCAGTTGGTTTCCATGGGCCAGTGACTTGTGGCTAATGCCTAGGGACAGGGTATGAAAAAGTATTTTTCATATCTTTCTTTTTTGCTGTTTTTGTAAAACACGAACGTTATACAATATATTTCCTTGCAAATTCAGAGCACTTAGTATAAAATATAAGAAAAATGATGATAATGTAAGAATTTCCCTTGCTGTTTTCGAATTTTCCTGTTATTTAAAATAATTTATAAAACTATTATAAAATTTACGTCATTTCGGTAAAAATGGATCCATTCCAATTTTTTCTTATTTCCATCTTTTATTTTTTATTTATCGAGGGGGGAACATTATGCAATTTAACGTCATCGCATTTTTCCTCAATCCGCTGGTCCTGCTGTTCTTGACCATGGCATTGGGGAACCTGTTCGGAGAACTGAAGTTCCGGAAATTCAAATTCGGGATCACCGGGACCCTGTTCGTGGGTCTGGTTATCGGTTACTTCCTGACCCGCTATGCTGCCACCATCGCCAAAGGCAGCAAGTATTTCGCTTCCGCTACCAAGATCATGCAGGGGAAGATCATCGATGGGTCTCTGATGAATCTGGCTCTGCTGATTTTCATTGTGGGCACCGGGCTGCTGGCGGCCAAGGATATGAAATACGCCATCAATAAATTCGGGCGTCAGTTCGTGATCCTGGCCATTTTCATCCCGCTGGTGGGGGCTGTTTCTTCTTACGGCTTTTCCCGGGCACTGGATAACCTGAGTCCGTACCAGATCACTGGTACGTACACCGGTGCGCTGACCAGCTCTGCTGGTCTGGCAGCTGCTACGGAATCTTCTGATTCAGAATCCAGACGGTTGGCTCAGAATTTCCAGAACGAAAATGACAAAACCAAACAGAAGATCCTGGCCATTGTCAATGGCGCCAAAGCCCGTGATGCTAAACTGAAAGGGCAGGAAATCCCGGCAACCATGACGCTGGAAAATACCCAGAGCCTGCAGCCGGCAGATGTGGAAGTGTTCGTGACAGAAGCCAAAGCCGGTGTGGGTGTCGGCCACTCCATCGGCTATCCTTTCGGGGTGCTTTTCCTGATCCTGGGCATCAACGTGATCCCCAAGATCTTCGGGTTTGACGTAGAAGAAGAAAAGAAAAAGTATTTTGCCCAAATGATGTGACCCCAAAAAGTTAGACCTTAGTAACGAGATGGTTGTGCCATCTCGTTACTTTTTTGTCGGGTTTGAAAACCCCACGCTATGCGTGGGGTTCTGGAAAGCTTTTAGCTATACCAAAAAATCCTCCTTTGGTAAAATGAAGATGGCTACCAACCACTTCATTTTGAAAGGAGGATATCCTGAATGGATAT
>NZ_JBNMIU010000032.1:0-25071 GCF_050873445.1 Acidaminococcus sp. | reverse complement strand
TACAATGAGCAAAGGATTAAGGAAAGATTAGGTTGGAAGAGTCCTGTCCAATACAGACTCTCGCAACAGGCTGCATAAAAAAGTAACGAGATGGCACAACCATCTCGTTACTAAGGTCTAACTTTTTGGGGTCACATCAAAATTGATGGCAGGCTTTTTCTTGTCAAAAGGAGGGTGGGTTGACGGCAAAAATTACACGGACCAGATGTCGGGAATTGTTGGTCCATTGATGAGGATGATGAGGCAAAATCCGGATACTGTCGCCTTCGTTCAGCTCATAGATATGATCATCTACCATAATTTGTACCGAACCTTCCAGTACATAGGCAGTCTCTTCTCCTTTATGGCCTCGTGGTGCTTTGTTGGTTGATGTAGCGGTAGGAATTTCCATGAGGATGAACTCAATGGAACTTTCTGTATCCGGGGTCAGCAGTTTATAGGTGACTTCCGTCCCCCAATGTCCAATGATTTGATGCTTTCCCTTACGGACAATCTGGTCTTCTGCTGAAGGCTCCTGGGGTTTGAAAAATTTGTATAGAGGAACATCCAGGGCTTCAGCAATGTTCTTCAATGAATTGATGGAAGGATTGACAATGTTGTTTTCAATCTGGCTGAGCATGGAGGCAGAAATTTCTGCACGGGTGGCAAGTTCCCGCAAACTCATTCTGGCAGCTTTCCGGTATTCCTGGATCCGGCCTCCAATATCCATATCTTCCATAAGGGCATGCTCCTTTGCTGGGGAATTTTAGTTCTTTTATTGTACCATAGAACGGGAAAAGAAACGGAGTGGGGACAAAAAATCCCCGGTGTATATCTGAAATATATCCGGGGGAAGAGAGAACTTTATAAAAAATCAGCCTGGCAATAGACGCATTGACCTTCTTTGAAAGTCATCTGTGGAATCAGTACTTCGTGGCCCTGAAGATGGTTTCCATTGATATCCATATATTCCACATCTTTTTGCTTACGTTTCCAGATGACCAGATCAGCAGGAGAAGCTTCCTGCAAGCTTCCCAGATCTGGCTGGCCAATAATCCTGGAAGGATTCCGGGTAGCACAATCGATGATTGTCTCCCAGCTCATTCCGAATTCTCGGTATTTGGACAGGATACGGGGAAGAGAATAAAGCGGCGGCAGGAACCAGCTGGATTGATTGTTATCGGAACTGATGATATCAGGTAGGAATCCCTGGGCAATAGCTTTTTGAGCAGTTTCCAGATCGAAATTGCTGCGTCCGTTGGAGGCATCGAATAATATGCCTCTTTTTTTGGCTTCCCAGAGTCCTGGAAGGACTTTACCTTCTTTGTCCAGACAGGTATGCTCACCTCGATTCTGATAGATATGGCAGATGACATCTCCAGGTCGTAACAGGGCTGCCAGCTCATCTAAAGACAACGTACAGTCAGTGACATGGACGATGACCCGGGTATGGGCCTTTTCGGCGATTTCTACAGTCCGTTTCAACGAAGCTCTGGCCATTTCAGGAGAGGGAATGATGTTTTTAGAAATGCGGGTCTTAAGGCCTACCAGTTCCTGAGGATAACGCTGGAACAATTTCAGGATTTTTTCTTCGTCAAAGTAGCGGGGATCCAGATTTTCCGGATAGCGATCGTTGGATTGACCTCCCGAAGCCACCAGAAGGTAACTGAGCAGGCGGACGGAGGAATGGATCATAATGGTATTGTGAAACAGTTCAAAATTGCCGGCTCCGGCTGTGCCGCCATCTACCGCTGTGGTAATTCCCATGCAGAAGGAAGATGCATCGGCGTTGACCCCGTTTTCACTTCCCTGATAAAAGTAGTGAGTGTGATAATCGATTAGGCCCGGGGTAAGAAAATAATTCGCAGCATCAATTGTCTGGACCGGACCGGCAGGCATTTCTCTTTCATCATACAGAAGTTTTCCATTGGCGAGAAATAAATCTTTCTGTATGGTTTTACCAATTCCGGGATCATAGAGTCGTCCCTGTCTGATTGCAAAATTCATTATGGATCAGAACCTTTCCGGCCCTCTTTGAAGATTTCGCTTCAGAGGGCCTTTGGTATTTAATTTTGTGCCTTGGCCTGCTGGATGGCCTGCAGCAGCTGATCAACGATATCGTTGCCCAGATCTTTGCGAACCATCTCATAAACCACCTGACTCTTTTGCCGCATTTCGGCGATTACAGAAGGCTCCAGGGTGATAATCTGACAGCCGGCATTGATACAAGTCTGTTTGTATTGCTGAATGCTCTTGTCGGCCTTGGCATTCCCATAGGCAGTGGCTGCTTTGGCACATTCATCCACCAGCTGCCGTACGTTATCCGGCAGAGAGTTGTAGACATCCTTGTTCATGAAGAAGGTGATGATATGGCCGATGTGGTTGGTTTCGATGACATATTTTTGGACTTCCTGGACATTGTTTCCCACGATGTTCATATAAGGATTTTCCTGTCCATCAATGGTCCCCTGCTGCAACCCCATGAATACTTCTGTGAACTGCATGGGAGTTGAAGCGGCACCCAGGGAATTCCAGTAGGCAATGTGGTATTTGTTGGTCATTACACGGATCTTCTGGCCTTGGAGGTCTTCCAGTTTGGTGACTTTTTTATTGGTGGTCAGTTCCCGGAACCCGGCATCCGAGTAGCCCAGCATCTGGATACCACCGGCGTTGCAGTACTGATTCATGACTTTGGGAAAGTCTCCGTTCAAAACGGCACGCATCTGTTGCACGTTATCGAACAGGTTGGGCAGGTCAAAGACGGCATATTGCGGGATGAAGTCTACCAGGTCGGTGGTCATTCCGGTACCGATGTCGATGGAACCGCTGACCACCGCTTCGGTGAATTCAGTGGTGTTGCCCAATTGGCCGCTGGGGTAGATATCAACCGTGATTTTACCTCCGGATTTCTGTTCCAGCAGGTGCGCAAATTCGGCCACCATCTTGTAGTTGATGGAGGATTCAGCTACGGTCATGGCTGCTCTCCAATGGTACTCAGAAGGAATTTCACTGGGATCCAGGGACTTGATACTTTTACCATAGTCATCTGCATCAGCTTCCAGGGCTTTGCCGATATCTCCGGAAGTTGCTACTTTGGCTTCTTCTTTGGAAAGAGCACTCACCAGTCCCATGGAAATTCCGGGGATGTTGGTGATGAAGCAGAGGGAAATCAGGAAGGCTGTCAGGAAAGGAACTACGGAACGGGCCAGTTTTAGCATGGGAATCTTGGTCATACCCGAAGCTACGAACAGGTTGATGCCCATGGGTGGGGTGACCATTCCGATGGCCAGGTTGCAGGTCATGATGATGCCGAAGTGGATCGGATCCACTCCCAGTGCAGAAGCGATAGGAACCATAATCGGAGTCAGGATCATGATGTTGGGGATGTTGTCGATGAACATGCCACATACCAGCATAATCAGGTTCATGATCAGCAATACAACATATTTGTTATCAGATACGGCCAGGACTGCCTGGCTGATGGTCTGGGGATAACGGAGCAGCGTCAGGACTTTGGCAAAAGCAGAAGCTGCAGCAATGACGAATAGGATGTTGACGTAGGTGCCGGCACCCTTGGTGAATACGCGGCCCAGATCTTTGAAAGCCAGGGTCTTATAAACAAACAGGCAGATGAACAGACCGTAGAATACGCTGATGACGGCTGCTTCCGTGGGGGAGCAGACACCGGAATAGATGGTTCCCAGGATAATGACCGGAGTCATCAGGGCAAAGAAGCTTTCTTTGAACAGTTTCCAGAGACCAAGCGCATGCAGTTCTTCATACCGCTGATTCAATTTGGCTTTGTCTTCCCCATGCTTTTTGCAGTAGATATAGCAATACAGCATCAGGGAAAAGCCTATCAGCAGGCCGGGGAAAATACCGGCGATGAATAGCTTGGAAGGAGAGCAGTTGGCAATGGAAGCATATACGATATAGGAAATGCTGGGAGGGATGATAACACCCAGTCCCCCGGCTACGGTCACAATGGAAGTGGCAAAGATCTTATCATAGCCCATGGAAACCAGGAAGGGGATGGTCATGGCACCTACTGCTGAGACTGTAGCCGGAGAAGATCCGGAAATAGCCGCATAGAACATGCAGGTGGTAACTACGGCGCAGGGAAAACCAGCTGTTTTGTTCCCGATGAAATATCCGAAGAAATTGAACAGCTTCTTGGAAATACCACCCCGGGCCATGATCATGCCGGAAACCATGAACAGAGGAACAGCCAGCAGAGTAAAACTGTTCAGCCCGGAAAACATGGCGCGGGCAACATCGTTTACACCAAAGGAAAAATGCGGGTTGAGCAGATTCGGCGTCATGGAAAGTAGAGTAAAGACACCGCCTACAGGAAGACTGATGACGAGCAGGATGGCTAGCAGGATAAAAAACAGACTGATGGACATGGTGTCAATCCTCCTTTTCTTCTTTGGCGGCGAAATCTTTGCTGTTATCAGCTTCTACCGTGATTTTTCCTTTGAGTAAAAAGAAAATCAGCTGCAAGTAGCGGAAAATACCCAGCAGGATACCGATGCCCATGGCCCAGTAAATTTTGGCTACCGGGATTCCCAACGCAGGGCTGGCCTGATGGATCAATGCAGCTTTGCCGATGAGCCCCGTGGTGCCTTTGAACAGGAGGAACAGGATACCCAGCATCAGTACAGAACAAATGATTTCGAGAACCTTACGCAGATTGACGGGCAGCATGGATGTGAATGTGTCTACTTTCAGACTGACTCCTCGACGGACGGCACAGGGCAGGCAATAAAAAGCGGATAAGGCCAGCAGGTAGCAGCAGACTTCATCGGACCAGGTCAAAGCATGGTGGAAGAAATACCGCATAATGACGTTGGCAAAAGAAAGAAAACACATGATGGCCAGCATAATGGCCAGAATGACGATTTCCAGATTTTTGTCGAGCCATTTTACAACTTTCATTTTCCTTCGACTCCCTTCAAGCAGATTGGTTGGTGTTAGTTCGTGTGCGCAAAACGAAAACTTTCGAAACCTTCTGATATCTATTCTAGGGAATTGACGAAAGAAAGTAAACGTGCTAATAATGATGATGATTAGAAGCAAACGTACGAACAAGGAGGGACAAAATGGATCTGAAAACATTGGAGTATGTGGTGACCATTGCTCAATGTGGAAATATATCCCGGGCCGCAGAAAAACTTTATATTACCCAATCGGGCTTGAACCAGCAGCTGATCAAATTGGAAAACAGCCTGGGATTGAAATTGTTCGAACGGGATCATCACCATCTGCACATTACCAAAGCAGGAGAAATTTATGTAAAAAATGCTATGGAGATCCTGCGCATCCAACGGAATACATTTACTCAATTAAATGATCTGAAACAGGATATCCAGGGGGAAATCCGCATGGGACTGACTCATGAGCATGGTATTGATTTGTTCACAGCCATTTATCCGAATTTTCATGAACGCTATCCCAATATCAGCTTTTCTTTAGTGGAGCGGATTGTGGAAGCACAATACAGGATGCTGGAAGAAGGTTCTCTGGATTTGGGAATTGTGCTGTTGAAGGAGGCCTCCGGAAATATCACTCGAAATTGTGTGTTCCAGACAATTTATGAGGAGGACCTCTTACTGGGAATTCCTCTGGATCATCCACTGGCAAAGCGTACTGTGCCTATTTCTGAAGGGAAACCTTTGCGCGTCATCGATTTGCATCTGTTTGCCAATGACCCATTTGCTTTGATCTTTGATACTTCGACCATGCGGCAGGAAGTCATCAATCCTATGTTTGAAGAATATGGTTTCCATCCGCGGATTTTGATTGAAACGGCCATGAACAGTGCCTTGGCTCAGCTGGTGAGCAAGGGTATCTGTTGCACAATCCTTCCGCATTCCCGGGTACTGGCTAGCTCTTATCGGGATCAGTGTGCCTGGTTCCGGATGCTGGGGAACCCCACCTGGCACGTATCGTTCGTCCATCGGAAAGATTATCGGCTGGGCGGCAATCTGGAATATCTGGTGGAACAGGCCCAGGCTTATGGGAAAACGATGGAAAGAGAATTTGAGAAACACAGTCCCCATTATCGGGATATGGATGAATAGGGACAATATAAGAGGAATCAGAAAGAAGGAAAGTCCTATGCAAGGGAGAAATGAAAAGAATCCAGAACGTCAAACGTATAAGGAACAGGCCTATCAGCGGATTAAAGATGCGATTTTGTTTAATCGGTTCCGGATCGGGGCCATCTATTCCCAGGAAAGCATCTGCAAAGAGCTGGGCATCAGCAAGACCCCGTTGCGGGAAGCGTTGCTGGAACTGCAGACAGATGGGTATGTGACTTTCTGCCGGGGAAGAGGGGTGCTGATTCAGCCGGTTTCTTACGAAAGAGCCAGAGACATCTTGGAATCCAGGATGCTGATGGAGCCACTATGCGCTCAATTGGCTGCTCAACGGGCAACAGAGGAGGACTTGTTGAAAATGCAGCAGCTTCTGACTTCTCTGCAGGAGGGACTTCCATCAGAAGATGGACAGAAACTGTATCGCATTGATCATGGCTTCCATCGAGCTGTAATCCGGGCTGCTCATAACGAGATGTTCTATCGGTTTTTGGATGTGGTCCTGGATCATTATCTGCGCTTTGAAGTGAAGAGTGTCTATAACAATTCCATCGATGCCCAAAAAGTCTATCGGGAACATTTAAAGCTCTACGAAGCAATTGCTAGGAAAGATGGGAAAAAAGCCTTTAAGGCCATGGAGAGCCATTTGAAGAATTCTTTTGCCAGGACATTATCGGTATATTGGAATAAGTAATATATTACTTATGACTGTATATATGTGGAAAATCCTATTGATTCTTAAAGATAATACCGCTATACTGTAATAAATAGAGAAATAGAAACAAGAAATTTAGAAGAAAACAATTGTAGTAATATATTTAATAAAACAAATACTTCGACTGCACTAATATATTTCTTTTGGTGGTTTACCGGCAGATAAACTTTTTGAGTTTGTCTGTTGTATATATCATTTTCATCAAAGGAGGGTTTGGTATGTTAGTTGCGGTTTGGGTCATTACCTTTTGTCTGATCATTGGCATCGGTGTTTATGCCGGTTCCAACATCAAAGCTGCCAGCCAGTGGTCCGGTGGGGATCGTACGCTGGGTGCCTGGTCTTTGGGCTGCGTATTTGCGGCCTGGCAGATTGGCGGGATGGCAATTGTAGGTGCTGCTCAAAATGGGTATAATCTGGGTATTTCGGGTGCCTGGTACTCCATTGCGGGCAGTTTTTATTTTATCTTCCTGGCCTTCTTTGCCAAATTGATTCGTGAAAATCTGCCCAGCGAATCTGTTCCAGAATATCTGCAATTGAAGTTCGGGAACAAAACGGCTCGTCTTTATTCCTATGCCTGGATTGTGTATGGGTTCCTATACATTCCTATCCAGTTGAAAACGGTTTCCAGTATTGTACAAATCGTATTGCCCGGACTGAGCGTTAGTTGGGCTATGCTGATCGGGGTAACTATTGCCGTGGTCTATACCAGCTTTTCCGGGATGCGTGGTGCTTCGGCTGTAGGCCGGGTGGTCTGCATCGGGACCTATATTCTGCTGATGGGTTTTGTGTTCACCACATTGCCGAAATTCGGGAACTATAGCGGATTGCTGGCGAAACTGCCGACTCAATATGCTTCCTGGCACAATATGCCTACTCACCGGATTATTGCCTGGATTGTAGGCGGGTGTATCAGTACGGCTGTAATGCAGTCGGTCCTGCAGCCTCTGCTGTCGGCTAAATCTCCGGAAGCGGCTCGTACAGGGTCTATTCTGGGTTATGTGATCGCTGCTCCTATCTGTATCTTGACGGCTATTTGCGGGATGTTTTCCAAAGCAGCCGGTGCTGATTTGGGGAATGGAACCACGGCTTTTGCCTATGCTATCAAGATGTTCAGCAGCCCGTTGTTTGCTGGTGTCGTCTTTGCTTTTGCTACCATGATCATTGCAGCTACTATGGCTACCATGATGCTGGCAACTGGAACCATTATCACCAATGTGTATAAGACAGAAATCAATCCTCAGGCAGATGATGCCAAAGTCTTGAAAATTTCCAAATGGATTACTTTCATCTTTGCTTACCTGACCTTGCTGCCGGCCAACCTGATTCCCAGCAATGCGCTGACCAACCTGTTCCTGACACTGCAGCATGTGGCGGCGGCTCCTGTCAGCTTTTCCATTTTAGCCGGGATTATGTGGAAAAAGATTACGCCCCAGGGTGCTTTCTGGAGCATGCTTTGCGGCATGATCGTAGGGGTGGCCTGGATGTTCCTGAAGCTGACGGATATGCTGGAAGCGGTATACCCTGTAGTACTGGTAACCTATACGGTAGGGATCGTTGTATCCCTGATGACGGGAAAGAAGAGTGAAGCAGCATGACACAGACGAAAAAAGAAATTTATATGTGGCCTTCTTATTGGGGAAAACCGGTTGCTCGTGGTTCCCGGGGTGCCATCAGCAGCAACAGCATATATGCCACCCGAGCTGGCCTGGAAATCCTGAAAAAAGGTGGCAATGCCTTTGATGCAGCCGTGGCTGTATCACTGGCCCTTTCTGTGGTGGAACCTCATCATTCCGGACTGGGAGGAGGGTGCTTTTCCCTGCTCTATGTAGCCAAAGAAAAGAAATTCGTGGCCCTGGATGGCCGGGGGATTGCCCCTAAGGCAGCAGGACCAGATCTGTTCATCAAGGACGGGGAAGTCCAGGATGAATGGAAAGACCTGGGCGGGCAATCTGTGGCAGTGCCCGGTCTCCTTCGCACACTGGAGAAAATCCTGCAGAAATATGGGACACTGACCTGGAAGGATGTGGCCGCACCGGCTATTCGACTGGCGGAAGAAGGCTTTGGAACCGGGTACACGGAATCTCTAACCATGGAAGACGATTCTGTGCGGCGGAAACGGAGACTTTCCGCCGCATTCCGCAAACTCTACCTGAAACCAGATGACAGTGCCTATGGGTTTGGTGAAAAACAGACCAATCCGGAGATCGGAAAACTGTTGGAAACCATTGCTGAAAAAGGTGCCGATGCTTTTTACACTGGGCCGGTAGCCCAGCAGATGGTGGATTTGATCAATGAACGGGGCGGCTGTTTTTCTCTTAGTGATTTTACGGAATATCATCCCAAATATCGGCAGGTCATGCACACCACCTATCATGGGACCGATGTAGTTTCCTTCGGGCCGCCCAGCGGTGGCTGTGCCGTGTTGGAAATGCTGAATATACTGGAACATCGGGATGTGCGGAAAACGGGGCAGAATACAGCGGCAACCATCCATGCACTGGCAGAATCCATGAAATTGGGCTTTGCTGACAGGAGCCAGGCCTTGGGGGATCCGGATTTTGTCCAGGTGGATACGGATCGGCTGATCAGCAAGAAATTTGCGGATGAACGGGCCGCGTTGATGACGGATCAGGCAGGAGAGTTTGCGGCAGCCAAAGACATTGCTGCCAAAGAATATCCAGGCAATACGTCTCATTTTGTGGTCATGGATGCGGACGGAAATGCTTTTTCGCAAACACAGACAGTCCGTGACTGGTATGGCTGCGGGATTGTGGTGGATGGTTTGGGCTTTGTCCTGAACAATGCCATGAGCGATTTTTCCGCTGAAGCTGGGGCCATCACCAGTCAGGGGCTGAGTTATGGGATGGCCAACAGTATTGCCGGCGGCAAAACACCGCTTTCCAGTATGGCACCCAGCATGGTTTGCAGGGATGGCAAACCGTTTCTGGCCATTGGGGCAGCTGGGGGCCCGAGGATTATTACCGGTATTGTACAGGGCATCGTCAATGCGGTGGATTTTGGTCTGACGCCGGAACGGCTGGTAGGGCTGCCGTTTATCCATTGCCAGACAAAAAAACAGGGGCTGGAGGTGGAATTGGGCATTTCAGATGATACGCTGGTTCTGTTGGAAAAAAGGGGCCATCAGATTATGAGGGTGCCCAGTGACCAAGCCATGAGTACGATGCTGAATAGTGTCATGTGCAAAGACGGTGAGTTCTATGCAGCTGGAACCAAACGGGTGGATGGCTGTGGTGGGGCACTGCTGCCCGATGGTCATATGGTCCTGGAAGGTGTCAGTCAGGAAGGATAAAGAAGATAGAGGTTGTGAAATAGTGGCCTCATGAAAACGAAAAAGAGGGCCGTGAAGAAATGAATCCTCATTTCTTCACGGTCCCCTTTTTTAATTAATTCAAACAAAAATTATTTATTTCGATTTTCAAGATAAGCGAGGACGTTTTCCTCGCTTCGTTTAATATGCTTCTCCATAGCTTTTTTGGCTGCTGCTGATTTATGGTCGCGGATGTCTTTTAAAATCTCGATATGTTCTTCTGTCGAGAGACGATAATGCTTTTGTTCTTCAGGGATAGCGTGACCAGTACTTGGACCATTCCACAGTTCCATAAGATAAGTCGTTAATTTTTGGTTATCAGCAGCTTCCCAAATGGCCATATGAATGGCTTGATTTAGCTCCTCATAATTTTTATCATCAATCGTATCAATGTGGGATTGCATATCCGTTAATTTAGCAATGTATGAATCTGCCTCTTTTAAATCATTTTGTGCAGCTTTAGCTGCGGCTGTAGACTCCAATAAGATGCGCATCTCAAAAGTATCCTTGAATACACCCGACTGGTGGTCATCCCCGCTTCTACGGAAGTGATGCAGAAATGCCTAGAAAAAGGCTATATCCAGGATTTGATGGCTGCCGGGGCCACCATCTCCACGCCGGGCTGCGGTGCCTGCCTGGGTGCTCATGAAGGCGTCCTGACGGCCGGTGAAGTATGCATTACCAGCACGAACCGGAACTTCCCGGGCCGGATGGGATCTACGGAAGCCAGGATGTATCTGGCCAGCCCTGCTACTGTAGCGGCCAGCATGGTGACGGGCTATATCACGGATCCGCGGAAGTATCTGTAAGGGAGGCATTTGGAATGGAAACGAAAATTACGGGAAAAATCATTGTAGTAGGCAACAACATCGATACGGACCAGATCTATCCGGGCCGCTATCTGGATATCGTGGACCCCAAGGAAATCGGCAGCCACTGCCTGTGCGGCGTGGATGAAAACATTGCGGCGACCTTCCCCAAAGGCGGGATGGTGGTGGCCGGGCGGAACTTCGGCTGCGGCTCTTCCCGGGAACACGCTCCCATCGCCCTCTTGAACATGGGCGCCAAGGCCGTGCTGGCGGATTCCTTCGCCCGGATCTTCTTCCGGAACGCCGTGAACCTGGGCCTTCTGCCCATCATCTGCAAAGGCCTGAGCCAAAAGGTCAAGGACGGCATGACGCTGACCCTGGATCTGGAAAAATATGAAGTGACGGTACAGGAAACCGGCGAATCCTACTCCTGTGAAAAACTGGGACCCCAGGCCATGAAGATCCTGGAAGCCGGTGGCATCAAACCTCTGATGCGGAAGAAATTCGGCAAGGAAAAATAAGGAAAGGTGAACGAAATGGAATTGGATCAGTTGCTTCTTTTGGGTTCACTGCTTGTGATCGGCAGCTGCTTTGTGTGGAAAGTCAGGAAGTTTAAAAAAGAACATGACGGGAAGCAGACTGGACATAAGAAGGGAGAGAAAACATCATGTCAATTGAATTGGTGTTCGTAATCGGTATCACCGTACTGTTGTTCCTGTGTCTGAAGGTCAAGGCCAACGCCTTCATTGCCCTTTTGGCAACGGCGCTCATCATGGGGCTGCTTTCCGGCATGGGCGGGCCTGCCACGATTAAGGCCATCACCAGCGGTTTCGCTAAAACGGTGCAGAGCATCGGAATCGTCATCATCTTCGGGATTTTGCTGGGGAACTACCTGGATGCTGCCAAAGGCACGAACCGGATGGCCATCGACGCCGTACGGCTGGTTGGACAGAAACGGGCCGGTCTGGCCATGGCCATCACCGGGTATTTGGTTTCCATCCCCGTGTTCTCTGATGCTGCCTGCGTCATCCTGGCTCCTCTGGTCAAGGCCATCCACAAGAAGACCCATATTCCCCTGGCTGTACTGGCCGTGAGCTTGTCGGCCGGGTTACTGGCAACCCATGTGTACGTGCCGCCGACTCCCGGTCCGCTGGCCGCAGCCGGGCTGCTGGGGATCGATATTGGCCAGGCTATCATGTGGGGCGCTTTTGCCGCCGTGTTCATGACGGCCGGTGGCTGGCTCTTTGCCGAAATCTATCTGCGGACCCGTCCGCAAAGCTATTACCAGTTCCAGCCGGATGCGGAAAAAGAGGAAGAGGCTGTTTTTGATGATAATACCGATGATCTGCCGGGGACCCTGGCCAGCCTGATTCCGCTGGTAGTGCCGCTGCTCCTGATCGTAGGGAACACCACGGCTGCCATGATGCTGCCCAAGAAACATCCGATCCTGGCTGTGACTTCCTTCGTCGGCGATGCCAACATGGCTCTGGCCATCGGGTCCGTCTTGGCCATCATCACACTGGGCAAGCGGATCGGCGGCGAGAAGGTCCTGAAAATCATGGACTCCACGCTGAAAGATGCTGGCCCCATCGTGTTCATCACTTCTGCCGGTGGTGCGCTGGGTGCCGTACTGAAAGCTTCTGGTGCTGGTGCCAGCCTGGCACAAATGGTTATCAATACAGGGCTGCCTTTCATCCTAATCCCGTTTGTAATTTCGGGTTTGCTGAAAGTTGTACAAGGGAGCGGTACTGTTGCTGTAACGACTGCTGCTACGTTGTGTGCTCCGATTGCAAGCAGCCTGGGCCTTAATCCGATTTTGATTTTCCTTGCGTCGGGTGCTGGTGCCCGTTCCTGCTGTCATGTCAATGACTCGTATTTCTGGGTATATACGAACTGCATGGGATTTGACATGAAAACAGGCCTAAAGACGTTGTCTCTCGGTAATATCTTTATGGCACTGGGTGGGTTGTTAGCCACTTATATTGCCAGCATCTGGCTGTGAAATTTAAATATAGTAAGAAGCACCTACTTCGAGATGGAGAGTAGGTGCTTTTTTGTTAACGAATTGTCAAGTTCAATACAACGTTCTTGAAAAGTAAACCTCTATAGTCCGGCCTTGATAATTTTCAGCAAGTAACGTTTAAGATTTTTTTCTTATTGTCAATAACTGACATACTGGAATTGTCATTTCAGATTGTTCTCGATAAAGCCGCTGGATGAAGTGAATACATTCTGTCTTGAACGGAGTGGCTTTTTCATTCTTCGGAGTATAGATCCAGCGCTGACGGGTGAGGAGGGGGCTTTCTAGAGAAAAATAGGCCATGGGATAAATGAGCCCAATCCGCAAGGGTGTCCGGATTGGGCAAAATGCGGCACCCAGACCTGCAGAAGCAAGCCGGAGGGCAGTTTCATTTCTGGCTGTTTCCATAACGATATGGGGATGGATATGGTACTTTTGAAAAATCAGACGAGCTGTCTGGCCCATACCTAAAGAATTGTTGCAAAGAACAAAATCTAAAGAATTTATTTCTGCAGGATTTAAATAATAGGGAGTAAGAGGTGAATTGTTCCCCAAATCAAATTGTCGGCAAATGGGAAAAGATTGGGGGATAGCCAATAATATAGGCTCATTCTCTAAATGGGTCAGAGAAAATTCATCTGGATCCTTAGGACTGGTTTGTGCCATCAATGCCAAGTCGATTTGATGGCTTTGGAGTTTTTCTTTTAGCAAGTTATTCTGTCCTTCTAGAATCTTTAGCTGTAAATTTGGATACTTCCGCTTCAGGCCCAGAAGAATATACGGGAGATTGAGAGAACAGGCTTCGGGTGTCATTCCCAGGTGGAGATACTGTGGCTGCGTAGCTGAAGGGGACTGAAGTTCGTCCAGCAATTGTTTTTGGAGCATCAGGATTGCATCAGCTTTTTTTAAAAACAGTTTCCCTGCAGGGGTAAAAGTGATGGGAACTTGATTTCGATTTATGAGCTTGATTCCCAGGTTCTGCTCCAGACGATTTATATATTTCGTTAAAGCAGGCTGGCTGATATAGAGCGATTGGGCTGCCTGGGTCAGCGTTTCACTGTGGGCAATGGCCAGGATGTATTCATAGGCATGGGCCAGCATGCAATCACCTCCATGAAATAATGTTATGCAGAAAAGACAAAAAATTCATTAGAACGATAAAAACAATAATATTATACTATAGAAAAAGACAAAATGAAAAGAGATGTGACATTTTAAACGTAAAATAAAACGAGGTGGGGAAAATGAATCAATTAGAAAAAATCTATTCCTATATGGATGCGCATCAGGATGAATATTTTAAGGAATTAAAAGAATTTATTGGTTATGGCAGTACAGCATCCTGCCCGGAAGAAAGAGAAAAGGCTCGGATGTTTATTGAAAAACGGTTTCAGAAGGCGGGAATTCCGGTAAAACGGGTTCCCATCTCTGAAGGGAATGCTCTGATTTGCGGGTGCATGCCAGGAAAGGGAAAACGTACTGTTCTCCTCTATAATCATTACGATGTAGTAGAACCTGGTGATCCGCAAAAATGGACTTCCGGTACTCCTTATCAATTGACAGAACGGAATGGTTATTTGTATGGCCGCGGTGTATCTGATAATAAGGGACCCTTGCTTTCTCGGGTGCAGGCTATTGAAGCTATTTTAAAAGTGCGAGGGGAATTGCCTGTCAATGTCCACTTCCTTTTTGAAGGGGATGAGGAAAGCGGCAGTCCGTCCATGATGCGGTTTGCCAAAACAAAGCCGGAGGAATTCCGTAAATATGTACAGGCTGATGTATGTTTTTGGGAAAATGGCCGACGGCAGGGAAATGGCGGCCCCTGGGCACGTTATGGGGTTCGTGGCAACTGCACATTTATTTTGAAAGTGCGGACGGCAAGCCATGATGTCCACGGTCGTATGGGAGCTGTAATTCCCAGTGCTTCCTGGAGGTTGGTATGGGCGTTGTCCACGTTAAAAGGAACTGATGAACGGATTCGTATTCCCGGATTTTATGATCATATCATCCAGCCGACAGATGAAGAAATGAAAGTGCTGGATGAGTTCCCTTATGATGAAAAAGAAAAACAGGAAAAACTGGGATTGGAACAATTTGTCCTGGGAGCATCGGGGACAGAATTGAAGAGACGGCTTTATTTTGAACCTACGATGTCTATCTGTGGCCTGGAAGCGGGAGAAATGTATAAAGGCCCACGGGGTATCGTTCCCCACGAAGCAACGGCAAGAGTTTCTTGTTATCTCGTTGCCAATCAGGATCCGAATCGAATTGCACAGGGAATGCGTCAGTATTTATTAGAACAGGGTTTTGGAGATGTGGAAGTAGTCTATGAGGAAGGTACTGTACCTGTAAAAACTCCTATCCAGATACCGGAAACCGCTTTATTGGAAAGTGTGGCACTGCAGGTTTATGGGAAACCTTTGGTAAAAGAAATTACTCAGCTGGGAGGAGGACCGGCTATTGCTCTGCGCTGGGTTCAGCCGGATTTGAAAATTATTGGGATTGGGCCTGGAAATACCAATGCGAATCATCATTCTCCGGATGAAAATATCCGGAAAGAAGACTACTTGAAATCGATGAAAATGCTGGCTGCATTCTTGTTTACTTATGGGGAGTGAGTAATATGAGAATACCATTTAATGAAAAAAGCAATTGGAATGTAATGGGAGTTCCCATGGCTGTGTATTTATTGTTCTCAGCAATCGTTTTTGCAGCTATGTATACCAATCATCTACCTAAATCCTTATATGGCGGAATTGCAGTATGCATGGTTTATGGATACGGACTTAGATTTATCATTGAGCATGTAAGAATATTGAAAAAGACGATTGGCCTGGCAGCCTGCAGCATTACTACAGCTTTGTTCGTATACTGGCATTGGATTCCGGATGCTACGGTAAAAATCGTTAAAGGGACAATCAACGGAAACACGGATCTTCTGGGATTTTTTGTAGGGGCATTGCTTTGCGGCAGTATCATGGGCATGGATCGAAAAATGCTCATTAGGGCTGGTTCGCGGTATTTTATCCCCATTATTGGCGGGATTCTGTTTTCTTATGGATTTACGGCATTGTTGGGAGAATTCTTGGGGTTTTCAGCTAAAGAAACGATCCTGCTCATTGTGGGTCCTATCATGGGTGGCGGAAATGGCGCCGGTGCAGTTCCTATGTCGGAAATCTACGCAGCGGCAACAGGCCAGACGGCAGGGGAAATTTATTCGAAAATCATTCCAGCAGTAACGATGGGAAACTGGATGGCTGTACTAGGAGCTGTGGTCCTGAATATGTTGGGAGAAGCAAAGCCTTCTTTGACAGGGAATGGCGCACTGATGCAAGGTACAACCGTGGAAAACTCAAGTACACATTACCCTTATTCGTTTGAGATGAAAGATTTGGGGATTGGTATGGCGATGACGGCTGGATTCATGGTATTTGGTAAACTGGCCAATATGTTCGTTCCTACTCTGCATGCTTATGCCTTTACTATCATTGCAGTGGCTGCTACGAAAATCATTGGGTTCCTGCCGGAAAAAGTGGAGTATTGCGTGGTAGAATGGTATCAATTCATCCGGGAAAATTTCCTGGTGGTGATTATGGCTGGCGTCGGGATCGCTATGTTTAATATTGCTTCCATGTTGCAGGTTCTGACCTGGCAATATCTGGTACTGGTTATTACGGTTGTGGTGATGGCAGTGCTGGGAGCTGGACTCTTCGGATTACTGGTCAAATTCTACTTTGTGGAAAGTGCCCTTACTGCCGGTCTGTGTATGGCCAATGCTGGTGGTAACGGAGATGTCTATGTGCTGACAGCCTGCAACAGAATGGAATTGATGCCGTTTGCACAGATTTCTTCCCGATTGGGTGGGGCGTTAATACTAATTATCCAGAGCTTTATGATTCATTTGCTGCTTTGACATCATGTGTAGCGTTAAAAATGTCGATGGGGGTAATTCTCTATCGACATTTTGATGCTATAATTAGAATATTGCAATCATTCTAGAGTGAGGTTGGTTAGTATGAAAAAAAAGAAAGACGGCATCAATTTCAATCCCTATCTTGTCCTGCTGGCTATTGTCGTATTCTGTACTATTGTTTCTTACTTTGTTGCACCTGGTGCCTATGATCGGGAAAAAATCAATGGCCTGAATGTAGTTATTGCCAACAGCTACCATGCGGTTCCCCGGACGCCGGTTTCGTTCCTGGAAATGTATCGTTCCATTCCAAAAGGGCTGGAAGGAGCCGCCACCATGATGTTCGTGGTGATGATCATCGGTGGTGTGGTAGAGGTCTATAACCGAACCGGAGCCATTGGCGCAGGCATCAAATCTCTGCTGCAGCTATCTCATAAGATTTCCAGCCAGTGGATTCTGGCTGTGGTCATGCTTGTGTTTTGTGTTATCGGGGGAATCCTGGGTTGGTCTGAACAGATCATCCCATTTGTTCCCATCATCATTTCGTTGTCCCTGGCGTTGGGGTACGATTCTCTTGTGGGAATGGCCATTTCCGGGTTCGCCTGCCTGATTTCGTTTGCAGTAGGGCCTTTTAACGTTTATACCGTAGGTACAGCTGATGTGATTGCCAAGCTGCCTATGTTTTCCGGCTGGGAACTGCGGTTGGCGGTACTGATTATCGTTACCGGACTCAGCCTGTTCTGGGTTCTCCGGTATGCCGCAAAAATCAAAAAGGATCCATCCCAATCTCTGATGAAGGATATCGACCAATCAGATTTGAAAATTGCCATTCCGGAAGATGTCCATATGGACGGAAAGAAAACAGCTTCTTTACTCATTATGGCTGCTTGTTTTGCCTTTACAATCTTTGGCCTGCTGACGTACAAATGGTCTTTCAATGAAATGGGGGCCATTTTTCTGATAGGGGCAACGGCTGTAGGCATCATCAATCGTATGGGCCCGACGGATATGACCAATGCGCTGGTCAAAGGGGCTCAGGACGCATTCCCTGGTGCTTTGATTATCGGGTTGGCCCGGTCTATTCAGGTGGTCATGGCTGACGGCGGATTGGTAGATCCTCTGGTTCATGGCTTATCCAGCCTGATGGGAACAGCATCCACCTATAGTTCTGCTGTAGGGATGTTCATTGCGAACTTGTTCATCAATGCGTTGATTCCTTCCGGGAGTGGACAGGCTATGGCTGTGATGCCTATTATGATACCGCTGGCAGATATGCTTCACATTACCCGCCAGACCGCTGTTCTGGCTTTTCAATTCGGCGATGGGATTTCCAACACGTTATGGTTCACCAATGGGACTTTGCTGATTTATTGCGGACTGGCTAAAGTTCCCCTGAAAATCTGGTATAAATTCATCATTCCGCTGCAGGTCGTCTTCTTCGTGATGCAGCTGGTATTCCTGTATATCGCTGTTTCTACAGGATACGGTCCTTTCTGAGAAAGGTGTGAGAACTGACATGGCAGAATTACTTTCTTGTGATACACTGGCGGTGGCGGCTGACAGCAGCGCTTACCACTGCAATATGATGGCAAAAAACAGTGATCGTCCCATTGGGGAAGCCCAGCCTCTGCAATGGTTCCCAGCGGCTGATCATATGGAAGGGGAAGAACTGGCCATTACGGGCATGACGATTCCCCAGGTCAGCCATACATATGGCGTGCTTGGTTCAAAGCCGTACTGGATGTATGGCTTTGAAATGGGGGCCAATGACCAGGGCGTGATTATTGGCAATGAAGCCGAAAATTCCCGGGATAAAGATGTGGAAACGGTGGAAGGTATCCTGGGGATGGACCTGCTGCGGCTGGGGCTGGAACGGGGCGCTACAGCCCGGGAATCCCTGGATGTGATTGTCTCGTTGTTGACGCAATACGGGCAATTGCGAAATGCCAGTGCCTTGTACCAATCCCATTATGAAAATTCCTTTATCATCATCGACCCGAAAGAAATCTGGATTTTGGAAACAGCCGGGAGACGGTACGTGGCCAAATGGGTACAAAGTGGTGTGGCCAATATCGGCAACTGCTATACGATAGAAAAAGAGTTCGACCTGGCTTCTCCCGATCTGGAAGCACATGCCAGAGAGAATGGCTGGCTGCTGCCGGATGAAGCGTTTAACTTTTCCAAGGCCTATATGAAGGATTTTGCGGCCCAGACACTGGCCATTCCCCGATGGCGGCGGGTACGGCAGCTGTCCCGGAACGTGGCGAAACATGATCTGGCCAGCCTGAAACGGATTTTCCGGGATCATTATGAGGATGATCCGGTACTGTCTCCCCGGTATGGGGCGTCTACCGGGTATCTGCCCACTGTCTGCCGACATGCGCTGCAGTGGGATATGAGCCAGACCGGCTCTTCTATGATTGCCTGGTACCGGGAAGGCATCGGCGTCGTTGTCAGAGAAGCTTATACCCAGCCCTGCTGTTCTCTTTACTTACTGTCGTATACAGGAATCCTGCTGCCGGAAAAGATGGCTTATGCAGAAGGCCAGTTCTCTGAGAAATCCTTGTGGTGGCTGATGGATCGTCTGGCGAAAATCATCGGGATCGATTATGACCGGTTTGCGCCTGGTGTCAAAGAAAGAGCAAACGCGATTGAAACGGAAATCGAAGAATTGGCGGCTGATGCAGAAATGAAAGCTGCGAGGGCTGAAGAACAGGAGAAAAAACAAATCCTTTTTGCTTTGATGGAAACCTGTGCAAAGAAAGCAGAGAAATTTGCCATCGAAGAGTATGGACGGATCAAGGAAGAATTGAAAGCGGCTGGTGTCCAAGAACTGTGTGGTCCCAGAGCGGATTTCCTGAAAAAATATGCTGAAGTGACGAAGATGGAGATTCTTTAAAAGATAACACCATCATTTTATTGGAAATAAAAGCGAAAAGAGCTGTGGAGAAATGGATAAATCGTTCTCCACAGCTCTTTTTTGAAAAAATGGACATTCGAGGGAGGGCGTACTGTTGATACGCCCCTACGCAAACAAAGTATCAGGTTCGGTAAAACTCCGTATGGATTCGTAGAAGTCTGCGAAGCAGACCGGCGGTGAACCTATCCCCGCAACGTACGCTTCGACCGTATCGCGATACAACTCCGACTGCAGGCCGGAGCTTGCTTTTTATTTTTCCCCCAGCACCTCAAAAATCACTTTTTCCAACGTCTTCGTGGCTTTCGAATGGTACCTTCCCGGGGCCATGGCGGTGCCCAGGGCGATGGAGGTACCGTCCTTGCCCAAGGAGAGCAGCTGGGCCCGGTGGAAGTACTGGCGGCTGCTGGCGTAGGTGAAGGCCAGCCCCAGACCGCTGGCTCCCAGGGAGGCGGCGAACAGGGCGGACAGGTTCTCGTTGTAGTAGGTGGGGTTCATGCCGTGGCGCAGGAAGATCCGCCGGGCTTCCCGGCCCAGGATGGTATCGTAGCCGCTGAGCAGGAATTCGTAGCAGGCGGCGTCTTCGATGTTGATATACTGGGACAGCTGGGAAGGGTGCCGGGCGGCCTGGCCCTGGTGGACACACTGCATGACGGGGTGGTCGGGGCTGGTGATCAGGCAGATTTCGTCTTCCATCAGGAAATGGGCCTGGATGCGGCTGCGTTTTTCGGGCATGGCCAGGATGGCCAGGTCGATCTTGCCGGAAAGGAGGAGCTGTTCCAGGGCCAGGGAGTTTTCTTCTACAATCTGCACCCGGATGTCGGGGTATTTCTGCTGGAAGGCGTGGAGGACGGGCGGCAGCAGGAAGGAACCCCGGAAGGAGCTGATGCCCAGGATCACGTGTCCTCCTTTTAAATTGCCAATGTCCTGGATTTCATCCTTGGCCCGGTGGAATTCGGACAGGGTTTCGGAGGCGAACCGGATCATCCGCCTGCCCGGTTCGGTGGGGCGGATGCCGCTGGGAGTGCGGATAAAAAGTTTGTAGCCCAGCTGGGATTCGGTCTGGCTCAGGAACTGGGAAAGGCTGGACTGGGCCATGAACAGGCGTTCTGCAGCCCGGGATATGCTCTTTTCTTCGGCCAGGGTAATCAAATACTGGAGTTCGTGGAGATCCATGATATGTATCCTTTCTGCTATCGGTTTTTCCGATACAATATATCGCTTTTTATCGGGTTCTGCAATAGGAAGGAAACAGATACACTAATCATGTGATTCAGAAAACTTGGATAATGAGGGAGAATATCATGAGCAGAGTTTCGTTGAAAGGCATTTGTGATATGCATGTGCATACCAATCCGGATCTGCGGCTGCGGGCCTACAATGACCTGGAGCTGGCGGATGCGGCGGTACGGGTGGGGGCCCGGGCCATTGTAATCAAGTCGCACCTGGGCTTTACGGTAAACCGGGCAAACATTGTCAACGCCTATGTGAAGAAGGTGTACGGCGACAAGACCGATTTCACCATGTATGGCGGCGTGGTCATGAACAAGGTCATCGGCGGGGTCAACCCGGAAGCCGTGGAAAAGGGGCTGCAGCTGGGGGCCAAGGTCATCTGGCTGCCCACCCAGTCGGCCCGGCGGCATCTGGAAAAAATGGGCAAGAACCCGGATGACGGCATCCAGCTGGTGCGTGACGGCAAAGTAATCCCCGAACTGGAAAGCGTATTCCAGCTGATCAGGGACCATCACGCCGTACTGGCTACGGCCCACGTTTCTCCGGAAGAAGCGTTCGTAGTGGTGGAGGCCGCCCGGAAGGCCGGCGTGGAAAAGATCGTGATTACCCATCCGGAATGGTGGGTGTGCAGTTATACCTTGGAAGATCAGCAGCGGCTGGTGAAGGATTATGATGTGATCCTGGAGCGGTGTTACGCCCAGAATATGGGCAAGGGCAAGAAGTACCACATGAATCTGCGGGAGAATGCGGAACTGATCCAGGCCGTGGGCTATGAGCATGTGATGGTGGATACGGACGGGGGCCAGACGGAAAACCCCGACTGGGAAACGGAAATCTACGAATACATGCACTACCTGGTGGAATACGGCATTCCCGAAGAACAGGTCTACTATATGACCAAGACCATTCCGTACCGGCTGCTGGATATTCCGGATGAACCGGTGGGTGCCTGCAAGGCCTAACGAATTCAGGGGAGGAAACCAAAATGTTGAGCGCTGCGATTATCCTGGCCATTGCCATTGCTATTTATCTGGGCTATAAAACCAGCCTGAATACCGGGCTGTTCTGTATCGTTTTTGCGTACCTGATCGGGTGCCTGGTCATGGGGCTGAAACCGAAGGCGGTGATCAGCTTCTGGCCTGTCAGCACCATGTTCGTCATCCTGTCGGTTTCGCTGTTCTACAATGTGGCGGCCATTAACGGGACCCTGGAAAAGATGTCCGGCTCCCTGCTGTATTCCTGCCGGAAATTCCCGGGAATGCTGCCCTATGCCCTGTTCGGCGTGGCGGTGGTCCTGTCCGTCATGGGAGCTACCTACTTCACCGTACTGGCTTTCCTGGCACCCATTACCCTGCTGATCTGCGATGAATCCCGGATGGACAAACTGACCGGGGCCGTGGCCATCAACAGCGGAGCCCTGTGCGGCGGCAATTTTCCCACTTCCAACCTGGGGGTCATCTTCCGGGGCCTGTCCGATACTGCCTATGAAACCCTGAAGCTGAAGGCTCCCATGGATTCCTTTGCCATGGAGATGGAAATTTTCCTGCTTTCCCTGGTATTTTCGCTGGTATTGATTACCGTATTCCGCTACGGGATCAAAGCCAACCGGAATATCGGCAAAGGGGTCGCCTTCAAACAGCCGGAACCGTTTACGCCGGTGCAGAAACAGACCCTGACTCTGATGCTGGTCATGATGGTGGTAGTTCTGGCGTTCCCGTTGCTGAAGATCTTTATGCCGGGGAATCCGACCATTGCCTATCTGGCGGGTAAAGTGGATGTAGGCCTGGTGGCCATCATCTTTGCAGTGATCGCCCTGCTCCTGAAACTGGCTCCTCAGAAGGAAGCCATTGCCAAAATCCCCTGGAACACCATTTTGATGATTGCCGGGGCCGGGATGCTGATTTCTGTAGCCGTCAAAGCCGGTACCATCAAGATGCTGAGCACCTGGGTGGGGGCCAACGTGCCCACGCCGCTGATCCCGCTGGCGTTTTCCATCATTGCGGCCATCATGAGTTTCTTCAGCTCTACTACAGGTGTGGTGGCACCTGCCCTGTTCCCGCTGATCCCGGGGCTGGCAGAAAGCACGGGGCTTTCTGCGGCGGCACTGTTTGCCTGCACGGTGCTGGGCGCACAGTCCAGTGCCATCAGCCCGTTCTCTTCCGGCGGTTCCCTGATCCTGGGATCCACGCCGAAGGAAGAAGACCGGACCACTTTGTTCAACAAGCTGCTCCTGCGGGCCGTGCCGGTGAGTGTGCTGGCCTGTGCAGCGTATAACTTCCTGGTTGCCTTTGTGATGTAAACAGAAAACAGCAGCGCTGGCGGTGAGAGGGCACCGTCGGCGCTGTTGTTTTTTCAAGATGATAAAATGAATCTGGTCGTCCAATCACAAAAATCTAGAAATTTTATCGCGTTTTATCACAAAATTCATGGGAAAATCAGGTGGTTCATCACAGAATTTTTAACAGAGGGTACGTTCGTCTTTTAACAAAGCTGATTTTTGCGTCCAAAAGAATACAAAATACCTGCCTGTCTTGTGGACAATTCTGTCTTTCTTTTGACGATTTACGGATGGAATTATGCTACAATATCCTAAACCTGTAAATCAGCGTGGAGGATGACTCCACCGGGAAAGAGGGGGATACCATGTCCATCGTTTTCTTGAACAACGTATTGACCATCAAGGCGGATGCCATCTGTACGGCGGCGCTGGCAGCTGTGATGCTGCTGATCGGGTACTGGGTGAAGAGCCATGTGGGGGCCCTGCAGAAGTATTGCATCCCGGCACCGGTAGTAGGGGGCTTCCTGTTCATGTTCGTGACTTTCATCGGGCACCAGAGCGGGAGTTTCGGTTTTGCGTTCGATACCTATTACCAGAATCCGTTCATGCTGGCGTTCTTTACCACGGTAGGCCTGGGAGCTTCCCTTTCCCTTCTGAAAAAGGGCGGCGGGCTGCTGATCATCTACTGGCTGGTTTCGGGGATCATTTCCGTCTTCCAGAATGGAATCGGCATTGCCATCAGCAAGGCCACCGGACTGGCGGAACCCTATGCGCTCCTGGCCAGTGCCATTTCCATGATCGGGGGTCACGGGGCTGCCGGGGCCTACGGCAAAACCTTTGTGGAAATGGGTTATCCGGCCGGGATGGAAGTGGGGGCGGCGGCAGCTACCTTTGGACTGATTTCGGCGGTGCTGCTGGGTGGTCCTCTGGGCCGGTTCCTTATTGAAAAATACCACCTGAAGCCGGATGCATCGGAAGACTTCGATACGGATGTGGAAAATGTGAATGCGGCCAGCGGCGAAAAGCTGGCCGGCCTGGATATCATCAAGAACGTAACGGCCATCCTGGTGTGCATGGCCCTGGGCACAGTGGTTTCCGGCTGGATCGGCAAGCTGATCCACATGAGCTTCCCCACCTACGTAGGCGCCATGTTCCTGGCGGTACTGTGGCGGAACCTGAATGAAAAATTCCATTTTTACCACTTCAGCTTCTCTCTGGTGGATTCCATCGGTGATGTGATGCTGAACCTGTATCTGGCCATTGCGCTGATGACCCTGCGGCTGTGGGAACTGTCGGGCCTGTTGGGCGGCGTGGTCCTGGTGGTGGCGGCCCAGGTGGTATTCATGGCTCTGGCCTGCTACTTTGTAGTCTTCCGGGTACTGGGCAGCAACTACGACGCGGCGGTGATGTGTGCCGGGCTGTGCGGCCACGGGCTGGGGGCAACGCCGTCAGCTATTGTGAACATGACAGCCATCAAGGACAAGTACGGCATGAGCCGGAAGGCATTCATGATCGTTCCCATCGTGGGGGCATTCCTGGTGGATGTGATCTATCAGCCCCAGACCATAGCGTTCATCAAGTTCTTTGTAAAAGCGGTAAAATAAGAAAAAACGGCGACCGCCAGTTGGCGGCCGTCGTTTTTTCTGGTTCTATAATAAATGTTGGGGTCTTGTGGACTTCCTGTTCACAAGACCCCTATGTTTTATATAAAATAAGACATACCTAAACTGAATTTCAACTCAACCACCACGAAGAACTGAAAGGAGCATAGATATGTCTCGTTA
>NZ_JBNMIU010000031.1:0-26198 GCF_050873445.1 Acidaminococcus sp. | reverse complement strand
GTTCTAAAGACATTTAAAGACTGGGAAAATGAGATTCTAGAAGGACTCACCCAGCCCTTTTCAAATGGATTTACAGAAGGAATGAATAACAAGATAAAAGTTTTAAAACGAATCGCCTTCGGCTTCAAGAACTGTAAACGATTTCGAGGAAGGATATTACTGTTGTCTAAGGTAAAACTAAATTAAAGATGGACGTAAGCAAAAATGCTCACGTCCATGAATGGTGGATGATTTGAAATTCGCCCCAACATTTGACAAAGAACCTTTTTTCTTTTATCCGAAGTTGCTGCGTAGGGGCTTTACCAAGACCGGCGAAGCCGTGTCGCCCGGTAAACCCGTCCCTGGTCTGTATGGGGCGTATCTTCGATTCGCTTCTACGCTTCGTCAATCAATGCCTGGATTAGAAGACCACTTTTCTGGAAGCTGTCCAGATCCAGGCTTTCCTCGGTGGTATGGTTCTTCGTATAGCCCGTGGCGATGCCGATGGAGGGCAAGCCTTTGGCGTTGTAGATGTTGGCGTCCATGCCGCCGCCGCCCTGCTCGATTCGGGGCTGGATACCCAGTCTTTTCAGGGCTCGTATGGCGGTCTGGAGCACGGGGGCTTTTTCGTCGATCAGAAAGGGCTCGAAGGACAGGTCAGTCCGGGTGGTTACGTGGGCGCCGGTGCCTGTGGCGGCTTTTTGGCAGTGCTCCTGGAAATAGTCGATGTAGTGCTGCAGTTTTTCCCGGCTGCGGCTGCGGCTCTCCCCTTTGGCCCAGGCTTTGGCACACACCACATTGGTGGCATCGTTGCCGGTGCCCAGCAAGGGGAAGTTGGATACGGTCTCTTCGTCCAGGCGGCCATCCCGGAGGGTATCCAGGATATGGCACAGGATATGGGCGGCGTTGATGCCTTTTTCCGGTTCATTACCGGCGTGGGCGGCCCTGCCTTCTACTTCTACCTGGAGCTTGGCCAGGCCGGGGGCCCCGTTGATCAGCCGACCGATGGTGCCCGGGCTGTCGATGACGAAGCAGAACGGGCTCTGGAACTGACTCAGGTCCAGGACACGGCCGCCCCACAAGCCGGATTCCTCGCCTACGGTGAAGGCGATTTCCAGACGGGGACAGGGCTTTTCGGAGGCCAGTGCCCGGCGCACCCCGTCCAGGATGGCGCACAGTCCGCTTACATCATCGGCGGCCAGGATGGTGCTGCCGTCGGAAACGAGCTTGCCGTCCTGTTGTCTGGGATGGATGTGACAACCGTTGGCCACCCGGTCCATGTGACTGCAAAACAGAATGGATCCATCACGGGTCCCTTCTTTTACGGCAATCAGGTTTCCTGTGTTGCCACCAAAAGTAGAACCTGCCCCATCGTCCTGTACATCGAAGCCAAGGGCTGTAAGCTTCTCTTTCAGGACGCCGGCAATGGCCTGTTCCCTGCCGGAGGCAGAGTCGATTTGTACCAGTTGTTTGAACTCTTCGATGATATCCATGAAAAGGACCTCCTATCTGTATTACAGAATCTTGGCCATGATGGTGGCTACCACAATGGAAAGCACGGTTACAGAAGTGAAACCGGAAATTACGTAGGCGGTACCGATGCGTTTTTCCAGATAGTCGATTTCTTCCGGGGTCTGTCCCACGGTCTTGGAAATCTCCTCGCTGATCAGCTGGGTACCCGGATAGCCGATCATCTGGCACATGGCGATGCCGATACACAGGTCCTTGTCACCCACGATCTTCCACAGGGGCAGAATCTTGAAGGCCAGGATGATGCCGGCTACGGTGACGACGAAGACGGAAACGACCAGAAAGCCCAGCTGGCCCAGCATGCTGAAATCCACCTTGGCCAGGGAAGGAACGATGGCGGTCAGAGCGCCGAAAATGAAGAAACCGCTGGCGTTGGCGTTTTTCTTGAGGATGTTGGCGGGCACCAGTCCCAGGTTCCGGGCCACCATGCCCAGGATCATGCACCACAGGAACAGGCCCACCCAGTTATGGGTCAGTTTGCCGCCGATGACGCCCAGGCAGGCGGCACCGGCCGCAATGGCAAGGCTGATGTAGATGGTGAACCGGCGGGTATTCCGTTCCGCAAAGGAAGGATTTTTCTCTTCTTCCGGGCCGGCGCTGCTGTCCAGGGAGAAGGCGGGGTCTTCTTTTTTCAGCTGCCGGAATTCTTCCACATAGCGGCCGGCGGCCTTTAGCCCAAAGTAGGAAGCGGGCAGGGTGCCCACGAATTTCTGGGTGGCATACAGAAAGGCAGCCAGGGCGGCGGTAATGGTCAGGCCCTGATCAGTGGCGGCTTTTACCATGGTGGTGGTGGCGATGATGCCGCCGTTGATGACGGGGGCGGCTACCAGGGCATTGGCACGGCCGATCAGCGGAATGATCAGCAGGCAGGCGGCTACGGCAATAGCCATGGACAGGCAGCTGGCGGCTACGGAGCGCCATTCATGCTTCAGCAGGGCTAGGTCGATGGTGGTGCCCATGTTGAACAGCAGCATGACCATGGAAATGGGCCCCAGGGTGGTAAGGCCGGCCTGTTTGATGATGTCCGGCGGAATGACCTTGAACAGGAACAATACCAGGAACGTCATCATGATGACGAACAAAGAAGAAAGCCGGGCTCTGGTCAATTGGGAAACAATGTCCCCAAAGGCAAAGATGGCCAGGACGATGAATAAAGCGGTCCACATGGTCATAAACAAATCCCCTCCAAAAAAGTAAATTCTGAAAGAACAAAACGTGTCTATCCAGAAGACTATAGATAACAATATATACTGTTATCAAAGAAAACAATAAACAAAATTGTAGCATTGCGGAAAGGTGATGTCAATAAAAATATATGCAAAAGTTAAGGGAACACTCACTATTCCCTACCCACTAACCCATTAACCCATTAACCCATTAACCACTTAACCACTACTCACCATCCCTCCCTCTATCCTTTTTCCCTATCCTGCCTTATAATGGAACCATCTTGAATGAAGGAGCTGGTTGGATGACGGTGCAATGGAATGGAACGGAATATCCTTATGCGTCCCGCCGGCGGGTGGTCTATGCCCGCAACGGGATGGTCTGTACGGGGCAGCCTTTGGCGGCCCAGGCAGGGCTGCGGATGCTGCTTGCAGGGGGCAATGCGGTGGATGCGGCCATTGCCACGGCCATCTGCCTGACGGTGGTGGAACCCAACTGCAATGGGCTGGGCAGTGATGCCTTTGCCCTGGTGTGGGCCGGAGGGAAACTGTACGGCCTGAACGGCAGCGGCTACGCTCCGGCGCTTCTCACCCGGGAGAAAGTGCTGGCAGCAGGCCATAAGGAGATGCCCCAGCGGGGCTGGATCCCGGTGACCATCCCCGGGGCGGTGTCGGCCTGGGCGGAGCTGCACAAAAGGTTCGGCCGGCTGCCTTTTGCAAAACTGTTCGAACCGGCCATCCAGTATGCCCGGGAAGGATATCCGGTATCGCCCACCATTCAGAAACTGTGGCAGGCTGGAGAGGATCTGTTCACGCCCTTTAAGGGAAATCCGGCTTTCCAGGGCTGGTTTGACACGTTCCTGACTCTGGGATGGGCTCCCCAGGTGGGTGAGACGGTGACCCTGCCGGACCATGCGGAAACCCTGGAAAAACTGGCGGCCAGCTATGGAGAAGATTTCTACCGGGGCAATCTGGCAGAACAGATGGATGCTTTCAGCCGGAAGACCGGGGGCTATCTGCGCAGGGAAGACCTGGCAGCCTACCGGGCAGAATGGGTGCAGCCCATCCGGACGGATTACCGGGGCTATGACGTGTGGGAAATCCCGCCCAACGGCCACGGTATCACGGCCCTGATGGCCCTCAACATCATGAAGGGGTTCCATCTGGAACACCGGGAAACGGTGGACAGCTATCACAAACAGATTGAAGCCATGAAGCTGGCTTTCTCCGATGCCCGTCAGTATGTGGCGGATCCCCGGTACATGAAGACGAAGGTAGAGGACATGCTCAGCGATGCCTATGCCGATGAGCGGCGGAAGCTCATTGGTGAGAAGGCCATCCTGCCCACCTGCGGCAAGCCCTTCAGCGGCGGCACGGTATACCTGTGCACGGCGGACGGGGAAGGGAATATGGTCTCCTTCATCCAGAGCAATTTCCGGGGCTTCGGATCCGGCATCGTGATTCCGGGCACGGGCATCGCTCTGAACGACCGGGGGAACAACTTCAGCCTGGATCCTGCCATGGACAACTGCCTGGCGCCGGGGAAGAAGCCCTACCATACCATCATTCCCGGATTCCTGACGAAGGACGGAGAGGCTGTAGGGCCTTTCGGGGTCATGGGCGGATTCATGCAGCCCCAGGGGCATCTGCAGATGATGCTGAATACCATCGATTTCCACATGAATCCCCAGGCGGCGCTGGATGCGCCCCGGTGGCAGTGGATCGAAGGGAAGAAGGTGGAAGTGGAAGCCCAGGTGGCACCAGAAATCGTGGAAGGGCTGCGGGAGCGGGGCCACGAGATCGTGGTGAAACAGGACCGGAGCACTTTTGGCCGGGGTCAGATCATCTGGCGGACGAAGGACGGCGTCCTGGCCGGCGCCACGGAACCCCGTACAGATGGCACTGTGGCAGCCTATTAAGCTTTGCTGATTGCTGCACAATGGGGGTGTGGAAAAGCATTTTTCACACCCCCATTGACATACTTGTGATATTTTAGTACACTAGCAGAGTAAAGCAATAAAGAAAAAACCAAACGGTCCGGCTGTGCAAGGCGGACCGTTTCACATTCTGAGGGGGAATGGCTTATGACAAAGGCAGTGGCAATCCTGGGGAGCAGCGGCGGCAATCTGTACAATCTGGGCGGGAAGGATCCCGCTTCTTTACTGGGCGAACTGGTCCGCCAGATCCAGGCGGCGGGCATCACTCTGGCCGCTGTCCAATTCATTGCGGCAGAGGCATCCATGGATACGGCAAAGCCCGATACGAAAGCGGCCCTGTGGACCTGGGACGGGACGAAGCTCCAGGTGATTTTCCGGGGCACGCTGGAAGAAGTGAACAGGGAAGCCGTACTGGAAGATGGACGGATCGCCGGACTCATCGACGAAGACAAGGTGGACGGCCTGATCCTGGCCAGCTGTGACCCCAAGGGAGCCAACGCCCGGGCCATGCAGGCGGCTGCTGGCAAGAAGCTGGCGGCCACCGGTACCGGGGGTACGTCCATGGCCCTGGCGGAAAGCATGGGGCTCACAGTGGTGGCCGTTTCCGGCACCACCGGCACGACGAACCGGACACGGGCCATTGCCAATGTATTCGCCCTGGCAAAGTACTGGAAGCTGGACTACCGGCCGGCCATGAACGGGGGCGTTGCCACCGGGGATGCGGGTGAAAAGACCAGCCTGCTGAGCCGGATCAGCGTGCGGGGCATCCTGATGGCCTCCCTGCCCGGCTTCATTGCCATGGCTCTGACCCTAATCCTCAGCAAGGTGCCGGGACTGGCATACTTTGAGAAGATCTTCAACGTGATGATCGATGCCCTGCCGGTGATCGTAGCCACCGTGGCTGCCAAACAGGTTTCCGGCATGGGGGATGTGGCCATCGTGGCCGGGGTGGTCACCGGCATCCTGTCCGTGAAGGGCGGTCTGATTGGAGGCATCATCGGGGGTATCCTGGCCGGCATCCTGGTGCAGTACCTGCTGTTGAAATGCCTGAAGCTGAATTTCCCGGCTACTACGGCCAACATTGTGGCCGGAGGCATTGCAGGCCTTGCGTCGGGCCTTCTGATCTACCTGTTCATCGCTCCTCTGGCGGATGCGGTGGGCAACGGCATCCGCTATGTGATCGACTGGGCCTTTGCCATCCATCCCATGCTCTGCGGCGGCATTGCCGGACTGCTGATTTGGCCGGCCATCATGGGGGGCATGTACCATGCAGCCATTTTGCCAATTATCCTGCTGGAAATGGAAAAGACCGGGAACTCGTTCCTGGGTGCCATCGATATGGTGGGACTGGTGATGGTGTCCGCCGGCATCATGGCAGCCAATATCCTGGCTCCCCGGCGGAAGGACGACCGGGCCCTGGCCATCCCCGGCCTGTTCATCAACATGGCCTTCGGGACCTTCGTGGAAGCGGCGTATCCCTTCATGTTTTCCAATAAAGTGGTGATGGCAGGGGCCATCATCGCCGCCGGGGCAGGGGGCGTGTGCGTAGGGTACTTCAACGTGCGGGGTACGGCCTACGTGCCCAGCATCGTGGCGCCCACCCTGTCCAACAATATGGCGGGCTTTGCCCTGTGCATGTTCGTTTCGGCCCTGGTGGCCTGCTGCATTACAGTCATCGCGAACCGGTGGACGAAAGAAAAGAGAGAGAAGTGAGCAGGAGCTGGTGGTCAGGAATCAGTGGCCAGGGGTTGGAGATTGGAAATCAGTACCGGGGTGTGAAAAAAGATTTTTTCACACCCCGGTTTTTGTCAGGAGTTTCCGGGTGATCAGCGGCGATTTTTCCCGGAAGTACCGCTGCATTAATTCTTTGTAATAGAGCATGGGCTTACTCAGGTAAGCTTTTTTTTTGTATACAATGTCCAGTTCCCACTGGGGGTCGCCGGGCAGCCGGTAATAGGCAATCTTGTCCTGGAATTTGTAGTAGTTGGCGCTGACGATGGTGCAGGCCAGGTCCGTCTTCACCATGGTCTCCAGGGTCCGGATGCTGGCAGATTCGAACAGGACATAGGGGTTGAAGTGGTGCTGGCGAAAGATCTTGTCGATGATCCGGCGCATGGTGGACCGTTCGAAGATCAGGACGAAGGGCAGGTCCCGGAACTGCTTCAGATCGGCTACCGGCAGGTCCTCCAGCGGGGTGCCCGGCCTGGCGGCAGAGGCGGCCTGGGGTGTGCTGCGGGGCACGGCCAGGATCATGGGTTCTTTCCGGATGAGTTCGTATTCCAGCCCGGGCAATTTATCCTCGTCCGCTACGGTCACCAGTCCCAGATCCACATATCCCTGGCTGATCCGGGCCATCTGCTGCTGGGCCAGCATCTCATGGGGTTCCAGGATGATGCCGGGGAACTTCTGGTGGAATACGGAATAGGTGGAGCAGAACATATCGATGCCCCGTTCCCGGGCGAAGGTGAAGTACAGCTTTCCCACGTTGTTCTGGCTCATATCATTGATGATGGTATAAGCCTCCCGCTTTTCCTGGAGCATGTGCTGCCCGTACTTCAGATAGACTTTTCCGGCTTCGGTGGGGGTCATGTCGTGCTTGTGCCGCATGAATAATTTCACCCCCAGGGACTGTTCCAGTTTCAGTAACTGTTGGTTCAGGGCGGACTGGGTGATGAACAGCTGCTCTGCGGCCTTTGTGATACTGCCGGTTTCTGCAATCTTTACGATGTACTCGATCTGTTTGACGTCCATATTCCATGCACCTCTAAGTAAAACTAAGTAAGCAACTAAAAAATAACAATTTGATTTATAATAGCATGAAAATTACAATAAAGTCAAACATTGAATCTGGGCGCTATTCACAAAAGACTGAAAATGCGCAATTTCAGCGAAAGCCCGGAGCGTCGAAGGCCTTGACATTGTTGGGAAATGGTTGGTTTATCAAGGAGGATACATACAATGACACCCGTAATCACCAAAATGGAAGTTTACCCGGTTGCCGGCAAGGACAGCATGCTGCTGAACCTGAGCGGTGCCCATGCTCCCTACTTTACCCGTAACGTGGTCATCCTGACCGATTCTGAAGGGAACACCGGGGTGGGCGAAGTCCCCGGCGGCCCCAAGATCACCAATGCCCTGGAAGACGTAAAGGACATTGTGGTCGGCACCAAGATTTCCGATTACCGGAACACCCTGCTGGCTGTGAAGGCCCATCTGGACCAGAGCGGTGAGGAAGATGTCCGGGGCAACCAGACCTTCGACCTGCGGACCGGCGTCCATGTGATGACCGCCATCGAAGCCCCCTGTCTGGACCTTCTGGGCAAGTTCCTGGATATGCCGGTATGCCGTCTGCTGGGCGGCGGCCAGCAGCGGGATTTCGTCCGGTTCCTGGGTTACCTGTTCTTCGTGGGCGACCGGAACAAGACGGATCTGCCCTATGACCATGAAGAAGACTCCGACTGCGAATGGTACCGTCTGCGGAATGAAGAAGCCCTGGATGCTGAAAGTGTTGTGGCTCTGTGCAAAGCCGCCAAGGAAAAATACGGCTTCAAGGACTTCAAACTGAAAGGCGGCGTGCTGCGCGGCGATGAAGAAATGAAGGTCATCAAGGCCATGAAGAAAGCTTTCCCGGATGCCCGCATGGACCTGGATCCCAACGGGGCCTGGAAGCTGGATGACGCTGTGAAATACGTTTCCGACATGCACGGCATCCTGACTTACTGCGAAGATCCCTGCGGCGCTGAAGGCGTGTACTCCGGCCGTGAGATCATGAGCGAATTCCGCCGCCGCACCGGGTTCCCCACGGCGACCAACATGATTGCCACCGACTGGCGGCAAGTGAGCCACTCCCTGGAAAGCCAGGCTGTGGACATTATCCTGGCTGACCCCCACTTCTGGACCATGAACGGGTCCGTGCGGGTAGCCCAGATGTGCCATGAATTCGGTTATACCTGGGGCAGCCACTCCAACAACCACTTCGACATCTCCCTGGCCATGTGCGTCCAGGTAGGGGCCGCTGTACCGGGCTTCTACAATGCCATGGATACGCACTGGATCTGGCAGGAAGGCCGGGAACGGCTGACCAAGGAACCGCTGCAGATCAAAGACGGCGGCATCAAGGTTCCGGATAAACCGGGTCTGGGCGTGGAAGTGGATATGGAACAGGTCCTGAAAGCCCATGAACTGTACAAGAAACACTGCCTGGGCGTGCGGAACGATGCTGTGACCATGCAGTATCTGATCCCCGGCTGGAAATTCGATGCAAAATCTCCCTGCCTGGTACGGTAAGCAATAACTCGTAAGGAGAAACTGGAGGAATAAAAATGGCAGAATCTACTCGGATGGTCCTGGGCCTTGGCCTGGGCATCCTGGTCATGATCATCCTGGTCGCCAAGACCAAAGTACACAGTTTCATCGCTCTGCTGATCGCAGCCCTGATTACGGGCATCATCGGCGGCATGCCCATCCTGACGGTGAAAGTCGGGGGCAAGACTACCGTGGGCGTCATCAACGCCATCAGCACCGGCTTCGGCAACACCCTGTCCAGTACCGGTATCATCATCGGGCTGGGCGTCATGATGGGCGCCATCCTGGAAAAATCCGGGGCTGCTGAAAAGCTGGCTGTGAGCTTCATCAAACTGGTGGGCAAGGGCAACGAAGAATGGGCCCTGGGCGTAACCGGATGGGTGGTTTCCATCCCCGTGTTCGCCGATTCGGCTGTCGTCATGCTGTGCCCTCTGTGTAAAGCAATTTCCCGGGTTACCGGTAAATCGGTCATCGGCCTGGGCCTGTCCCTGGCCTGCGGCCTGCAGCTGACCCACGTACTGGTACCGCCTACTCCTGGTCCTCTGACTGCAGCCGGCATGCTGGGTATCGATGTGGGCCAGATGATCGCCGGTGGTACGATCCTCAGCATCCCCATGCTGCTGGTCATCGTCCCTTACTGCAAATGGATCGGCAAGAAAATCTATCAGGTCGTCAATGAAGAGGGCGAATATATCCGCCCGGTCCAGGGCGAACAGGTGAAACTGGCTTCCACCGAAATGCTGGATCAGTTCCTGAACCGGACTGATCTGCCGCCTCTGTGGATTTCCGCAGCTCCCATCGTCCTGCCTCTGGCACTGATCCTGACCAAGACTGTGCTGGACCTGGTGGGCATCGATAAGGCCACGTCCTTCTATTCTGTGGTAGCCCTGCTGGGCAGTCCCATTGTGGCTCTGCTCATTGGATGTCTGATTTCCATCTACGGCCTGGTTCCCAACCGGGATACCAAAGAAGTGCTGAAAATGATGGATGACGGCATTAAAGATACGGGTATCATCATGCTGATCACCGGTGTGGGCGGCTCCCTGGGTTATGTGGTACGGGCTTCCGGCATTGGTGCGGTACTGGGCCAGATGGTGGTTTCCTGGCCGATCCCCGCAGTATTGATTCCGTTCTGCATCGCCGCTCTCATGCGGATCTGCCTGGGGTCTGCAACGGTTGCCATCGTAACCGCTGCTTCCCTGACCATGCCGCTGATGGGGCAGCTGACCATCAGCCCGTTGCTCATGGCTCTGTCCTGCTGCGTAGGTGCCATTTCCTTCGGGTACTTCACCGACTCCGGGTTCTGGGTCTGGAACGGTATGTTCGGTGTCAGCGACCTGAAAGAACAGCTGGAATGCAAGACCGCTGTTTCCATGATCATGGCCGTTACGGGCCTGCTGGAACTTCTGGTGGCGCAGTACTTTATCTGATAAACCTGCGAGCGGACTTACCGGGCGACACGGCCTGTGGCCGGTCTTGGTAAGCCCCTACGAAAATACTTGCATGGTACGATTGCAATCCGTAGGGGCGGACCAAGGGTCGCAGAGCGATCCCGCCTGGTGCGCCCGCAAAAAGGGGGTCTGTGATTCCACAGACCTCTGGGAAAGACAGAGGAACTGCTCCTCTGTTTTCCCCAGGGGCTTTTCCCCGGAAATCGAGTAACACAGGAGTTTGTATAGGAGGGGTATGAAATGTATAAGATCCTGGTTCCCAAGGCACTGAAACAGGTTGCCCGGGATTTCCTGACGGCCCAGGGCTACGAGCTGGTCAGCCCGGAAGCTACGGACGAGGCTTCTCTGGAGAAAGCCATCGCCGATGTGGATGCCGTCATCGCCCGGACGGAAAAATACACAAAAAACGTGATCGGTGCTGCCAAGAACCTGAAAATCATCGCCCGGTACGGTATTGGGTATGAAAATATCGACCTGGCCGCCTGTGACGAAAAGAACGTGACAGTGACCCTGGCCCGGGGGTGCAACACCTATTCCGTGGCCGAGCATGCCATTACCCTGATGCTTTCCTGCCTGCGGGCCATTCCTCAGTTCAACCAGGAAATCCGCAAGGGCAACTGGAAGAGCCGGGATGGTATCCCGACCCATGAAGCCCGGTACAAGACCTTCGGCAGCATCGGCATCGGGCCCATCGGCTGGGAAGCCGTAAAGATCGCTCACTACGGATTCCAGATGAAGATCCTGGTCTACGACAAGTTTGTGGACCGGAGCAAGTTCCCCGAATGGGTGGAATTCACTGATACCCTGGATGAAATGATGGAACGGGCGGATGTGGTATCGCCGCATCTGCCGTTGAACAAGGGTACCTTCCACATCATTGACGCGGAAGCCATCTCTCACATGAAACCCACGGCTGTCCTCCTGAATGTATCCCGGGGCGCCATCTGGGATGAAAAGGCCGTATATGAGGCCCTGAAGGATCACAGAATCGCTGCTGCCGGCGCCGACGTGTTCGAAACCGAACCGCCCAGCCCGGATATGCCGCTGTTCAGCCTGCCCAACTACATCGGCTGTCCGCACACGGCAGCCCTGACGAAAGAAGCCATCGAAGCTGTGGCCATGAACTGTGCCCACGCTATCGACGATCTCCTGAACGGGCGGGAACCCAAATACATCATCAACCATCCGAAAAAAGGCTGAGGACTGTTTCTGGTCTCTGGCCGAAGGATGCCAGCACGGCTGGCGAAGGAAAATGGGAGGATCGACAATGAGTAAAGAAATTACCATCAACATCAATGACAAACTGTGCAAGCAGTGCGGCATCTGCTCCGCCCTGTGCCCGAAACAGGTACTGGAACAGAGCTATGGCAGCTATCCGAAGGTGGCACACCCGGATGCCTGCATCGGCTGCAAACTGTGCGCTCTGCGCTGCCCTGATTTTGCAATTGAAGTGGAGGTCAAATAAGTATGGCTAAGGTAGAAAAGAAATTCATGGAAGGCAATGAAGCGATGACCGCCGGCGCCATCGCTGCCGGGGCCCGGTTCTTCGCCGGTTACCCCATTTCCCCCAGTTCTGAAGTGGCCAAGGCCGCTGCCAAGGAACTGCCCCGCCATGGCGGCATCTACATCCAGATGGAAGACGAACTGAGTTCCATGGCTGCTCTGCTGGGTGCTTCCCTGGCTGGGAAGAAAGCCTTCACCGCTACCAGCGGCCCGGGCTTCTCCCTGATGCAGGAAAACCTGGGTCTGGGCATTATGAGTGAACTGCCCTGCGTCCTGTATAACGTACAGCGCAGCGGCCCGTCCACCGGTGCTGCTACGAAACCGGCCCAGGGCGATCTGATGCAGGCCCGGTACGGGACCCATGGGGATCACAGCATCATCGCTCTCAGCCCTTCTTCCGTACAGGACTGCTATGACCTGTCCATCACCGCTTTCAACCTGGCTGAAAAATATCGTACCCCGGTGATTTTCCTGGCCGATGAAGTGGTGGGGCACCTGCGGGAAACCCTGACCATCCGTCAGCCGGAAGCGGACGAAATCGTGGATCGGAAAGCTCCGGCCACTACGAACCAGGCCGACTTCCACCCCTATGATTACAGCGGCACGGAAGTGGCTCCCATGGTGGGCGTAGGCGACCGGAACCTGCTGATGCGGACCACCGGTTCCACCCACGATGAAAAAGGCGAATTCTGCCCCTCTCCGGAAAACATCAACCGGGTAACCCATTACCTGGTGGACAAGATCGAAAAACATGTGGATGACATCACCATCACCCGGAAATACCAGATGGATGATGCGGATATGGTCCTGATCTCCTTCGGCTGCTCCGTCCGGAGCTCCCTGAGCGCCATTGAAATCCTGCGGAAGAAAGGCGTCAAAGCCGGACTGCTGCAGCTGGTGACCGTATGGCCCATGCCGGAAAAAGAAATCCGGGCTGCCCTGCAGCAGGCCAAGACGGTGATCGTCCCTGAACTGAACCTGGGCCAGCTGGCCGGCGAAGTACGGAAGTACAACGATTACGGCTGCAAAGTACTGCAAGCCAACCGTACCGACGGGATCCTGATCACCCCGCAGCAGATCGTGGATGTTTATGAGGAGAGTGAAAGATGATGAAATCCTATAAAGACTATATGCTGTTCGACAAACTGCCCCACACCTGGTGTGCCGGTTGCAGCCACGGCATCGTGCTGCAGTCCATCGCCTCCGTGCTGGCAGAACTGGGCCTGGACAAGCACGATATCGCCCTGGTTTCCGGTATCGGCTGCTTCGGCCGTGTAGATGACTATCTGGATATCAACTGCATGCACGTGACTCACGGCCGTGCCCTGGCAGCTGCCACCGGCGTAGCCCTGGGCAACCCGGATCTGCATGTACTGTGCACCATGGGTGACGGCGATGGTACCACCATCGGCGGCAACCACTTGATCCACGCCGCCCGCCGGAACATCAACGTGACGGCCATCATCTCCAACAACTACAACTACGGGCAGACCGGCGGCCAGTATTCCGGCACCACGCCTACCCACAGCATTACCCAGACCTCTCCCTACGGCCATATCGAACAAAATTTCGATGTGTGCAAGCTGGCCATTGCGGCCGGGGCTTCCTATGTGGGCCGGGCTACTGCCTACAACCCCATCATGATGCGGAAGCTGATCAAGGAAGGCATGCAGGTCAAAGGCTTTTCTCTGATCGAAGTCATGAGCGCCTGCCCCACCCACTTCGGCAAGTTCAACAAACTGGGCGCCGTTTCCCATATGATGCAGCTGATGAATGAACAGAGCGTCACTGTGGCCCAGGCTGCCAAGATGAGCGACGAGGAACTGAAGGGCAAGATCGTGGTCGGCTGCCTGAAGAATGAACCGCGGGACGACTACTACACCAGCTACAAGCGCATCATCGATGCCAACAGAATCGAGGGTTAAGTTATGAAAAAAGAAATCGTATTGTCCGGTGTGGGCGGCCAGGGCGTAGTCTCCGTGGGCGAAGTCATGGGGCTGGCCTCCCTGAACGAAGAAAATATCAATGCCACCATGAGTGCTTCCTACGGGGCTGAAGCCCGGGGCACCTTCACCAAGACCGATGTGGTCCTGAGTGACGGCATCGTAGGCTATCCCAACGTAGAAGTGCCGGATCTGATCCTGTGCCTGGCCCAGGTTGCCTATGACCGGTATGTGGACAAGTTCACCGATGATACCCTGGTGTTCTATGATTCCGATGAAGTGAAGCCCAAGGAAGGTTCCAAAGGCACCCAGATCGGCCATCCTTTCCGGAAACTGGCTGTGGAACTGGGCAGCATCCAGAGTGCCAACTTCATCGCCCTGGGGGCTATGATGAAGAAGACGGGTCTGCTACAGCCGGAAAGCGTAGTCAAAGGCATCGAAAAACGGTTCGCCGGCAAACAGAAGGTCATCGACAGCAACCGGAAGGCTTTTGAAAAAGGGCTGACACTGGAATAAGACAAAGTGATGAGTGGCTGGCGGACAGCAACTCGTCAAATGAATTGGATTGAATTGAGGTAAAACTCCATGAGCGGAAAAGAATTGCATTACAAGGACAACCGCAGTGGAATCATGGTCAACGGGGTTGGCCGGAGCGGCAACCGGGCACTGCTGTACAGCATGGGCCTGGAAGAGGACGATTTCCGGAAACCCATCATCGGGATTGCCAATTCCTTCAGTGAATTGGTACCCGGCCATATCCATCTGCGGGAACTGGCCCGGGATGTCAGCGACGGCATCCTGGAAGCCGGGGGAATCCCCCGGGAATTCGACACCATCGCCCTGTGCGATGGCCTGTGCCAGGGCCACAGCGGCATGCGCTACTCCCTGCCCAGCCGGGAAATCATTGCCGACTCGGTAGAAGCTGTAGTCCAGGGCAACCAGCTGGATGCTGTGGTGATGCTGGCCAGCTGCGATAAGATCGTCCCCGGGATGATCCTGGCAGCCGCCCGGATGAAGATTCCTGCCATCATTGTTACCGGCGGCCCCATGATCGCCGGCCACTGCGACGGGTATAACAACATCTGCCTGAGCAACCTGCGTGAATTCGTGGGCCAGTATCAGGTAGGCAAGATGAGCTACGAAGAACTGCGGAAGATGGAAATGGCTTCCCTGCCTACGGTGGGTTCCTGCTCCATGATGGGCACGGCCAACACCATGAGCTGCCTGGCCGAAGTGCTGGGGCTGACTCTGCCCCGGATGGGCACGTCTCCGGCTGTTTCTTCTGAAAAACGGAGACTGGCCCGGGCCAGCGGCAAGCGGATCGTGGCCATGGTCAAGGAAGGTATCACTACGGATCAGATCCTGACCCGTACGGCACTGCTGGATGCTGTCAAGGCCGTCATGGCCCTGGGTGCTTCCACCAACTCGGTGCTGCATCTGATGGCCATTGCCCATGAAGCCCATGTGGAACTGACCCTGGAAGACTTCGACCGGATCAGCCGGGAAGTCCCGTACCTGTGCAACCTGCGCCCCTCCGGCCAGTATGCGGTGGGCGTACTCCACGACAACGGCGGCATCCCTGCGGTACTGAAGGCCATCGAAGACAAACTGGATGACCATATCACCGTTACCGGCCATACCCTGAAAGAGAACATCGCAGCCCAGCCTCTGGTGGAAAACGATGTGATCTTCCCCCGGAGCAAACCCAAGAACAAGGAAGGCGGAATCGCCATCCTGCGGGGGAACCTGGCTCCTGACGGGGCTGTGGTCAAGGCCAGCGGCGTGAAACCCAACATGCATGTGTTCACCGGTAAAGCCCGGGTGTTCGACAGCATGGAAGATTCCATCAAAGCCATCGAAGCCGGCGAAATTGAACCGGGTACGGTCATCGTACTGCGGTATGAAGGCCCTAAAGGCGGTCCCGGCATGCGGGAAATGTACCTGGTGACGGCTCTCCTGGTAGGACGCGGCATGGATGAAAGCACCGCTCTGGTTACGGACGGGCGCTTCTCCGGTTCCACCCGTGGGCCATGTATCGGCCACGTTTCTCCGGAAGCGGCTGCCGGCGGTCCTATCGGGCTGGTGGAAGACGGGGACATCATCCACATCGACATCCCCAACCGGGTGCTGAAGGTGGATGTATCCGATGAAGAGCTGGCGGAACGGAAAAAGCATTTCAAACCGGTGGTGAAAGCCACATCCCCGCTGCTGAAAAAATATGCAGCTCTGGTTTCTTCTGCTGACAAAGGTGCCGTCCTTCATGTAGAATAAAGGAAACGGGAAGCGGTTCCCATAACAGCCGCTTCCCATGACCCTAAGGAGGCAAATCATGGCAGAAAAAATCAAGTATACCCTGAAACATGTCGGCATCAACTGTGCCGACGAGAAAGAGGCCAAACAGCTGGTATCCCTCTTATGCAGTCTGTTCGACCTGGAACCGGGAAACGAAAATGACACGCACATCTTTGTTTCCAACATGTTCGAAGTGATGAAGGACAGCGCCCGCGGCAAATATGGCCATATCGCTCTGCAGACTCCAGATGTGGAGCTGGCCATGGCGGACCTGGCGAAGAAGGGGATCTCCTTTAAGGAAGATACCATCCGCCGGGATGCTGACGGAAAAGTCATCTTCGTCTACCTGGACGGAGATATCGGAGGCTTTTCCTTCCATCTCACCAAATAATTGTGTGAAACGACTCCAAAAAAGAAATAAACCATACCCCTCTATGATGACGCCGGGACCCTTTTGCCAACGAGGGTTCCGGCGTTTATAATGTTTATGGTCCATCGTGGCGGACGTACCGGGCAACACGGCTGACGCCGGTCCTGGCACGCTCCGGCGGTGCCTTATCGATGATACGATTAGGTTTACCAAGGGTCGCGCAGCGATCCCGCCTGGTAAACCCGCAGAGGTTTGCTGTAGTGTAGGGGCGCCCCCTCTGGTGCGCCTGTAGAAGGAGGAATATATTTTATGCTGGAAAAATATCGCAATAAGATCATGACTCCGGCGGAAGCTGCCAAGGTGGTCAAAAACGGCGACTGGGTGGACTTTGGCTTCGGCAACGGGTTCCCCGAACTGTTCGATGAAGCCCTGGCCGCACGCCGGGACGAACTGACGGACGTCAAGATCCGGGGCGGCCTGGTATATCGGCCCGTCATCCACACGGTGGACTGCGACCCGGAAATGAAGCATTTCCACTACTACAGCTGGCACCTGGGCGCCTACGAACGGAAAATGTTCACCCAGAAACGGCTGAGCTTCGTACCCATGCTGCTGCGGCTGCTGCCGGAAATGTACCGGGACTACCTGAAAGTGGATGTGGCTGTGATCCCGGTTTCCAAACCGGACGAAAATGGTTACTGCGGCCTGGGTCTGGCCAGCTACGGCTGGAGAGCCATCATGGAAAAGGCCCGTACCGTAGTGTTTGAAATCAACGAGCATATGCCCACCCTGCAGGGTGTGGACGGTTCCCACCGGGTAAGCCTGGACGAAGCTGATGTCATCATGGAAGGGGAGCACGGGCCTCTGTGCACTTCCGGTTACCGCACTCCCAGTGAAGCGGATCTTCAGATTGCCCGGAACGTGGTGGCAGAGATCCCCAATGGGGCGACCCTGTCTCTGGGTGTGGGCACCATTCCCTTCACCATTGCCCAGCTGCTGGCCAAAAGTGACAAGGAAGACCTGGGCTGCCACACCGGCACCATCAGCGACGCTTTCCTGGCCCTGTACAAGGCAGGCAAGCTGACCAACGCCAAAAAGGAAGTCCAGACCGGCCGCAGCACCTGGAACCTGGCCAGCGGTTCTCAGGAACTGTATGACTGGCTGCAGGAACATCCGGACCTGTTCTATCCGGCGGACGCGGAATACGTACACAATCCCCGGGTGATGGAAAAGATCTCCAACTACATCAGCATCAACGGCGGTGTGCAGCTGGATCTGATGGGCCAGGAAAACGCCGAATCTGTAGGCACCCGGCAGCTGTCCGGTGTGGGCGGCCAGCTGGACTTCCTGGAAGGGGCCTTCCTTTCCCGGGGCGGCGCCGGATACATCTGCATCGAATCTTCCCGGGTGGACAAGAAGGGTGTGCGTCATTCCAACATCCTGCCGGCCATCCCTGCAGGTAGCGCCATTTCCGGGCCTCGTGCCCTGATCCAGAATGTGGCTACGGAATACGGCGTGGCCCATCTGACCGGCCTGTCCCTGAAGGACCGGGCAAAAGCCATGATTGCTGTGGCTCATCCCGACTTCCGGGCCGAACTGACGGAGTATGCGGAGAAGACGTTTGGATAAGGCACCAGGCCACTATTGGCGTATGACGTATGACAAGGAGTGTGAGAATTCTTCCCACACTCCTTAAATTATTTAAGAAAAATACTAAAAACCATGAATTTGATTTATAGTTTCCCTTCCGTTACAATAAATGTATCAGAAAAATCTGAAGGAGAGGAGTGACCTTCATGAAAATAACCAGTCGGGGCGGTGTGGTTTCCCAGCTGCTGGCCGATGTGCCCCTGCCCCGGATGTTCCGGTGCAGCCAGACTTTCCCCCGTCCGGTATTGCCGCCGGAAAGCATTCCGGGGGTTGTGAACGAGGAACTGAGCCGGGAACCTTTTGTGAGCAAAGTCCAGCCGGATATGCGCATTGCCATCACGGCGGGCAGCCGGGGTGTGGCCAACGTGGACATCATCACCAGAGCGGTGGTGGATTTCTGCAGGCGGCGGGGGGCGAAGCCCTTCATCGTACCGGCCATGGGCAGCCACGGCGGCGCTACTGCAGAAGGGCAGCTGGAAATCCTGCACGGGTACGGCATCACGGAAGAAGCCATGGGCTGTCCCATCCTCAGTTCTATGGAAACGGTGTACCTGGGTCAGTCGGACAGCGGCCGCCCGGTGTACATGGACAAGAACGCCTACGAGGCGGACGGCATCATCATTTCCTGTCGTCTGAAACCCCACAATGCCTTTCGGGGCAAGGTGGAGAGCGGTCCCTGCAAGATGATGGCCGTGGGCCTGGGCAAGCAGAAGGGGGCGGAGAACGTCCACGCCGACGGTATGGGCAGGATTGCCGAGCATATCCCTTCCATGGCGAAGGTATTCCTGGAAAAGGCACCCATCCTGTTTGCCATCCCCTGCATCGAGAACGCCTATGATGAAACCTGCCGGATCGTGGCCATCGATACTCCCAATCTGATTGAGGAGGAAGCCAAATGGCTGAAATTCGCCTTTGCCAATATGCCTTCCATCCTGGTGAAGGAATCGGATGTGCTGGTGGTGGACGAAATCGGCAAGAACTACTCCGGTACCGGGGTGGATCCCAATATTGCAGGTACGTTTTCTACGGAGTTCGCCCACGGGGGCCTGAAGGTCCAGCGGACCTGCTTCCTGGATCTGTCGGACGCCAGCCACGGCAATTCCTTAGGCATCGGCCTGGCCAACTGCATTACGGCCCGGCTGTTTAACAAGATTGACATGGATGCCATGTACCCCAACATCGTCACCAACACGGTGTTCAAATCGGGGATGATCCCCTTTGTGGTGCCTACGGACAAGGAAGCCATCCAGCTGTGCATCCGTACCACCAACGGGGTGGACCGGGCTCCGGACAAGGTACGGGTGGTCCGGATCCCCAATACTTCCCATATCGGCACCATCATGCTTAGCGAAAGCTATTACAGGGATGTGGCGGCCGGGAAGTATCCCAATGTAAAAGCCCTGGATACGCCGTCTCCTCTGGAGTTCGATGCAGAAGGGGCCTTGATTACGAAAATCTAACCCTCCTTTATATCCGCCCTTTCCAGGGGCGGGGGACCATGCGAAGGCATGGTGATGGGTTCTGAAGAAAGGAAGGAACAAACAAATGACTGCACCGCTTGTCATCAAGGTCAAGGATAAGGACAATGTAGCCATTGCCGTCCATGACCTGCCTGTGGGCACGGAAGCACTGCCGGGCGTCATTGCCCTGCAGCCCATCCCCCAGGCTCATAAGATCGCCCTGGTGGATATCCCCAAAGGGGGCGAGATCATCCGCTACGGGGTGGTCCTGGGCTACGCCAAGGATGATATTCCCAAGGGCAGCTGGATCAACGAACATATGCTGGATCTGCCGGAAAGCCCGGCACTCCACGATCTACCCTATGGTACCCATATCGTACCGAAGGATGAACTGCCGGATCCTCCGGAAACCACCTGGACGGGTTATAAGAACAAAGTGGGTCCTGCCGGTACCCGGAATCTGCTGGGTATCGTGACTACTGTACAGTGTGCGGCCGGCGTAGTGAACGTGGCTGTGGAACGGATCAAAAAAGAACTGCTGCCCAAATATCCCCATGTGGATGATGTGGTGGCCGTGAACCATCCCTATGGCTGCGGCGTGGCCATCAACGCACCTCTGGCCAAAATCCCCATCCGTGCCGTGCGGAACCTGATCCGTCATCCCAATTTCGGGGGCGAGATCATGCTCATCGGCCTGGGTTGCGAAAAGCTGACCTATGACCGGCTGCTGGAACCGGAAGAGATCAATCCGGACAACTGCCTGACCCTGCAGGATTACCATGGTCATGATGCCATGATGCAGGCCATTATGGATATGGCCGAAAAGAAATTGCAGCGGCTGGAGCAGCGCCGCCGGGAAGAACTGCCTCTCAGCGAACTGGTCGTGGGACTGCAGTGCGGCGGCTCCGATGCCTTCTCCGGGCTGACGGCCAACCCCAGCGCCGGTTATGCAGCCGATATGCTGGTGAAGGGCGGCGCCACGGTCATGTTCAGCGAAGTGACGGAAGTTCGGGACGGCGTCCCCATGCTGGCGGCCCGCTGCGTGAATAAAGAAGTGCGCGATAAACTGGCCAGCGAGATGAAATGGTATGATGAATACCTGGCTGAAGGCGGCGTGGACCGGGATGCCAACCCCACTCCGGGGAACAAGAAAGGCGGCCTGGCCAACATTGTGGAAAAAGCCATGGGTTCCATTGCCAAGAGCGGGACCAGTCCTATCGTGGAAGTGCTGTCCCCGGCTGAAAAGCCCACGAAGCACGGCCTGATCTACGCAGCCACTCCGGCCAGCGACATCGTCTGCGGTCCCAGCCAGCTGGCTTCCGGCATCGGCCTGCAGGTGTTCATGACCGGACGGGGTACGCCCTACGGCCTGGCCATTGCGCCGGTCATCAAGGTGTGCAGCCGGAACGAAATGAAGGACAAATGGTTCGATCTGATTGATATTTCCGCCGGCGGAGTAGCTACCGGGGAAGCCACCATCCCTGAAGTGGGGAACCAGATCTTCCGCTTCATCCTGGATGTGGCCAGCGGCCGGAAGAAACCCTACAGCGACCTGTATGGGTTCCACAATGATCTGTGTATCTTCAATCCGGCACCGATTACGTGATATAATAACAGGAGCTGTGAAATCATTTCGCAGCTCCTGTCTTTTTGCCAGTATCGGCTGGCTTAGCGGCGGGGTGTGAAAAAGCATTTTCACACCCCATTTGTCTGAAGTGGGGTTCAATTTATGGAAAATCTGATCCTGGGGGCGTTCTGCCTCATCCTGTTCCTGTTCATCCTGACGGGCCTGCCCCTTTTGGGAGCTCTGACCATCGGGTTCTGCCTGTTCTTCGGTTACGGGCTTCACAAGGGATTTTCCTTCCGCCAGGTGCTGTCCATGGCCTGGCAGGGGGTGCTGTCGGTAAAGACCATCTTCCTGGTGTTCCTGCTGATCGGCATGCTGACAGCTTTGTGGCGGGCGGCGGGTACCATCGGCTACATCATCGCCCTGGCGGTGCAGTTTATCCGGCCCAGTGTATTCCTGCTGCTCACGTTCTGGCTGAACTGCGCCGTATCGTTCCTGCTGGGGACGTCCTTCGGCACGGCAGCCACCATGGGGGTCATCACCCTCTCATTGGGAGAGACCCTGGGGGTGCCCGGCCTGTACAGCGGTGGTGCCATCCTGGCGGGGGCATACTTCGGGGACCGTATGAGCCCGGTTTCTACCAGCGCCCTACTGGTAAGCGTGCTGACGGAGACGGATATCTACAGGAATATCGCCCATATGGCCCGGTTCGCCCTGGTGCCTTTCATCGTTTCCAGTGCATTCTACCTGGCCCTGGGGTTTGCCCTGCCCGGTGTGGGCAAGATGGGGGATATGATCAGCGGGCTCTATGACCTGTACAATTTCACCCCCTGGCTGGTGCTGCCGGCGGTGAGCATCCTGGTGCTCAGTTTCTTCCGGGTTTCAGTGAAAAAGAACATGGTGGTGAGCATCCTGTGCGCTTTTGCCCTGAGCCATTTCGTCCAGGGCTGGTCCGTGTGGCATCTGCTGAAGATCATGGTCACCGGATACCGGCTGTCCGATCCCCAGTATGCGGGCATGCTTAGCGGAGGCGGCATCGTATCCATGCTGCGGGTGGCTTCCATCGTGTGTCTGTCAGCTTCTTTCGGAGGCATCTTCAAGGGTACAGGGCTGCTGGATGGCATCAAATCCCTGTTCCAGAACCTGGAGAAGAAGGTGGGGACGTACCTGTCCATCATCCTGGCGGCACTCTTTACGGGCATGGTTTCCTGCAATCAGACCCTGAGCATCGTGCTGACCCATCAGCTGTGCGCTCCCTTTGTGACGGACCGGGAAAAGCTGGCTCTGGATCTGGAGAACACGGCGGTGGTGATTTCGCCCCTGATCCCCTGGTCCATTGCCTGTGCCACCATCCTTGATACCACCGGCGCTCCCCACGAAGCCGTGGTGCTGGCCGTATATCTGGTACTGCTGCCGGTATGGGGACTGGTGCAGTCACGGAAAATCAGCCACCAACCAATCACTAACCACTAATTACTAACCACTAATTACTAACCACTAAAAAAGGACTTCCTTTATCGGGGAAGTCCTTTTTTTTGGCATTCTTCGCAGTAGCCGTATAATTCCAATGCGTGTCCCACAATCTGGAAATGGTTCTTTTTGGCCATCTCCTCTTCGAATCCGTGGAGGGGGCAGCCGTCCAGGTTCACTACTTTATGACAGCCCAGGCAGATCAGATGATGGGTGTGACTGAACGTATATACCAGGAAGCCGTATTTCCGGCTTTGGGGCAGCAGTACCTTTTCTGTCAGCTTCTTTTCCGTGAAGTTTTCCAAAATCCGGTATACTGTGGAGAAATTCAATGTGGCGCCCAGCTGGCGCAGCTTTTCGAACACTTCATCGGCACTGAGCACTTCCTGCTGGGAAAGCAGCAGCTCCAGTACCTGTACCCGAGCCGGGGTGCATTTCAGGCCGGTCTGGCGGATCAGGCCTGCCGCATCCAGAGGTTTTTCAGTGCTGTGCATGGCGTACCTCCCGTTTGTCCTGCAGCTGCTGGCAGAACAGTACCAGAAGGAGCAGCAGGACGGATACGATGGCGGTAATGCCGCCGGGAGCCGCTCCTGCATAATAGGAAATGACCAGGCCGGCCATTACATCGATGAAGCTGAACACCACGGCCAGTACCATAGTCTTCTTGAATCCCTGATGCAGCTGCAGGGCGGTGGCCACCGGCAGGGCAATCAGGGAGCTGATCACCAGGATGCCCACAATTCGGATGGAAACGGAGATGGTGGCAGCGACCAGGATGGAGAAAATGTAATTGATGGTCCGGGCTTTTACACCGGCAATCCGGGCACCGTCCTCATCGAAGGCCAGCAGCACCAGCTGGGGGAACAATCCGAAGATGGTGAGCAGACTGATCAGGGTCAAAATGGCCACCGTGGTCACTTCGCCCCGGCTTACGGTGAGGATGCTGCCGAACAGGAAGGAATCCACATTGGCGTGGACCAGGCCGCTGCTGATGATGGTGATGGCAATGCCCACGGACAGGGACAGGACGATCACCAGGGTCAGCTCCGCATAGCGCCGGAACTTTTCCCGCAGGACTTCGATGAGAAGCCCGAAGAAGGAGGTCAGGCAGAAGGCGCTGAGAATGGGATTGGCGTGGAACAAAAGCCCTGTGGCTACCCCGGCCAGAGACGCATGCGCCAGGGCATCGCCGATCATGGAATAACGGCGCAGGACCAGGAAGGTGCCGATCAGGGGACAAATCAGGGAAATCAGTACGGATACCATAAAGGCATTCCGCATGAAAGCATAGTCAAACATGGGCGCAGACACCTCCGTTTTCGGCCAGGTATTCCTGGATGTATTCGTGGGGGGAGCAGAAATGGCCCTGGCCCCGGACCACATGGAAGAAGCTGGTGGCCTGGTGGGCTGCATAGCGCAGGTTGTGTTCCACAGTGATGATGGTGATGCCCTGCTGTTCGTTCAGCTGGTGGATCAGGGGGTACAGGTCGTCCTGGCTCTTCAGATCCATGCCTGTGGAGGGTTCGTCGAAGATCATCAGGTCGGGGCTGCCCAAAAGCGCCTTGGCAATCATCACCTTCTGGTACTGGCCCCCGGACAGGGCACCGATCAGGTGATCCTGGAGATCGGTGATGTGCATGCGCTCCAGAGTCTGGGCGGTGGCTGCTTTGTCCTTGATATGGAGTACCCTGCGGGTGTAGTCCAGCACTTCGTACACGGTAATGGGGAACTGTTTGTTCACCATGTCCGTGGGCTGGGGCACGTAGGCCGGACGCCGGAAGGTGCTGCGGATGGTGCCCTGGCTGGGGGTCAGGAGACCCAGGATCAGCTTGACCAGGGTGCTTTTGCCGCTGCCGTTTTCGCCCACGATGGCCACGTAATCGCCGTCGTGAATTTCCATGGAAAGATCCCGCAGCAGAGCGGGCCCCTGCTCATAGGCAAAGGTCAGATGAGAAATGGATAGCATAGAAAACAGACTCCTTTTGTTTGTAAGGCAAATGCAAATGATTCGCGTTTATTGACGGAACGTAATCTATATGATATGATATTTTTCACGAAAATGCAAATCATTTGCATGTACAGGAAAGGATTTTACACCCCATGAAACGTTTATTGTATATTTTCTGCTGCGTCCTGCTTGTCCTGATGGCCGGGTGCGGGTCCGGGCATCAGGACAAAACGGCTGACGGAAAACTGCCGGTGGTGGCCAGCTTCTATGCCATGAAGGAAATCACCGAGGCCATTGGCGGCGACAAGGTGGAAGTGCGCACCTTGATCCCCGAGGGCACGGAACCTCACGAATTCCAGCCCACTACCCGCAGCATGAAGGATCTGAGCCGGGCACGGGTGCTGGTGCTTCAGGGACTGGGCATGGAACCCTGGGCGGAAGAAATGGTGAAGGCTGCCGAGAACAACAGCCTGATCCAGGTGGTGGCGGCCCAAAACGTACAGCCCATCCAGAACGAAGAAAAAGAAGAAATCCGGGAGCACGGCCAGTACGATCCCCATGCCTGGCTGAGCCCATCCTGTGCCCAGGCGGAAGCCCGGGCCATTGCCGATGGTCTGGCTCAGGCGGACCCAGCCAACAGGGCCTATTACGAAGCCAATGCGGACCGGTTCATTGCCCGGCTGCAGCAGCTGGAAGGCAGTTATAAGGAAAAGTTCCGCCAGGTGCACCGGAAGGATTTTGTCACCGGTCATGCGGCTTTTGCCTATCTGTGCCGGGATTTCAGCCTGGAACAGAGCAGCGTGGAAGGCGTATTTGCCAGCGGTGAGCCCAATGCCCGTCAGCTGGCATCCCTGGTGGAATTCTGCCGGGAACGGGGCGTGAAGACCATATTCACCGAAGCGGCGGTGAGCCCCAAGACCAGCCAGTCCCTGGCCCGGGAAGTGGGCGCAAAGGTAGTGCCCATCCATACCCTGGAAGGGGGAGAAGGGGAAGGAAACTATCTGCAGCAGATGGAAGAGAACCTGGAGCGGATTTACGAAAGCCTGAAATAGGCCTTCCCGATTTCTTCCTATTTTCCCAACAATTTTTTGCCCGGGAATAGGCTATAATGGAACCGAAGGAGAACACTTGCGGATGCGGGAGCATGAGAAAGGAGGATGGATATGAAGACACAGGCAAAGATGCTTGCCATGGGCGCTGTATTCTTTGTGGCCGGAGCAGTGGCCGGGCCCCGGATATTCCATGCGGGAGCCGTCCATGCGGACGAGGTGAAGCCTTATCATCAGCCAGTTGTACAAACTTTGGACAACCGGGTTGGATGTCCATATGATGACCAAAGCGGCCATCACCATCGCAGCGGCCATCGGAACGGGCAGACGTCCTGCTGGCAGTATAACCACGGACCCCAGGAACAGGGTTGATCAGGTTCCAACGGATCAGAAAACGGGGTGTGAAAAAACACTTTTTTCACACCCCATTTTTCGTTTATACTGTACCCATAAGTATGGACACTTTTTAAGAGTAGTACCTACCCACAAAATTGGACAGCCTGCAATTTGAATCCTTTAAAATTGACGTGTTCATTTTAGACCCAACCTATTGAACACAATCATGTGTATGTGGTATC
>NZ_JBNMIU010000030.1:0-26543 GCF_050873445.1 Acidaminococcus sp. | reverse complement strand
GGTTAAAACAGCAGCAGGCGAACAGCAAAGAAGGATCATCCCCGCATACGCGGGGTACACAGCGAAACAACCTGGCAGCTCATTGCCGGGACAGGATCATCCCCGCATACGCGGGGTACACTGACGACCATCTGCGCGAGCATTGGCGGCGCGAGGATCATCCCCGCATACGCGGGGTACACGGTATAGTCGCCGTACTGAGTGTGCCGCCGGGAGGATCATCCCCGCATACGCGGGGTACACTTGGACGGGACGGAAAGATAAAGACCTGCCAGGGGATCATCCCCGCATACGCGGGGTACACAATTGCAAGATTGTACGACGAGGACGAGTGCTAGGATCATCCCCGCATACGCGGGGTACACGGACGGACCCGGGCAACCCGGGCAAGGAAGCTAGGATCATCCCCGCATACGCGGGGTACACATGTATGCGATAAATGCGGCAAGGAGTTTATCAGGATCATCCCCGCATACGCGGGGTACACTTTTTTCGGGATTTTTGCCCAATTCCAGCCCAATGGATCATCCCCGCATACGCGGGGTACACCTGCGACGTTGTCCCAGTTCCATCCCTTCACGAGGATCATCCCCGCATACGCGGGGTACACGCTGCTATGTTGAGCGCATCAACGTTGGCACGGGGATCATCCCCGCATACGCGGGGTACACAGTCAGGTCTACGATGGGGATGTCCAGGATGGAGGATCATCCCCGCATACGCGGGGTACACGAACCTGGGGAAATTCGTTCCGCTGTCGAAAAAGGATCATCCCCGCATACGCGGGGTACACCACCAGGGCCTTCCGGCGGTCTTCCGTTTTCAGGGATCATCCCCGCATACGCGGGGTACACTTTCGTGGCTCCCATTCCCGCCAGTAGAAGAGAGGATCATCCCCGCATACGCGGGGTACACTCATCCTGTGCGTCCAGCCACTCTGCGTAGTAAGGATCATCCCCGCATACGCGGGGTACACGAGCATACTTTACGGTCAGTAACGCAACAAGCAGGATCATCCCCGCATACGCGGGGTACACCGCTGTCGCCTAGATTCGTGACAACGGATGTAAGGATCATCCCCGCATACGCGGGGTACACGGGTCGTTCATGTAAATGGTTTTTTTCATGATAGGATCATCCCCGCATACGCGGGGTACACAAAACCCCGTGTATATTATGCACGGGGTTTAAAGGATCATCCCCGCATACGCGGGGTACACGCCATATCATGAGCGGCTCCACCCTGTGTATAGGGATCATCCCCGCATACGCGGGGTACACCTGCCCCCGAAATATCGGGGCGTGGCAAGGAAAGGATCATCCCCGCATACGCGGGGTACACCCTCCGCATTACGTGTTAGCGTATATCATGAAAGGATCATCCCCGCATACGCGGGGTACACCTTCCAACGTCAGGCCCAACTCCTTGCGCCGTAGGATCATCCCCGCATACGCGGGGTACACGTTGGGCCTGACGTTGGAAGAAGTTGCTCAACGGGATCATCCCCGCATACGCGGGGTACACCCCGGCAACGGGCAAGCGCAAGCGCGTTTCCCGGGATCATCCCCGCATACGCGGGGTACACAACGCCGCTTCGATTTCCTTGTAGCCCGCGTTAGGATCATCCCCGCATACGCGGGGTACACTCCAGGACGCGACGGAAAATTATAGCCTGGACAGGATCATCCCCGCATACGCGGGGTACACTTCTGATTACATCATTATTATACCACGAAAAAGGGATCATCCCCGCATACGCGGGGTACACGACAGACGCCCGCTGCCGTGCGGCAAAAAGTCGGGATCATCCCCGCATACGCGGGGTACACTTCTTTCTCTTTCATGGTTCATCCTCCTTTTAAGGATCATCCCCGCATACGCGGGGTACACCCGGGATTCGTCCAGAAAACGTTGCAGATCAGAGGATCATCCCCGCATACGCGGGGTACACTTGCCAAACGCCAGGGTAAAGCCGTCCGGGGTGGGATCATCCCCGCATACGCGGGGTACACACTAAAAAAATGCCCAAAATACGCCATTCTTTATGGCGTTACGATCCCATTTCATTTAACTTCAAAAACACCTGCTGTGTCAAGATACAATCTGTTAAAGCCCTGTGTTTCTGTTCATCCAGTCCAAAATGCTTTGCTAAGGTACTCAATTTATAATTGGGCATCCCCTGCATCTTTTTGCGTGCCATCTTCAATACATCAACACAAGGATTCTCCAGCATAGGCAAGTCACAAATTCCACAGGCCCGTACCAGAAAGCTCATATCAAACGGAACATTATAAAACAACAGCTGCTCCCCTTCTGTAAATTCCAGGAAATCAGTCAGACATTCTTTTAAAGGAGCTCCTTTTTGAATGATCATCTCTGTCGTGATTCCTGTAATCCGGGAAATTTCTGCTGGCACATTTCCTGTAATATGCACCATTTTTTCGTATTGATCGACTATTTCCCCCTTTCGAACTTTTACCGCCCCAAATTCAAGGATCTGATCCTGCAGAGAATCCAATCCTGTAGTTTCTAAATCTACTACCGTATAATTACGCAGTGCTTCAAGTCGATTCTGTCTGGCTGCCTTTTTTCTCAAAAAAATATGCAGTCCTGCATGGCTTCTGTTATGATTCTCTCGAAAATCATTTTCTTGCTTTCCAGGTAATGGATGAAGCATCAGCTTGATGCCATCCAGGTCTACCGGTTTCCAGGTAGAATTCCAGGTATAGAAATCCATGCCCTGTTCATTGGCTGCGTTAAAGACCATGGTAGCCTGCCCATCTTTGACATGCTGACAGATTCTTTTCCACAGTTTTTCCCGTACTCTGGCAGAGACACGTCCTACATAAACGCCTGTATTGACTTCACAGAGCCATTTTGTCAAATCGCCCCGCAGACTGGGAGGGCAGTTTGTGACTGTGACTACAATCATGATTTCTCTCCCGCTGCTTCATGATACTGTTTTCCGTTTGCCACTGTTCCCAGTCGGTTATCCCAGAGGTAAACAGCATCCCGGATACTTTCATCGTCAGTTGCAGTATCTTTTAACAACCACTGGATATCATGGACCATCCGTTCCAAAATATGACGTTTGACCAGTTCGTCCCTTACCCTATGCCGTACGACCTTTTCCAGATCATCTGTATTTTGCGCAGCCGTTTCAAATGCAACCGGTATGGTCACTTCTGCTTTATACAAGTCTGCAATATCATAAACAAAAGAGCAATCGTGACCGACATGGACAAAACCCAAACCGGGAGAACACCCCAGAGCCGCAATCACAGCATGCGCCAGGCCGTACAGACAGGTATGCCCCATGGATAAAGCTTTATTGACTGTATCACTGGCTTCAAAATTTTCCGGATCATATTCTCTTCCATTCCAGGGCACATTCCATTTTTTTGAACATTCCCGATAGACATTCCGGATACGACTGCCTTCCCGGCCACGAAGCTGCTGCAACGTCAACGTTGAAACATCTTCTTGAGGGAAGCGCAGCTGATACATCTTTCTTACTACATCCAAATGGAGCCGTTGATTGTTAACCCGTTTTGCCTGCTCCAGCAAAAGTCCTGCTCGATGGGTCAAGGATTGCCCGCTGGCGTAATATCGGACACCGTGCTCACCAGTCCAAATCACCGTTACGCCGGCATCACCGATCAGTTCCATGGCCCGATGAGAAACATCTGTACCAGGCCCCAGGATCAGCACCGAAATCGAAGCAGCCGGAAGGTAAATGATACCATCTTGATTCGTAACCGTGATAGCACCATCTCTCCGGTTGATCACCGCATGCTCCACATAAACGAAAGTCATGCGGTCACCAATCTGTGGAAGTGCACTCAACTCCGGCTGTTTGATGCCAGGGATGTCCGTCATTTGATTTCACCTGCGATGGTCATCATTCCCAGTCCATAAGCCTTTCCCCGGCCAATGCCTTCAATCAGCATCGTTCGGAACAGTTCCGGCTCCGTGACCTGCAGAACACCCTCAAAAGTTACAGCCAGCAATGATACCCTGTGTTTTGGGCCATAGGATTTTCGAAAGAAATAGGACCGATCTTGTACAACCTGAAATCCATTCTCTTCCAGGGAGAAGCCATGTTTTCTGCTTCTGTCCAGCAGCCACTTTTTCTGGTATTCCGGAGTAACATGCGGATAGACTTTTCCTCTTTTTCTCTGGATATCTTCACTTTCCAGCACGCTATGGGTCGGAAAAGCCACCAGTCGGAAATGCCAGCGACTATTTTGGGTGATTTTCTCCAGAAACCCATCATACTCTTTGGTTTCCCAGCCATTTTCTTCCTGCGGATAACCGAACTGTTCCACCGCATGCTGTAACATGGGTTTCTGTTCACTGATCAAAAGAAGGTATATCTTACCTCCCAACGTATCAATTCGCCAGAGTTTTCGACCAGATTCCCCAGAAAAAGCATGTTCAATGGTTCCATGGAACAGATTGGGATCGGCCAGGGCAATCATCGTTTTCCGTTTTGAAGGATCCAATCTCATCCTTGACATATACATTTGTAATCACCCCAATTCTCCAAACGCATCATGTTCTGTTTCCTGCTTCCCGGAAAATTCTACATAGCCGCCTTCTTTGATATACCGATACTGATATTCTCGCCGTTCCGGACTGAAAGATACAGGTACATCTCTCAGCCGATGGAGTACCGCCGTAGTGTCCCTTTCGCTTTCCAATACCAGCCGGAGTTTCCCAGAAAGACGTTTCTGTCTCCATTCCTGTGCCAGCCAGGGTTCCTTCTCCAAAGCTTCCTGAAGGGAAGAATCCCGGATGCCTAGTACCAGCGGATAAGAAGGCGGACAAGACCTGCGCCCCAGGAAAAGAGGATAAACTGGATGAAACAATGCTTCTTCCAGCTTGCTTAAGAAAGCATCATCAAAATGAAATAGACCAACCAGAAAAATAGCATCTGATAAATAATACCGCCGAGTCATATCTGATTGTTTTTTTCCATGGACCATCTGAAAGTCATCCAGTTCGATACCTTCCTGATCTACTCTCACCCCTATTTCGAGTTTTTTTAAATCATCAATCGTATCATCGCGTTTTCTGCCCAATGCTGCTGCAAGCATCCCCAGAATACCACTTTTGGTTGGAATAGAATATGTCCGTCGATTGTTGAACTTGGAATCGTCTCCCCAGGATTGCAACGGAGCAGCAAGCCGTAACAGGAGTGTACTCATTTTTCATTCTCCAGCTTTCCCTGCAGATAGTTTTCCAGGCTGTTCAAAACAGTTGGAACTGCAGCCGTTTCAACTAATTCATGGCAGCCATCTCCCATGCCAAAGGCTTTTTCCGGTGCATTGTCATATTGCTGATACAGTTTTTCTGTATACGCAGCAAAAGATTTTTCAGAAGCCCTGATATACCCTTCCTGGCCGGCCTGGACCGGTTTTTCGAAAGCCCCGCACAGATTCACAGGTTGATCCTGCCGTACCGCGATATAGATATCATTGGGCAGCGTCCGATTGGCAAAAGTATTCTCCTTACCGGTAGGCATACTGTAAATGAATGCTTCCACAAATTTCCGTACAGCCTTTGCCGTTTCCGTACCAGCTGATTTTGCCAGTTCATTTACGTTTACTGTAGCAAAACGATACAATGTAGCTGAATTGAATTCCACAGTGCCCAAATGCCCGGCACCGGCATTATCTTCACTGGAGCAATCGTCCACAGCTGTAAAATAATCGTATTCATTATGGACAGTATGGGTAGAAATGCTGTGAGCCACCTGTACTGTTGCGTCATAGTTCAGCGAAGGATCACTGGCCGCCATACGTCCGAACATAGCCATATCAACAGAAGGATGTTCCTGCAAAGCTGCCTTATACTTTTTCTTGTCGGTTTCTCCATCAATTGCAAGCTGTACCAGAGCCTGGATTTGTCCTTCACTGATAAAGAATAAAGCATCCGTCCCTTTGGATGCATCTTTGATTTTCAAGCCAGCATCCGTCAATGTCTTAATAGCCATTTTTTCTGCTTTTTCAGCAGTCAGTTCAGGCGAAGCTTTGGTAATGGCAGCTTCGACCAGTTCAACAATATGTTTCGTGCGTTTGCCCAACTGCTCTGCCGGAAAAATCGTTTCAAAATATTGTCGGATAGCATGTTTCCAGGCCTGCGATGAAACCCGGGCACGAGTCGTCCCCCCATAGACAGCCGTTTTCGGGCTCCCCGTATCATCCCGGTTCACACAGCTGGGCGGTACCGTTTGCAAGACATGGATATCCACATACAGATTTTTAGTCATGATTTTCCTCCTTGTTGTCCTGTTCCTTCACATAATAATATTCCCGTCCCCATTTCAAGCGGACAGTATTCTGATAATCCACAAGCTGATAATTATAAAGATCACCAGCCAGATTCACATAATCCAAAGGTATGCCATTTGCGCGCAAAAGTTCGATAATACTCCTCAGATGTTGCGCCAATTCCACCATATCGGAAGAAGTAGCCATTTGATTAAAACGACGAAGGGTGCGTTCCTCTGCGCCCTGATCTCCAGCAGGAACCAGATTGTGGATTGCCTTTCCTAAGGACTTTCCAGGCTGATTCATAGATTGTCCCTGTCCCTGCTGATGCAGGGCATAGAGAGTCAAAGACGTATATACAGCCCATTCACCCCGAGAAGGAGATTTCCCTTTCCCCTGCAATTCTTCCGGCATGTTTTCCAGCAACATACCCCACAAAGAAGGTAATTCACCTGGCTGCTTACCTATTCCGCGGCGCAGCAGGGCTAATTCGGCCCTGCCCTGGTTTTTCTCCAGACTATGCTGCAAAAGTTCCACTTTTTGTTTAACATATTTCCGTACCAATTCTGTTTGATTCACTTTTCTTCACCCACTTTCGGATAAATTTTAAAGAGGTTACCACGAAACAGAAAATCAGCTTTTGGGAGAGAATAAAACTGTTTATTATCTTCCTTACCAGTACTTCTCCCCAGATAAGCCTGCATACTGGCATCTTTTTCAGCCTGATACGCAATTTCCAGAGCAATATTCCGTGCGATACATTCCCACTCCTCATATAATTTTTTCACAGCATCCGGATTCTGGAGCACAGGGCCATGGAATCGCAACAGCCACATACGAAAAGGCGCATCAATCTTCTGATAAAAGATTTCATTTCCTTTGCTTGTCTTTTTTTCTATATCACCACCTCCGGCAATTTCCAAATCGTTCAATAGCCAATTGACAGCGTTAGCTGCTTGTTGACACTTTTCAATCTGATGATTGATTTCATCCTGGATGGTATATTCTTTCTCATCCAGTAAACTAGAATAGATCGTCAAGGTATCGCTGCTAAAATCATTGATAAAGAAATCTTTATCTCCATATTGCAGAGCAATGGTTTTTAAATGAATTGGCTCGTCTTCGTCAAAGACTTTGTTATCAAGGAGCCGGATCCATCTGACTACACCCGGTAAATGACGATTGGTACTGGAATCTGCAGTAGCGACAAAGTAATTGCCAAAATCCCGCCACATCTGTTTTCCCAATATATTCCGCTGGGGATGGAAGAAATTTTTCTTTAAGTCTTTGGGCTGGTTCCAGACAGTCATTTGTTCATTAAAAGCACCATCTTGACCATTATTGCTGAAGAAATCTCCTCCCAAAAGATAGTATCCAAGTACATATCCCTGATTCCGTTTCAGCAATAATCTTCGAGATTGCAGTGTCAGTAATCCCGCTAAATTATCAGGGACAGGGATTGCTGTCCGTTCATCTGGTTTTGGAAGATGCTCCCAATTAGGACAAGCTTCTTCACTCCATTTCTGAGTTCCATCTTTCAAGAAAGTGCAATTAAGTAAAATCGTTTCAAATAGATTTTTCCCGACACCCTGAATCATTCCCAATTTACCAACCCAACCGGCCCCTGGAGAAGGCAAACCCTTTTGCTTGGGCTTAGCTGATGTATCATCAAAAGCATTCACGAATAACAGCCATCTGGCCGCTTCCCCATAAGGTACCAATCTTTTTTTCAACCCGCTGCGGTTGGCAAAAAGGCGGATTTTATTGCTGCTTTCCGAAATATCCCCAATAAGTTTTGCTGCTTCGTATTCGGTTCCCCTTTGGGCCTGAGGCACCTGCCCAAAAGGCCGTACCGGGTCAAACAGCCAGAATTCATCATGGTGATCCTTAAAATAATCCAGCACCGGTTTCTCCGGGAATTTCCTGTTATCCCACAAGGCTTTCCAACGACGAGTGGCCTCATCCTGTGCATCATTTTGATCATCAATCGCCACCAAATCATCTTTTTCTCCATTTTCATCCACACGAGAAAAAATCGTATAGGCAACAGCAATCAGCAAACGCAATATGGCAAAGTTCTGAAGGGCATTCTCTCCTCCCAAATCCATATAATCCTGACCATGAAGCATAACATCCTGTAAAGAAAGTGTATCCACCTGCAAGTCAGGCCGCAGCACCTTAATCCAGGGTTCTTCCAACAGATTGAATTCGCGTTCTTCCATTCTTATTTCTCCTTCTCACAGTGCAGACCTAGAAATGGATCATATCGAATCGTATATCCAGCCAATTCCGCATTTCCCTCCTGATTGAAAACCAAGAACAATTCACCGGACAGAATGGGATTTTTAAGCCACAGGGGTACCCACTGTTTTGTAATTTTTTCCAGCTCCTTGACTACATGCTCCCCAAATGTTCCTTTGCCCATAAAAGCCGGGAGGCGGACCTTCTGCCGATAGATTTGACGTGCTTCATCATTGCTGGGCTTTGAATCTCCACAGAATTCCACCTGTTGGGTAGCCATATCCACAAACACACCTGGTTCCCTGCTCTGCTGGATCAGGATGACTTCTATACTTTCTCCTCCATCTCGTACACTGGCTTCCAGCTGCTTTTCATTGAGAGCCGGTGTAGCATCCAGCCAGCCTTCCAGTGTATTCCAGTTTTGATTGCGTTTGGATTTTCTGGGCAAGCCCAAACAATGAGTCTGCGCCGCCTGCTCCTTCTCTTTCAAAATTTGTTGGTATTGAGCCAGTGCTTTCTTTTCTTTCTCTGGAGATATAACAAACCCCTCATCATAGACATTTTGCACATACTCCGAAATATCCAGCGGCAATGAAAATTGCTCCGGAAGTAACTCTCTGGTACGCAGCAACAGATATTCTCCATATACTGCTTTAGTTCCTTCTTCCAATCCATCTGCAGGGTCCGCACCCATTACCAGACAAGTCGGTGTTTGCAACTTGACTGGCCGATTTCTTGTATGACGATGCAATCGGCCAATCCGCTGGAAAAGCAGATCCATAGGGCATAAATCTGTGAACAGCAGATCCAAGTCGATATCCAGTGATTGTTCCATGACCTGGGTACCGATTACGATGAAATGATTCCGTTGCTTTTGGGATTTCTTACCGATTCGTTCCAGCAGTTTATGCTCAATAGCAGCTTTCTGTTCCATGGTAAATCCTGCATGGAACACCATAATTTCATCCTCTGTCAGCTTTTGTTTCAGCTCCATAGCCAACTGCTGGGCTCTTCTAACTGTATTGACAATGATTCCGGCGCAGCCTCCATCAGAGAGTCGATCCTGTAAAATCTGGACGATATCATCATCATGGATTTTTTGAATCTGTATCTTTTGTTCAGGCGTATCCAGAAGGATTTTCATTTGTCTTACATCAAGGCCATCTGTCCAGGTTAATAATGGATAGTCTTTACTGAACATCCAGGGTTCTTTTTTATCATTTTCTACTTCAACACGCAACCCCATATAGGAACGGATCATAGCCGTTCTTTTTGCATAGGGCAGCGTTGCAGATAATAAAATAACCGGTACTCCATAGGCCCCCAGCCAGTTCAAAGCTCTATATAAGAACTGGTTCATATAGGCGTCATAGGCATGACATTCATCCACAATGACCACTTTCCCTGCCAGGCCCAGGTGGCGCAGCATCACATGTTTCTGTTTCAAGGCAGCCATCAGCAATTGATCCACTGTCCCGATGACGAAGTCAGCCAGCAGTGCCTGTTTTCTCCCTTCGAACCAGGGATGGACCAATACGCCTTCGTTCTCATCATCTTCATCAATGGTTGCGCTACCATGGAACAGGGACTGATAGTCATCATTCATCTCCGCGGCCCCATGGGCCAACCTGATGCCCAGGATGGTCTGCTCAGCATCTGCTTCTTTCGAAGCCCAATTCTCAATTCTGGGAAAGATTCCATTGGAAGTAGCCTGAGTCGGAAGGCCAAAGAACAATCCACCACACTCATTTCTGCTGCCCAACAAATCAGCCCCGGCCAGAGCAGCTTCTGTTTTTCCCACACCCATCTGGGCTTCCAGGATAAAAATTCCCGGCTTGATGGAACTGGTTATCGCAGAAACGACTGCCTTCTGGACTGCATTGGGCAAGAAGCCGAATTTTTTCTGAAACTGCCCGTCGGACATGGTAAAATTGTCCGGACTCCAAATATCTGGCAAGTCCAAATCCTGCAGCCCCCGTTCAACCCGGCCTGGATAATCTTCTTCCTCACCTGTAGAAGAAACCGGGATTAGAGGAAAGTATGTTTCATTACTGGCAATCCAGTCCGCCATAATCAGGAACCCGGTAAGAAGGACTTGTCCCGGCATGGATAATACGGGAATATCTGCAATGGAAATTTCTGCCATTGTCAAAGCCTGATGGATGAAATCCTCACGAAGCTCTTTCCAGGTTTCACCAGTTCCCTGTTCAATACTATCATAATAGTTCACAGCTGTCGTGGAAAAAGGAGAAATTTGATTATCCACCCAGTGCCGATTCTCTAACGAATGAGGCCTGCCATGATGGGCGCCAATCATGGTTGCAAAGCTTAATGGAAAACCATGTTTTGAGAGTACCGCTTCTCCCATCAATGCATGAGGAGAACGGGACCGGTTGGGAAAAGTATGATAGGATGAAATGGGAAGTCCATATTGTTCCAGTCGATTAGCTACAGTTTCATCCATGTGCTGCAAAATCATACTGGAGAATGCTGGAGCACTTTTCCCGAGATCATGTAGAGCTCCTAATAAAATTGCTAAATTGCCGAGATTTTCTTCATCATCCGGTATGATCGCTCTTTTGGTCGCTTCTGGAAGCCAGGCATCAACCAGATACTCCATCACATAGGCAGTATCCCTCAAATGCATCCATAACGGCAGCCAAAGCCCTTGATCTTCTCGATTTGCTTTTGCCGGCACACATTGTAACAAAAACGGATTCATGACTCACGACCTTTCCCCAATTCGATTCACCATATTATATTATCATATTTTTTAATTTAGTTCGATAGTTTCGTTGTATTCAGTATGTATCAACACAGTCTTTGCCGAGTTGTTAAGTTTTTTCTGACCACAACTTTATTATAACAACTTATGTGTGTAAATTGCAGGACAATAAAGATTGACGCAAGAAAAATCGGTAAAAATCAGAAACCACCACATAACAACAAAGAAGGAACTCTCCTGCAGATGTATATTTTGCTATTTTGTTTCTTCTTCACAAATTCTATCTGCAAATTCTTCTATTTTATTGCATAGCCACCCGGTTCCCCGGCGAACGTTCTGGACCACCCCTTTGGTGTAGAAAGAGTAGTTAGAAGCGTCCAATCCTTCTGGGGTCCTGGTCAGGTGGGGAGAAATCTTAGACCCATAAAATGCACGCATGAGCCCCACCTCCTATTAATCCCATAGAAGTTCATTCCTGTTTGCAGCTTTGCTGTCCTCTAGCTCTTTCATGGCTTCTTTCCACTGGCCGTTGATGACTTTTTCCAGCGCTTTCTTGCCAGCTGCTGCCATCTCATAGTTGTGCTTATTAGCTTCATGTTCGGCCACCAGATAGGCGTGAGCCTGCGGATATTTTTTATAAGCTGCTTCAAAATCATATTTCGGTTCCGGGCCGACGCCTTTTCCACTGGCACCTCGTTCAATGCTGGCTGTCAGCCTAGCCTGCCAGAGAGCATGAGCTTCCCGGGCTGCTTTGATTTCCTTCAGCCCAGGGATGGCATCGATTTTAGCCTGGCGCTTCGCAATGCGATCAGTTTCGGCATCTTTCTTGGCCTTGATGGCCGCCAGGATTTTGTCCCTGTTAGCTTTGATCTCACGGATTTCAGAGGCGTTCAGACTTGCTCTGGTAAAAACGCGCATCTTCCCGTTATGCATCACAGCCTGAAGATGATACTTCTGGATCATATCATCAATTTTTTGCTTAGAGGCATCATCTTTGGGATTCGAAACAAATTCATGTTTCTGTTTCCCCGCCCACGCCTTCCCGTTAAATCGTCCTCCTGCCCCGCCGTCGATTTTACCTTCTGTGAGATGGACTTTTGATCCATTGATTGTCCGCCAGTTTTTGGGATCCCGGTCCTTTGGGTAGGTTTTATCGATTGTCAGACGGGAGATCTTTAAACCCAGAACGGCGAGTTTCATAGCAGCAATTTTCATTTTCAATTTATCTGTATCCATTCCATCACCTTATACCTTGATTCCGCTGAGAGCTGTAAATGCTTTCCGGCCGATACGGGTAATCCTCCCGTTCATGTATATCCTTGCGGGAAATGTGATTTCGTCCAGGTCTACTATGGGCTCCGGATAACACCGGCAGTTCGGGCAGCAGCCTGCATGGTAATGGCCCAGGGTGTTCTTCCGCCTGCTTCCATCTGCGTTCAGAACCGGGAAAAGGTCTTCCGGTGCCGGAGGATCGTCCCAATTTACCAGTACCCCTTCCATCTTTTCGTGGCTGTGCCGGGTTCTGGCATCTCCTACCGCCCGCCATACATACCAGCTGACTCCATATCGCTCTGCCCGCTGCCGGGTCAGATTCGTGCTTGTTATAGACACCTGGGTGCGGGCGATCAGCTCAGCCCTGGCCCGGGTTTTGTCGGGAAACATCTTCTTGATTTCTTCCGCTATGTCACTTGCCCGGCGCCCCTTCAGGGACTCCCTGGCCGTGTAACCAGCCACCTCATGCCCAATATCATGGGGCAGGGTTACGATCCGGTATGTAGTGTCGTCGATAAGTTCCCTCAGTCTTTCTCCGGCTGGCCCCTGCAGCTCTTTCCGCAGAGCCTGGTAAATGATACGGCCCTTGCTGTTGGCGGCTGCTGCCTGACGCCAAGTATGGCCTTGGTCACTAAAAAGGCCCGTGACCATTTTCATGGCCGCGGACCTGCACAGTTTTTCGTATTCTTTTGACTGGGAGATGCTTTCCAGGATCTGCTGGATTTCGTAGGCATCCTCCGTGGTCCCGACCTCCCGGATGATTTTCCGGGCCAGGACAAGGAGTTGCCGCCGAAAGGCAGCTTCAATTCTGTACTTTGGCATCCACAAGGGCTTATACTTTCCCATTGCGTTCACCTTTGAGTAACAAAAAAACGCCCTCGAAAGGACGGTTAAAAATCAGTTGTTCAATTTACAGACCAGGGATGCTTTCTTTTATCCCTTTAGCCAGCCTGTGGGCTCTCTGCATCAAGCTGTTTTCCTGCAGATAGGCCAGCCCATCCAAGGTGATTGCGGGGTGGCTCAGGCTGACTATGCAATGGCCATCAGCGGCCACATCCACGGCTATACCTTCAATATACCCCTTCTGCGCCATCATCCTGAGCAAGTGGGCCCATTTGTTCGGGGTAATTCCTAGTGTTTCCGGGGAAATCATCCTCTGGTCGAATTCATCACAGTCCATCCCAGCTCTGAGAGCGGTTAAAATCCTGTAAATGGCTTTGAATTCATCAATCAATAAATCTCCCTGCCCTCTTTCCAGGCCTTTTTGGCTTCATTGAGGGACATGGTATTGGCACCACCAGGGAAATCAGGATCTTCCGCCTGTACAGGATCGTCTTCCCATCCACAAACACTACAAATATCATAGAGCTGATTTCCTTCTACAACCCCTTTACCACAACAAAGGCACTTGTGGTACTTACTCTCTTCCTCCATGTTCCAAGTCTCCTTTCTTCATTTTCTCGTAATACTCTAACCTCTGTTTCGGTCGAAAATATGTATAAATTCCACGATCCGGGCGGCCTTTAACAAATTCGTTCTTTTTTACATCATACCTTATTAAAATATTGTTTTTATCAACGTGCCCCAGTATGCCTTTCCCGGTTCCAGATTGAAGCAGCTTCATTCCTCTTTGGATATACTCTTCGTTAGTTATGTTGCCGAATTCTGCAAGATGTTTATCTATGTGTTCTTCTTTTAATTTCTGATTCATGAATCCATGTTTAATAAATTTATTTGGTCCGCTTGGATCCACGACCACTTTATCACGTTTGCTGTTCTTTAGCAACTCTTTACTTCCACTGCTTTTAGAGAATTGCCCTCTATTTTTCGGATTCCCACCTCTTGAGTGCTTGCTTTCTTCCCATGCATCAGTCGTTCTTTGCAGCCCGTTTTTCTGTACAAGTTCTCCCTGCCCATGAGGTTTATCGTGTCCCTCGTTTTCTCCCTTCTCAGGGCTTCCTACGTTCCCCTCTGAACTATCGAACATGCCGCCCATACCAGGCATACCCTCGTTAGGGTCCTGGATGGTGTCGTCGGCCTTCTCGATGTCTTCGTCGGTGATGTTGGTCCACATGCCGGTAATCTCGCTCTGGCTGCGAAGCTCTTTGAGGGCGGTGCGCTGGCTGATCAGTCCGGCCTGGAAGGCTTTAGTCACACTGTCCGTGTTCTTACTGGCCAGATCGCTCATTTCGTCTTCATTGGGACGCCGGACCGCATTAAAGTCGAAATCCAAATCGTCCGGTACTGCCCCCAGGGTGCTCATGCACATGATTGGAAGGAGCTTGTCATAGATTGGCCGAAGCTCGCTTTCCTGCTTCTCCTCGATGGTGTCATAGTAGTTCTGCATGTCGCTCTCCCCGGTGGCGTTCATCCCGGCTGGAGAGCGGCCAAAGAGCTTCGTGACCGGGGTTTCGGCGGCCCCAGCCACGTCCATCATGAAGCGGTCGTAGGTGTCAGCGATCCCTCCGAAAGTGTACTGGTGAGTTTCGAAACTGTCATTTTCACCCAGGATCTGCATGCTGGAATTGTTCATCATGGCGTTCATGCCTTGAACCACATTATAGAGATCCTGCTGGGCCTGTGGGCTTCCTGTGGCCAGGATTTGGGACATGCCTTCCATCTTCATGACCCGGAGGTTGGCCATAAATGTCAGCATGGCGATGTTCCAGCTCACGTTGTCCCGCTTCCGCAGTTCATCGATCACGTGCTCCAGTTCGGACGCACCCCAGTAGGTTTCGGCCAGCTGCTCGATATAGGGAAGTGGCCGCCCCATGAACCGGATGATCCGGCTGTGGTGTACCTTGACCCCAATGTCCAGGCTGTCAGAGCTTACCCGGTAAAAATTGGGCAACCCGAACTCCGGGTCATCCAGGTCGTTGACCAGGTCCATCTCCGGCGTGATGCCACTCCAGCGATCCAGAACCAGGAGGCCCTTGTAATCCCCTGGCATGATGCTGTCCAGGTCCAAAGGCTGATCCAGTTCGTCGTACTGGCCCTTGATCATGATCAGAGCACCGGCGCCCCCATAGAGGCGGCCCAGCTTCATCCCGTCGAGGATTTTGGCTGTGGTCCGGGTCCTTTTTTCCGTCTTCTGGATTTTCTGGATGGCGTCAGGAGCCATCTGGGACAGGATCTTATAGCCGTTCTTGACCATATCCGCAGGGATGGTATCGATGATCCGGCGGACGATCCAGTGGGACCGATACAAGCTGTTGATGGTCTGCCAGTCCCAGGTAAACCGGGTGAGCGGGTACTGGGTTGCTTCCAGGGCATTCGGCATAAATGCCCCGGTCCTGGTGAGTGGATTCTGGAAACTATCCCTGGTATGGACGGCCCGGGCGTCCGTCTTTTGCCTTTTTCTTTCTTTGAATTTTTTCTTCATGCCCGCAACCTCCATTTCGGAATCATAGTCTTACAGTAATAGCGCAGCGCATCCATTGCGTGGTCCATGGTCTTCAGGGGCTTTTCTTCCCCGTTTTTTGCGGCTTTTTCGTCCCAGACATACGCCTGGAACTCCTCGATGGTGTGCTTGCACCTCCGGTTGATGTGAAGGCGTCCCTGACTCAGCAGCATGGCCACCACACGGATACCATCGTTGACGGAGTTGTCTGCCTCCTTCATCCGGAGTCCTTTACCCTGGCATACCAGCTTGAAGCTGGCGGCCGACGGGTCCAGGATGCAGAAGTCCGGCCGCTCTCCGTCCACGAAATCCATCAAGTCTTCCCCGTACTGAGAGTCCGTCTTTTGCCGCTGCATGGCCCTGGCGTCCCAGTAGTACTCATCATCCACCCAGATGTCCGTACCGTCGTCCAGGATTTTCAAGAATACCATGGGGTTCTTGGTCCCATAGTCCATGGACACAAAAAGGCGGCACCGGCTGCGATCCCTGGGAGTCAAATCGTCGGTGTCGTACTGGTTTTCCTCGCTGAACATGTCGTAGATGATACCTTCTGCGAGGACCCACTGGCCCAGGATCATCCGGCGGAACCACATACCGGAGTAGGAATTCCTGATATTGGTCTTGTACTCCTCCGGAAGGTTGGGATTGTCGTCCAGCTCAAAGTGAATATCCCTTACGATACCCTCCTGGCGCTTTCTTTCGTCGGTAATATATTCCTTGTACAGATAGTGCATGGGGCTGTCGGGGTTGGTGGTCCCGTAGAGCCGGGCTCCCTTTACAGACAAACGGTTGAGGAGCTGCTTAAAAAATCGCTCCGGCATCAGGGTGAGTTCATCGCAGTAGGCCCCAGCCAGGGTCTTCCCACGGATATACTTTTCAGAGCCTTCATCTTTGGCCCCTACGACCTTTACCCGGCGGGAATGAAAGCCCGCAGCGTCCGTCCAGAATATATCCAGGTCACCAGATTGCCGGTTGTACTTATAGTGGCTATCTCCCAGGGTATCGAACAAATCGTTCAGGACGTTGTCGTACACTGTATCCTTGCTGACCCCGCTCATGAGCAGCAGCCCCGGCGGCCCGATCATAATGTAGTTGATCCACTTGGGAATCATGGCCACGGTCTTTCCGCTTCTTACGCTGCCTTCCAGGATGGTGATAAAGGCATCTTCCTGAGGTGGCGTAGCGATAAAATTTAAAGCCTTACTCCCCCACTTCCCAAACTCCATTACTTCTCCTCACCCTTCTTACGCTCTCTGGCAGCATCCTGCAGGCTCTTTACCAGCTGCTGCATGGGAGATGGACCTTCTGGCTCAACATTGCCCATGTCAGTCGCTCCCCGTTGCTCTCTCCATTTCTGGGGCTGCCGATTCTTCAGCCAGAAAATGATGGCCGTGATGTTTGGCGGATGCCACTTTCCCTCCGCATCTACATAGCCAATCGCCAACCGGAAAAGGGAGCTTTCCACCTTGTAGTCCGCAGATTCCTTACTTACCTTTAGGGCCTCCGAAATCTCCGGATGCCGTTTCTTCCATTCGTACAAAGTTGATGGAGAAATTTCCATCTTCTTTGCTAGTTGTTCGTCCGTCAGCCCGTCCCTGGCCCAGCCCTGCAAAAGGGTCAGGCCGTCGGGTTCAAGCCAGCGGCCGTATTTTCCTTTTGCCATGGGTTTCACCTCGGCTGATTTTAGGCATGAAAAAACCGCCTCGTTATCGAAGCGGTTTTCTTGATATAACTCTTTTTAGTAAACTCTACCATCGTTCGGATAATCATCGTAAGCTTTTTCGTAACCAGGAATATCGCCCGGAGTACCTCCATCGATGACTGCAGCCAACACACGGATTTTCAAATCCAGATTTTTCCTATTCGTAGAGCTGATGAAACTTTCCGGGCAGTAATCCCCTACGCACTGTAACTCTGCAATTTCTTTCATTTCTTCGATGACCTCTTGCTTTGCCTTGGTAGATCCGCCATTGGCTCTTACGTAGGAAACGTACACATCACTGTCTTTTTCAAACCCCAGATTGCGCAGTCCGCTTTTATTTGCCATTTTTACTCACCTCTGCAATCTCTTTAAGAACCTGATCCAGCTGTTTTGCAACCTCCGGCTTGTCTTTGGCGAACATAGCGGCAAGTTTGGGTGCTTGCATCCTTAAAACACCCCAGTTTGCCGTCATTTCCAATGCGGCATTTTCAGGATCTCCTTTGTAATAGCTCACGCCATGCCCACATCGAGTCCCAAGTTTTAAAGTATCGTTAGTATATACTTTCCCGTCAGAAAGGGCGTCGTAAATATCGCACAAGGCTCCCCAACGGCCGTCCTCCCCTTCCAGACCCCCTTCTGTATATTTTCTTACTAAAGCAGCCTGTTTGTGTTTGATTGTCTTGGCTTTGCTGGTAAACTTGTACCAGTCAATCTCTCCGCTTCTATATTTTTCCCTGACCTCATTAATTTCATCTAGAGTTTCCTTATAAGCCCTTTTTCTAGCATCGCTGGCCAGCTTAGTAGTTCGTGTAGAGCAGTCTTTTAGAAAATTCTGCACTTCGTTTCCCGGATAATAATTCGTTTTTGCATTGTTTATGGCATTTTCCAGTCCACTGTGATGAGCAGAGTAGAACCCTTTTCCTCTCCCAGCACACCAATCCGCCATGTGCATATTTTCGTGGAAGAAGGTCTGCATTTTTCTTGCTTTTAAACTATCTGGGTCGCTGTCTTTAGCAGCCCGCGGATAATTTATTTCCATCGGAGTCGGCCCGATTCCATGGGGACAGAAATACCCGCCTTTTTTATGAATAACTCTGAGAGCTTTTGTTCCTCTTTGTAGCTTCCCAAGGTTTGCATAAATAGTACTTGCCGTAGAGTCTGCTTGCGCAAGCCCTTGAATGTAAGCGATCACTCTTTTCGTGTTTGTGTTTTCTCCCCTTGCGGAAAATGCTGCAGGGAAGTCGAAGATTTTAGGTTTCCCCGTTTGCTGATTCATTGTCCCGCTTCCATCAGGAGGTATAGTCGCTTTCGTTGCGATATTTTGTGGTGGAGTGGCGGGCTGTTTCGGTTTCAGGTCTTTCAGCAAAGATTTATGGTAAGCCATAAGGGCCCGATTTGAAATTTTGCCCTGGAATGCTTCCGTGATTTTCTGATTAATCTCTTTTTGCCGCCATTCAGGTACTTCGCAGCTTTTTCTTAAACCGGTCAGAGCGTTTGCAGTCTTCGCGATTCGATGCCGCTGTTCTTTCGTAGGGACATTTCTCCATTGAGAAGATAACGGCACATCCTCGGGCGCTGACCTTGGCCCAATGTACCGATGTGCCCCTGCCAGTGGATTTCGATTATGACGTCCCGTCCACGTATTCCCTCTGAATTTCCCACCAGCACCGGAAACAATCTTTCCATTCTGTACCAGTACATGGCTGCCATTGATAGTGCGCCAGTTTTCAGGGTTCTTCTCTGTACCATCATTATACCATTTATCCATAGTAAAACGCAGCAGCTGAAGTCGCGCTTTCGCTAATTTTAGTTTAATTCTGTTCCATTTATCCATAGGCGTTTCCTTGTCTTACGTACTTGCTGGAGTTACAACGGGGCAAAGAAAAAGGACCCATTTCCGGGTCCTTTTCCCTCTCTGGTTGAACGTGTGTAGGGAGGTTTTGATAATGGTGATCGGGTAATCGGTTCGGCGACCACGCTACTAATATATCACGATTCCCAGGGAAAAAACGCTCGAAAACTGCTTGAAAAGTGTCACAAAAGTGCTAGTCTACTTTTTTCTCGACTTATCCACAGACATGAAAATCTGGCCGCCGGGAAGAAATAGCGAGCCTTGTTCCGGCGCTGCTTTGGGCCCGAAGTACATGCCGGTCAGGCGCTTTATGGCCTTGCGAAAAATGGCCCTGCAGGCGCTCTCACTCAGGTTGACTCGCATGGCCACAGAGCTCCACTGTTCTCCCTGGATGCTACGGTGCTCCACGATTTCCCTTTGAATCCCGCTCAACTGGTCCAGAAATCTTTCCATGCTCTCTACTACCGGATGATACTTCAGGTACTCATCTTCCATCCGGAGCAACATCGCTTCATTATTTTCCTTCCTGATGCACGCTGCTTCCTCGGGGCTGGGTTTTACCCATCCGCCGGATCCACCACCATCGTACCCAAAGCGTGTAGTCTTCGGGACAGCGTCGAGCTGCATCTTTGCCCGCAGATCTACCATCCGGCTGCGGAGGTTTTCCGTATAGGCCTTCCAGTCTCTGTGATTCCGCAGATATGATTTGATGATTTTTTCGTAGTCGTTATTATACATTGGTCCTCCTCCCTACTTGCGATCTCTACTCCTTCGGCTTGCCGTAGCCGTAGAGGTATTCTCGGAGCATCTTCAAGCACTGAATGGCCTTGTCCAGGTCCTGGGCGCCGTTTTTCATGGGATACCTGTAAAGGTATTTGACCACGCACCCGATCAGGTAGGCTACCCTCCCTGTTGCTTTTGCGGTCATGATGTCGACGGCTTTGATGGCTTCTGTGCCCCGGAATGTGTAGTGCAGCGGTTTCTTGATAACGTCATTCTCTTCTGCTTCATCGGATTTCTTTTCTTTGAAGGGATCGATGACGATGTATAGCCCGCCACCTGGTACATCCGGACTACTCTGAATCCTGATGACCTCAGTGTTTCTGAAATAGTGCAGGTCGGTTTCCAGGACGATCTTGTCATTCATATCAGCTCTGAACACAGTATAGCCGCATTCCTTTGGAATGATTTTCAGTACATCTCTTAAAAGAATCATTTCCGTTTCCTCTTTTCCCTGAAGTCCGGGTGCAGCCCATACAGGGTACTTTCTTCTTTATCCAGCGTTGTCACAATGATTTCCGCCCGTGGGTGCAGCTTGTCAATCCCTGCGATACGTGTCCCGTTAAAATCCTCGATGTACCCATCGTTGGCCAGAATACCAGCATCCTGGAGGATGTCAGCCGTGGCCTGTACCAGACCCATCAAATCCGGCCAGCTCGACCCGTTTGGCATATAGTACTCTACCTTCAGGGATACTGGAGTGGCGATCGGCTCCATAGCGCCGGTCTGGATTTTAAGCTGCCACAGGGCAGTGTTTTCATACGCCGTGAACTGTGGGGAGGGGAGGAGCCTGCTGCGGCCCCTCACCCTCACATAACGGCTGGAGTTCTTCTTCGTGATCGGTCTGCCCGTGATCAGGTATCTTTTCTTCATTTCCCCTCTCCTTTTACTTGCTGCTCCTGGATTTCCCTTACCCAGCGCCGCATTTTCTCCTCTTGCTGCCGAGTCGGAAAGAAGAAACTCCCAAAACTATTTCTAGCCCTCAGAGCAGCTACCACGACATTTACGTCTGACCGTTCTTCCTCCACGCTGTCCAATGCATCACTCATGATGCTTTTTAAGCTCTCGTCGTCCATGCGACATGGGTTGTTGTTCAGCCCTTCCGCCCTGATCAGCTTGCTTGCGCACTTTGATACTTTCCCGGCCGCAATGGCCAGTTCTGCCGCTTCTTCTGCCAATTGCTCCAGCAGTTCACGGCGGGTAAGATGTTCATTGACAACATCTACCATATCTTCAAACTCCATGTTTTTTGGGTCTTGATATTTCATTCCTATCTTTCCTCCACTTCGATGTAGGTATATGCCCAGTCGATCCCGCCGATCCGGGGGCAGGCATAGGTGACTTCATCGCCCCAGAATGGCTCAAGCTCCTTGCTCTCCGGATAGGCAGCAATCTCTCTCCCATCAGGGAGATGAACCAAAACCTCTTCGCTGCTTTCAAATGGCTCCAAAAATATTCCCAGTGTCATCGGCTCCTCCTATCGTACCAGCGGGCAAAAGCCCACGTCCGCAATCTTCTCCCCTGCCCGGCTGCAGGTCATGTACTCCCACAGCCGGACAAAGGGGCTATACTCCCGGGGCCGGGACCAGGGACATTCAGCACAATGCTGCAGACTTTTTTGCTCGTTATCTGCTTTCTTAGTCATTCTTCATTCTCTTCTTTCCACGGGGCTTTCCCCAGATGCTCATCCTCGTACTCTGTTCCGACTACCACTATCTCTGCGGTGGCCACTTCATTTTCCAGGGTATCGCCGATTGCGTAGTCGTCTGGGGCTACCACGCCCCATTGTCCGGCATCTTCGTCCCACACCACCAGGAACAGCTCTTCGTCATCGACCACGATATAATCGCCTTCGTAGATGTCTCCGGCCGTTTTCGTACTAAAGCCCGTATACTGGCCTACGGACTGAGGGTCTACTGGCCAATCCCAGTGGCTGGTCCTCTCCACAATCTTCGTGGTATTTCCGTCCTGTATCAGATCTCCATACACCCAGTCTTTCTTTCCATAGCTCCAGCCACGGAATCTTATCTCTCTCATTTCTTATCACACTCTTCCCGCTTTTCCTTGCGCATCTCGTACCGGGCCCGTACCAGATCCCGCCGCTTGCCCTTCAGTGCTGTCAATTGCTTATCCAGCCGATAGAGCGCCTTTTCCGTAACGTCCAGAGCATCGCAGTCTTTTCCCATCAGCCTGGCATACTGTTCGGCTGCCAGTGCTGAAATTTTTTCCGCCTCTACCCCGATGTCCATCAGGGCCGCCCGGGCATTGATCACTGTCGTTATCTTGCTCATTTTTCGTCGCACTCCTCTTGCTCAAAGTAGAAAAAGATTTTCCTCTTTTCGTGTTTTTCCACCAGCCCGTACTTTTCCGCCAGGCGGAACTGGAAGGTTTTCGTCGCATTCGGTAGCAGGGTATCCCTCAGCCGCTCCCGGAAGGACTCCAGACTCCCGCCGCTCTTGTAAAAGTTGCACATCCGGCAGGCCGGCATGAGGTTTTCCATCTGGTTCAGTTCATCGGCAGATTTGCTCTTGTCCCCATGGCCCCAGTTGTAGTTTGGGTCATTGAGATTATAGGGATCCACATGATCCACCTGCATGTCTTTGTAGGCCAGCTCGCAACCACAGTAGGCGCAGTGGCCGCCGTACTTCTCATACACGGCCAGACGCTGCTTTTTACTCAGCCGTTTCCGTGCTGGCATCATAGCTTCTCTCCCTGCTGGCTCTCCACCGACTGCACCAGCTCCCGGATATAGTCCTGGTACTGCTGGATGGTCTGATCCTTCCGGTGGTTCTCTTCTTCCAGGGCTTCCGCCTTACTTGCCTGGTACTCCAGGCGCTGGTTTTCTTCTTCCAGCTTTGCGATATACTCTTCGTCCTTGTCAAGATCACGCTGCAGCTGGTCGATCTGGTATCCCATATCGCTCTCACAGTCAAACATCATGCCGTTTTCCTCCTTATCCATCCTTACAATCGCACTCCACCATGGTGTGCCCGTCAGCCGCCAGGTAATAGCCCTCTCCGTGGCATCGCGGGCAATCAGCTTTCGGGTACCTCTTCTTGTCCGGGATATGATCAATCGGGTAAAAGCCGGTCCACCCCTTGCGGGTAGACTGCTCCACGATCGTCCGCTGCATGGCCACGTCACCAGACAGGCGTTGCAGGTCGTCAAGGTTGCGCCGCAGCATGGCAGCGGTTAATGGCTTTCCCTTCTCCTTCCGCATTGCCGCCCATTGACCCAGCGCTACCCGCAGACCATGGTTGGCCGTAAAATCCCACACCAGCCTTTCCAGCCCCATACCCTCCAAAGCCCTGCCCTGCCCGTTACTGTTACCATCCGGGGAAAACGTGTCCCTGAGTACACGGCTCCCGTCGTTGGGGGTAGGGGGGTAGTTTTGTTTTGTTTGGTTTAGTTTAGGTATGTGCCCGGATTGTGGTCCAGGTTGTGGTTCAGTTTGTGATTCAGTTTGTGATCCATATTGAACCACAAATTCTTTTTTATCTATTTGTGGTTCGGTTTGTGGTTCATATTGAACCACACCAGAAAACGGGACGATCTGGTATACAGCACTCTGATTGCCTTTACGAGAGAAGAACTTGATTCTGCCCATCTGTGACAGCTGATTGCGCGCTCGCTGAAAAGAAGATTTAGATAAGCCCGATCTTGCGCATAAAAGGTTGGCCGAAGCGTTGAACTCCGATTTCCACCCGGCTTTACTTGCCGTGTACATCAATGCGTGCCAGAGCGACATGGCGTCAGCCTTGATGCCGGAAGTTTCGGACCAGCTATAAAATGCGTTGATCTCATAAATCCAGTTTAGTTGCATACCTGATCACCCCCTTTCTCGGTCTATGTCCATTACGCCTTGTGCCAGTTCAGGTCCGGCCCTTGCTGGTATCCCTCTTTGAGTAGGAATTTGGCAAGTTCCTTATAGGCTAGGCGGAATGTATAAGTCTGCATTTCCTTAAGGCTATTCACCTTGTAGTATTTAGCCATACGCTCAGGGCTCCGGCCTAGGTACTGACACATCGCTTCCAGGCCGTTGATCTGACTTTCGTTTGGCTTGTCCTTTACCTCCGGAATCCGGTAGGGCAATTCTGTTTCTGCAGCTTTATCGTCTTTTGCATCCGGATCCGGAGTCGGCCTACTGCTGTTTTCCTTCCTAGGCTGCTGATCCTGCTGCCGGGTATGCTGTCTGGTATTCTTAACCTGCTGTTGCTCTGACTGGCTGCCTGCGTTGCCGTCATCGTCCTTTTCCCAGGAGAGCCCCAGGAAAGCGCTGATATCATAGCGTCTAATATATGTTTGCGAGGATCCACTGCTCTGAGGATCCGTCCCTTTGGCAATCGTAAATTGCCCTGAGCTCTCGATAAATTCTCCACTCACGTGGCTCAACCGGGTCCGGCACCAGACTTTCAGTTTCCCGTTCTCCGTGAGCTCTGTCGTAATGTCCTGGTTGATGAACAGCCCATGTTTATTGGCCACCGGCTTGACTGCAGCCATAAGTTCATTCAACTCCACGTACTTGCTCTTAAAGAACGGATTGTCGCTTGATTTTCTCGGGTCTTGTACTTCCGATTGAAACGCCACCAGAGCCGGGGCGATGTTTTTCATTGATTCACTTGTTTTCATTCTTTTTTCTCCCCTTTCCAAACTCACGTTGTACCTTGTCCCACGCTTCGTCCAGCAGCTTTTCCCTGGCCCGACCCAACTGCCCATGGTACTTGCTATGGTACTGGACCCGGGGCCCCATGGACGCCGTGTGGAGCTCCCACTCCCAGCGGTCTTCTGCTGATCCGTATAGTCTGATATAAGCCACTTTATCGGGGTTATACCGCATTGTCTTTATCCTTTCTCACGTGGTATAATGAGGGGGTGATTTCAATCCCCATTTTTGGCTACCGGTACTGCAATACCGGTAGTTTTTTTATGCTTTTTTGACGACTCTGCAATAATGTGCAAGGATGGCCAGCCCAGGCAGCATTTTCATTGCTTTTTTCAGTGCCATATAGTAAATGCCTTGCAATTTTTTATCTTCCAGAGCATCATAAACTCCGACGATGGTAGTGCACACACAGACCATCAACGGTTTTGCCGTCCCGAAGACCTGAAATGTAAAAGGTCTTGCATCCTTTGCATTTGCCAGGGCAATGATACCCGCATACCCTTTACTCCTGCATTGCTCTGCCAGCGCTTTGGCCTGTGCCTCAATCACCGGATCCATTTTTTTGTCCATGGTTTTATTCAAGTTTTCCATGATTCACGCCCTCCCTTAATTCTCATATTTTGGCCCGTCGGCCGTTTCCGCTTTATCTGCTTGTTTCATTTTTAATCCTCCTTATTTCTTCACTCTGATCAGCAGCACTTTCCCAGGCTGCAGGGTCCCCGGGGCCGTGATGTCGTTGTCAACCCGGCAGCGGTCGATGACGTCCTGCAGGTCCTCCCGCCCATACGGCAGGTCACCGCAGATATCCCACAGCGTTTGGCCGGGGGCCACACGCCGGGAATAGCTGGTGTAACTGGCCGGCTGGGTCGTTTCGGCCACAGCCTGTACAGCGTGGCTTGCAATTACCAGAGCCCCAAGGGCCAGAGCAATGGCCACAGCTCTTACTTTCCATTCTGTTTTCATACTTTTTTCCTTTCTGCGTTTCATCCTCCTTCTGATATAATGTGTAACGAAAGGAGGTGAATTATCATGAAATACATTTATGCTTGTCTGTGCGGTAATTGGATAAATCTCACAGCAGAACATGCTACCGTAGATGATGGTAAGGATGTAAATACATGGTGGGAAGATGAAGGATCCACAATGTTCAAATATACTTACCTGAATATCCAATACAAAGGCAAAAACTATCGCATTCATCCAAGTTTTATCCAGGTCGTTACTGAATAAACGTCATAGCAAACAACTTTTTAATGGATTCACTGGAAAGGTCGTCAAGTGTCAGCTTGATGGCCTTTCTTTCATACTGCCGGTCGATGATTTCACGGATTTTTAACCATTCCCCCCGCAGTTAATCCATCGACCAATCTCTGTATCAACATGAGCTTTTCTTCATATTTCATACTTTCACCTCCCCGTTGTTTGCATAAGATTGGTTTTTTCAATGCGGTTAAAATCGTCCAGTGCAAGGCTCAGCCTCTGCCGGAACAGGGCCTTGAGCCCATTGTTTTCCTCACGGAGCTGCTGATTTTCGGCCAGCAGCTTCTGGTAGTCACGTCTCCGGACTCCATCTTCCTGTTCCTCTGCGGCGTCCAGGATTGCCTTTCGGTTGAACCGGACGCCACGGAGTTT
>NZ_JBNMIU010000029.1:0-27049 GCF_050873445.1 Acidaminococcus sp. | reverse complement strand
TTCCCTGCTTGGGAGTATTATAATACACAGTTAGGTTTTTCATGTCAGTTAAATTCTAACACGAAAAAGGACTTTCGGTTCACGAGAATCGGAAGTCCTTTTTCGTATTTTTTGGGGGCTTATTTTTTCACACCCCCTTTTCCAGTTTTTTTTAGTTATCTTTCTTTAAAAATCCCGGTGTGGTCAGGTAGCGGTCGCCGTTATCCGGTAACAGTACCACCAGGGTCTTCCCTTTGTTTTCCGGTCGTTTGGCTACTTCTACAGCAGCGTACAAAGCTGCACCGCCGGAAATTCCGATCAGGAATCCTTCCTTGTGGATGAAGTCACGGGCGGTGGAGTAAGCCTGGTCCGTGGTGGCAGTCAGCACTTCATCATAAATCTTGGTGTTCAGGGTCTTGGGCAGGAAGTTGGTGCCGATGCCCTGGATTTTGTGGGGACCGGGTTTGCCCTTGCTCAGCAGGGGAGAATCTGCCGGTTCCAGAGCGATGACTTTGACGGAAGGTTTCTTTTCTTTCAGGTATTCACCCACACCGGTCAGGGTACCGCCGGTACCTACACCGGCTACGAAAATGTCTACAGCACCGTTGGTGTCTTCATAGATTTCCGGCCCCGTGGTAGCTTTGTGGGCCGCCGGGTTGGCCGGGTTGTCAAACTGTTCCGGAATGAAGCTGCCGGGGATGGAAGCGGCCAGTTCCTTGGCTTTTTCCACGGAACCGGCGATGCCCTTGGCAGCTGCCGTCAGTACTACTTCTGCACCATAGGCGGCAATCAGGTTCCGCCGTTCAATGGACATGGTTTCCGGCATTACCATGATGGCCCGATAGCCTTTCATGGCAGCTACAGCGGCCAGGCCGATGCCCGTGTTGCCGCTGGTAGGTTCGATGATGGTGCCGCCGGGCTTCAGGGTGCCCCGTTTTTCCGCATCTTCAATCATTGCTTTGGCAATCCGGTCCTTTGCAGAACCAGCAGGGTTGAAGCTTTCCAGTTTTACCAGCAGACGGGCTGCCAGGTTTTTATCCGCACCGAACTTTTTCGGTTCCAGCAGGGGGGTATGGCCGATCAGATCCAGGACACTCGTATATACTTTAGACATGGTATTCTCTCCTTTGATTGTTCACAGATGATTTGGTTCCCAGCTACAGCAAAATCAAAAGAGAGTCGACATCGCGGACCGAGGGGCCCGTTCCACCATTCTTTTTGCATAAGGCTTCCTCCTCCTGTTATCGGAAATTCGCTACCCGTTTCAGCGGGAGCACTTTCTGCTGACTGCGCAGGTCGCTGACCTGCCGTTTTAATAGGGCTACCTGTTTTTCCAGGGCTGTAATCTGATCTTCGATAGGGTCGGGCAGATGGTTATGGTTCAGGTCCACATCCCGTTCGCTGTGGGCGGGGGCTACCCGGACACCCTTGCGGGTTACTACATGTCCGGGGATACCCACTACCGTGGAATAGGGAGGCACTTCCTTCAGCACTACGCTGCCGGAACCGATTTTGGCGCCTTCTCCTACGGTGAAGGATCCCAGCACCTTGGCTCCACAGGCTACGACTACATAATCGCCGATGGTGGGATGGCGTTTGCCTTTTTCCTTGCCGGTGCCACCCAGGGTCACGCCCTGATACAAAGTGACATTGTTGCCGATGATGGTGGTTTCGCCAATGACGATGCCGGTTCCATGGTCGATGAACAGTCCTTCACCGATCTGGGCTCCAGGATGGATTTCAATGCCGGTGAAGAATCTGGATACTGTGGAGATGAGCCGGGCCGTCACGAACCAGGATCTTTTATAGAAGAAGTGGGAAAGCCGATACGCCCAGATGGCATGGAGACCGGAATAACACAGGACCACTTCCAGTGTATTCTTCACTGCCGGGTCCCGTTGTTTGATTACCCGGATATCGTTGCGCATGGATGCAAACATAGCGTTCTCCTCCCTTTTTGGATACAAAAAAAGACCGCCTCCTGACAGAGGCGATCTCTCGCGGTTCCACTCTGATTGCAGCAAGAGTTCTGCTGCCACTCATACCGATAACGGCGGCTGCCCGTAAAGTCTTACTTCAGGTTCGGACTTTCAGCTCCCAAAGGCATTCCATCTCCTCAAGCTTCGGCGCAAACTTTCAGCCGGTGATTCGCGCTCTCTGTGCCACTTTTCGAAGTGTACTTGTTTTGGTCATTGCGTTTCTGTTTTTGAATATGGCTGTATTGTATTATTTTTAGATACACTTGTCAAGTATGATTTAAATTTTTTTTTATAGGGCACCCGTTGCAGTTACTCCCGGGAAAATGATATGATATTCTTTACTTGAATGAAAGAAGGAAAAAGAAATGGAGAAGTATTGGACGGGGAAATCCCCGAAAAACCATAAACATCGCGGTTTGCTGCTGGGTGTATGCTCCCTGGTCTTCCTGGGCGTGCTGCTTACGGGCTGCTTTGCTTTGGGGTACCATGGGGTAGGAGCACCGGGGCCTACAGTTCCGGTAAAGGACGAAGCCTCCAAAGATGCGCAGACTCCGCCGGAAAAACAGCAGTCACCGGTGGAAAGTCTGCAGCAGCCCAGAGAAGAAGAGAAAAACGAGGTTCAGCCGGCTGCGGAACAGCCTCTGGAACCCGGAAAGAAGTATTCCGTCCTGGTGGATAAGAGTGACCACAAACTGTATCTGAAAGATGGGGATGCGGTCGTGCGTACCTGGGGCTGTGCCGTCGGCAAGGGCGGATTGGGTCAGAAAGAGCGTCGGGGCGACAATATGACTCCAACGGGGACATTTTCTGTTGATGAAATTGACGATGCTTCTGATTGGGCCCACGATTTCGGGGACGGTAACGGCGAAGTCCAGGGCGCATATGGTCCCTGGTTCCTGAGTCTGGATACGGAAGCATTGAGCGGGGGCAGCTGGGATGGTATCGGCATCCACGGGACCCATGATCCGGCTTCCATCGGCACTGATGCATCGGAAGGGTGTGTCCGTCTGGATAATACAAACCTGCAGCAATTAAAACAAGTTGCGTACATTGGCATGCCCGTGACCATCCAGGATTGATACAGAATATATTTTTGTAATAATCATTCCAGAAAACACTGGAGATGACCGTGCAGTCAAGGCTTTTTAGTATAAAAACTGTTGACCAATTAAACATAAAACTATATATTAAATATAGAAATAATTATTAAAAAGAGTATACAATGAAAAGAAAATGAAGGAGGTGTTGGATACGTTAACCGCAGGAGAATTGGCTCAGCTGCTCCGGGACAATGGCTGTAAAGTCACTCCCCAGAGACTGGCCGTATATGATATGCTGGCTCATACGACGGAACATCCCACGGCGGAAATGATTTACAACAAGGTGAAGGAGAAATATCCCACCATGAGTTTCGCTACGGTATACAAATCCGTAGAAATTTTCAGTAAACTGCACATCATCCAGGTGCTGAATACTGGGGAAGACAGCTTTCGGTATGATGCCAATGTGATGGAACACCCTCATATCCGCTGCATGAAATGCGGCAAGGTGTGCGACGTGCCCCATCTGGATGCCAAAGCCATCGAAAGCCTGGTGGCAGCTGAAACCGGGTTCACTGTCCAAGGCCATCAGTTCTATTTCTATGGTCTGTGCCCGGACTGCCAGTCCAAGAAAAACTGAAGCAGGGAAAATGCCGGACTCGCAAGAGTTCGGTGTTTTTTTACATTTCTTTCCTTGTTTTTGCTATAATGATAAGTATAATAGCGGGGTAAAGGATTGCCCCGACATTTTTGTATAGAACGGTGTTTGTATGGATTTGACGAATTTTGCAGTAGCGGTGCTGGCCAGTGGGAGCCGGGGTAATTCCACCCTGATCCAATGCGGCCAGACCTCCATATTGATCGATGCGGGGATTTCCTGTCGGCGAATCGTCCAGGGACTCCGGGCCTGCGGCCTGGAACCGGGGGAACTTAGCGGGATTTTCCTGACTCATGAACACAAGGACCATGTGGCCGGACTGGAAGTGTTTGCCAAACACTACAGCCAGGTTCCCATCTTTGCCAACGAACGGACCTGGGTCCAGCTGCCGGTGCGGCGGCTGCTGCCCCGCTCCCAGGTACGGGTAATCCCCCGGAGCTGTATACTGGGCAGCCTGCAGATCAAGTCTTTCCGGATCCCTCATGATGCGGCGGATCCGGTGGGGTATGAAATCTTCAGCGAGAAAAGGAAATGTACGTATCTGACGGACTGCGGAACCATCACCAAAACGGTGGAACAGGCGGCTAAAGGGGCGGATGTCATGATACTGGAAGCCAACCACGATGAGACCATGCTGAGGAACGGGCCCTATCCCATTGCCCTCCAACGGCGGATCCTGGGAGAAAACGGCCATTTGTCCAACAGGACAGCAGGCCAGTTCCTGGCTTCTCTGGAGAACCCGCCCCGGGAAGTGTTCCTGGCTCACCTCAGTGAAAAGAACAACACGCCGGAAAGAGCCTGCCAGACCGTGGAGGATGCCCTGGAAGGGGCTTCAGTGACCCGGAAGATCAAACTCTATGTTGCCCGGCAGCAGACGCTGGTCAGCAACGTGTGGTAAAAAAAGGAGAATCATCATGAAATACGATATCAAGAAGAAAACAGCAGGAATCCTGCTGGCCCTGTCCTTAAGCACCAGCATCCTTGCTGCCGGCTGCGGCGCCGCCGGCAGCAAGAGCACCGGCAAAGCAGAAACGAAATCGGCGATGACCCAGGCTGAACAGACCAAACAGAACGAAGCCAAACTCAGTTCTGCCAGGAATACTCCCATCGTCCAGGCAGCCAAGAAAGTGGGTCCTGCAGTAGTCGGTATCACCAACAAAGCCCTGGTACGGGATTATTTCAACCGGACCCAGCTGGTGGAACAGGGCAGCGGTTCCGGCGTGATCTACAGCAAGGACGGCTTGATTGCCACCAATAACCATGTGGTGGAAGGGGCCCAGGAAATCGTGGTGAGCCTGCCGGACGGCAAGACCTATGCTGGTAAGGTGCTGGGTACGGATCCTACTACGGATCTGGCTGTGGTGAAGATCGAAGCCGATGAAGATTTGCCCGTGGCCGAATTTGGGGATTCCGATTCCTTGATGGTGGGCGAACCGGCTATTGCCATTGGCAACCCTCTGGGTATGGAATTCCGGGGCAGTGTCACTGCCGGGGTGATCAGTGCCCTGAATCGAAGCATCGATATGGGCGAACGGCGGTTTAAGCTGATCCAGACTGATGCAGCCATCAACCCTGGGAATTCCGGCGGGGCTCTGGTAAACGCCGATGGGCAGGTCATCGGCATCAACAGTGCCAAGATTGCGGCCAACGGTGTGGAAGGTATCGGATTTGCCATCCCCATCAACGAAGCGAAACCCATCCTGAAAGAACTGGCCGAAAAGGGTCGTGTGGTCCGTCCGTACCTAGGCGTCAGCCTGCTGGACAAGAACCTGGCACAGCGGCTGGGCTTCGATCTGGATCTGAGAGGAGGGCTGTTTGTCGTTAAATTGTTTCAAAACGGCCCTGCATATCGTGGGGCATTCGTCCAAACGATATTATCATTAAGTTCAACGGTACTAAAGTGGATTCTGTAGCCGACCTGCGGGAGGCACTGGGCAAGTGCCAGGTGGGTGAACAGGTGCCGGTGACCATCCTGAGAGGGGACGAAGCAGTGACCAGGACGGTGACGCTGACCGAAATGCCCCAGCAAAGCAGCCAGCAATGATCAAGATCACCATTGCCTGTGTGGGCAAATTGAAGGAAAAGTACCTGCGGGACGCAGAAGCGGAATTTACCAAGAGACTGGGGGCTTACTGCCAGCTGGAAACCCGGTGCATCAATGAGGAGAAGATGCCCGACAATGCCTCCCCGGCGGAGGAAACCCAGATCCTGGAACGGGAAACGGACCGGGTGCTGAAGCTGATCCCGGAACACAGTTATGTGGTGCTGCTGGATCTGAAGGGAAAGGAGATTTCTTCCCCGGAACTGGGGGAAAGACTGGGTCAGTGGATGGTGGAGGGTGTCAGCCACCTGACTTTTGTTATCGGAGGTCCTTTCGGATACACGGACAAACTGCGGAAACGTGCGGATTTCCGCTGGAAATTTTCGCCGCTGACTTTTACCCACCAGATGATCCGGATCCTGCTTCTGGAACAGATCTATCGGGGGTTCAAGATTTTGCGGAAAGAGAAGTATCATCATTGAGAAGACAGTGATTCGTAGTTCGTATTCGGCGGCTGAGCAGAGGCGAGATGCCTAGGTATTTTACCTCTGCAAACAGGCCGCAGATAAGTGGATGGACCGCTAAAGCGGCCCATAGAGGGGAGAGAACAATGGAAAAGGCAAAGGTATATTTTACGGATTTCCGGTGCACGGTGGGGACCAGCCTGTTGACGAAGCTCCAGCGGCTGTGTAAGCGGGCCGGGCTGGAAACAATGGATCTGGAAGGCAAATATGTGGCCATCAAGATGCATTTTGGTGAACTGGGCAATCTGGCTACCATCCGGCCCCAGTATGTGAAGGCTCTGGCGGATCTGATCAAGGCCAAGGGAGGAAAACCTTTCCTGACGGACTGTAATACCCTGTATCCAGGCAGCCGGAAAAATGCTCTGGATCATCTGGAATGTGCAGCCCTGAATGGGTACAATCCTACCACTACTGGCTGCCAGATCATCATCGGTGATGGATTGAAGGGCACTGATGAAGTGGAAGTGCCGGTACCGAACGGGGAATACGTCAAGAAGGCCAAAATCGGACGGGCAGTGATGGACGCCGATGTGTTCATCAGCCTGGCCCATTTCAAAGGGCATGAATGCACTGGTTTTGGCGGGGCTTTGAAGAATATCGGCATGGGCTGCGGCAGCCGGGCCGGCAAAATGGAACAGCATTCCTCCGGCAAGCCCAAGGTGAATGAAGAACTGTGCCGGGGCTGCCAGCGGTGCGCTTCCGAATGCGGGTCTGACGCTATTTCCTACGAAAACCACAAAGCTCACATCAATGAGAAAAAGTGTGCCGGCTGCGGCCGCTGCATTGGGGCCTGTGCCTTTGATGCCATCGAGACGGTGCAGTGGGATGCCAACGAACTGCTGGACAAGAAAATGGCTGAGTACGCCCTGGCTGTGATCCACGGCCGGCCCAATTTCCATATCAATCTGGTCATGGATATTTCTCCCAACTGCGACTGCCACGGGGAAAATGATGCCCCCATCCTGCCCAATATCGGCATGTTCGCCTCTTTCGACCCGGTGGCTCTGGATCAGGCCTGCGCTGATGCCTGCCAGAAAGCTCAGCCTCTGCCGGGCAGCCAGCTGTCCGACCATTTGGCGGAAAAGGGCTGGAAATGTCATCACGACCATTTCCTGGACAGCAATCCCCGGGTAGATTGGGAAACCACTCTGGAGTACGGGGAAAAGATCGGGATTGGCACAAGACAGTATGAATTGATTAAGATGTAAGTCAGTATCTATCCAATTTGGCTATTCCATCAGTGCTGCTTCCTGCTGCGCAGGACGGCACCGCTGAAAGCCAAATTGGATTTTTTTATGAGATTTACCCTGATTATTGAAGTTGATGTTTCCTGTTTATCATGATAGGCTTTAGAGGAAAAGTGTGAAGAATTGATCTTATGTTGACAGCTGCCGAAGAATTGAAACTGCTTCAAGAATAGGAACAGCGACGGGATTGGCTCAGAGTAGGGAGAATAGAATGATTGCTACAGAGACAAGGCTTCGTAAGATTTCGGAACTCCGTTATCTCAATGCGGATAATGCGGATCGGTACCGCTGTATCATGCGGGCCTTCTATGAACAGTATGAAACAGGCAAGTACTGGCTCTATGAAGAAGACATCTATCAGCTGCTGGTTTCAGAGCCTTATTTCAGAGAGTATCAGGAGGAACAGTGCCGGCAGGATTTGGCAGCACTGATGGAATGGAAAAATCTGGAGGTAGATCAGGATACCCGCAATGCCAGGACCATCGACGAATTCAAAAATCGGAGATACCGATATCAGTTGTCTGCTACCAGTGTGGAAATCGAACGATTCATCGAACATTTGGAAAACCTCCATGTGGAAGGATCTTCTCTGGAACCGTCCCTGCTGGAACGGATCCGGCTGGAAGTGGAACAGTTTCCATCCATGCTGCAGGAACCATCGGAAAGCGTCTATACCTGGTGGAATGATCTGAACAGTGATTTCAAACGGCTGAACCAGAATACCAATGATTATCTTCGGGACTTGAATAGCATAAAGGCTGAAGAAATGATGAAAACCCAGGCTTTTCTCCTGTTCAAGGATCGGCTGATCGAATATCTGCGGAACTTTGTACGCAGTCTTCAAAGCAATGTGGGAATCATTGAGGAAATCCTGGCTGGATTGGAAACGGATCTGGTAGAGCAGCTATTGGAAAAAACGGTCGAATACCATTTGTCCATTCCCCGAATGGAAGTGGAAGTGAACCGGCAGCAGCTGCTGGAACTGGCTCAAAGACGATATGGGAGCATCCATAACTGGTTTGTGGGCCAGGGAGGCGGAGAAAACGAGGCCGGAAAACTTTTTGACCGGACCAATGACATCATCCGGCGGATTACCCGTTATGCAGCCCAGATCAGTGAACAGAACACCCTGGGAGTGAATCGGAGAGAAGAGTATCGGAAAGTGGCGGAATTGTTCCTGGATTGTGGAGATCTTTCTCAGGCACACTGCATGGCAGCCGCTGTTTTTGGACTCGAAAAGCCCCGGCATCTCCGTTCCTGCCAGTCACGGGAAACGGACAGCTTGAACAGCTCTGTCTATGAGGAAGTGCCGCTGGAAGTACTCCTGCGGAATCGGCAGCGGAGCGGACGGGAGAAGGAACATCGTTCTCCGGTGCCGGATACATCAGCCCAGAGAGCCAGGGTCTTGCGGGAAACTCGAAAGAAGATGGAAAAACAACAGAAAAAACTGGCAGCGCTGGAAAAAGATCATCGTATCCAGTTTGCAGCTCTGCCTGTCTTAGAACCGCAGGTACGGGAAACCTTGCTGCAATGGGTTTCTAATGGTCTGGAACACGGCGATCATCGGGGGAGGACAGAAAGCGGTCGCAGGTATCGTCTGGTACTGCATCCGCAGCAGCCGCCCTGTGTCCTCCATTGCCTGGATGGAAATCTGACTATGCCCGCCCTGGAACTGATCTTTGAAGAGGAGTGAACAGATGCAGGAAGAACTGGAAGCCTTGCTGAATCAGCGCTGGATCACCAAAAGGCAGAATAAAAAATTGTATTATCAGATTCGGGATCAATTGGGGGAAATCAGGAAATTCACAACCGAAAAAATGGGTTGTTCCATTTTGGAAAACTCCCTGCTGGTCAAAATGGATAAAATACCGGTACAGCCTCAGCCTTTTATGGGAATCAGGGAGTTCGCATCCCGGGAAGAGTATGCTTTTTTCTGCGTACTTTTGATGTTTCTGGAGGATAAGGATCCGGGGGAGCAGTTCATCCTTTCCCAGCTGACAGAATATGTGAAGACCCATATGCCGGGAGCTGCTCCGGATTGGACCAGTTATACCCAAAGACGGCGTCTGATCCGGGTCCTGCGATATGCTGATAAACAGGAAATACTGGCTGTAACAGACGGCAGTGATGAAGTGTTCATGAATGGGGGCGAAGGCGAGGTTCTGTACGAAAATACGGGGATTTCCCGGTATTTTATGCGAAATTTTACGGTGGATATTATGCACTATACCCGGCCGGAACAGTTCTTCCAGAGCCAGTGGCAGGAAATGGGGGAGGACAGGGGGATTGCGCGTCGGCATCGGGTGTACAACCGTCTGCTCTTCTCACCGGGTGTCTATAAGAGCGAAGGTATCCCGGAGGACTTTGAGTATCTGAAAAATTATGGGCGGCGGATGGAGAACGAACTGGAAGAAAAGTTGGGATGCCGCCTGGATATCCATAAAGGCAGCGCCTATTTGATAGAAGGAGAGGACAGCCGGCTGGGGGAAACCTTACCAGGCCATACGGTTGCCAGTGACTGCCTCCTGGTAATCAGCCGGTTGATCCGGGAAAAAGTGGGGCAGGGTAACTTGCAGCTTCGGGAAGATGAAACCATCCTGGTGGACCAGCTGGCATTCGAAGGACTCCTGCGGGAAGCCAGGGAGCAATGCCTGCCTTCACTGACCAAGAATTATCGGGATATGACAGAAGGAGAATGGTTCCGGGCAATGGAAGAAAACATGGAGCAGTGGACCATGCTCCAAAAAATTCCAGAGCAGCGGCAGATCCTGCTGATGCCTATTTTGGGCAAAATAGAAGGCCGATATCCGGACTCCGGAGAAGCGCTGGAACAGACAAATCGCCGAAAACGGAGAAAAAGGAGAAAGGCATGAGCAGCAGATGGCAGGCTAATAAAATCGGATTGATCAACTTTTGGTATTATGATGAGCAGGAATTTCCTTTTGTCAAAGGGAAAATGCTGCTGCGAGGTTCCAATGGATCAGGAAAATCGGTGACCATGCAAAGTGTGATCCCGTTGCTGCTGGATGGAGATATGAGCCCGGAACGACTGGATCCGTTCGGCTCCCGGGATCGGAAAATGGCCAGTTATCTGCTGGAAGAAGGTGATTCCCGGGAGGAACGGACCGGATATCTCTATCTGGAATTCAAACGGGAAGACAGTCCTACCTATGTGACAGTGGGAATGGGAATCCGGGCCCGGCGTGGACGGCCTCTGGATAAATGGTATTTCGGTATCCAGGATGGCCGGCGGATCGGAGTGGATTTCCAGCTGTACAAGGATCAGGGAGATAAAATCACTCTTTCCCGGCGGGAACTGGAAAATCGGATCGGTGAGGGCGGACAGGTGTTCTCCCGGCAGGCCGAGTATATGGCTTATGTGAACCGGCAGATTTTTGGGTTCAATACGCCGGGACAATATCGGGAGATGATCAATCTGCTGATCCAGCTGCGGACTCCGAAACTTTCCCGGGATTTCAAACCTACCGTTATCAATGATATCCTCAGTGATTCTCTCCAGCCCCTGTCCGATGATGATCTGCGTCCCATGGCGGAAGCCATCGAAAATATGGATACCTTGCAGTTGAATCTGGAAAAGCAGAGAAAAGCCTATACCGCAGCGCAAAAAATCGGACGGGTCTTTGGAGCCTATAACCGGAAGAACCTGCTGGAAAAGACTTTTGCACTGGTTGCCTGTCGCCAGCAGGCCGGACAACTGACAGAAAAACTGGAAAAGAACCGGAAAGAACTGGAAAGACAGGAGGGACTCCATGGGCAGGCCCAGGAGGAAAAAGAAAAACTCCAGCTGGAAAAGAAAGTACGGGAAGCCCAGAAAGAAGAATTGAGCCTGAATGATGCTTTTGCCTTAAAAGAGAAGAGCAATGCTTTGGCTGAGCAGGAAAAGCAGCTGCAGGAACGGCTGCGGGGAAAAAAGCAGCAGGAAGCAACGAAACAGCAGAGAGAAGCAAAGCTGAAAGCTTCAAAAGAACAACAGGATCAGGAGCTGCAAAAGATGCTCCAACAGCAAAGCATACTGCTGCAGGAGATGGAAGCACCGGCACGGACCATGGGCTTTGAAGAGCATGCTTTTTTCGAAGGGGAATTCCAGAGCCTGGGTCCACTGGATACCTCTACCCATCGGCTGCAGGTGAGGAAAACGGAAGAAACCCTGAAACAGGGGACTGTGCTGCTGGATCGAATCCGTGTAGTGCAGAAGGAACTGGATGGACAGCTCCAGAAACGGGACCAGCTGCAGAAAAAAAGCGACCAGCAGGAGCGGGCTGTGCGAAACGCCCAGGAAAATCTGGAGCAGACAATTTCGGAATGGAAAGAAAAATTGTTTTCCTGGAAGGAAAATTGCCGGGAACTGCCGGTGACCCGAGAAGAGTGTGCAGGATTTGCCAGGGCCATGGATGCTTACAGCAGAGAAATGGACTTTTCATATCTGACTCAGCAGGTACAGGGGAAAAAGAACCAGCAGTTCAGTGTACTGGAAGTGCAGCGGAATAAACTGCAGGCAGAACAGGAAAACCAACTGGCGGAGAAACAAAAACTGGAACAGGAACAGCTGGAATGGGAAAACCGGAAAGAACCAGAACCGGAACGAGAGGAATGTGTCCTGCGAAACCGGCGTCGGCTGGCCAGGATGGGGATTTCCTGTCAGCCTTTATATCAATTGCTGGATTTCCAGCCCCAGGTACCGGAAACAGTCTGCAACCACATTGAAGAAGCCCTGTTTCGGATGGGTATCCTGGATGCTCTGGTACTTCCGGCAGAGGAAAGAGAACGGGTTATGAAACCGGTGGCCGGACTGGCAGATCGGTACCTGTTCTGCCAGAAAAAAGTCCAGGGAAGTACGCTGCTGGATGTCCTGCAGCAGGAAGAGCATTCACCGTTCCAGGAACAGACCCGTGAATTACTGGCCAGCATCGCCTGGAATGGTACGGGAAGTACAGCACTGCGAGAAGATGGCTCTTATCAGCTGGGACTGGTGGAAGGAACCGGTACGGGAGAATACCAGGCCGGACTCATCGGAATCCAGGCTCGGGAAGCGCTGCGCCAGCGAAAACTCCAGGAACTGGAAGAGCAGCTGGCCATTGTACAGGCAGCACTGGAAAAACGGCAGAATGCCATTCTGGATATCCAGAACCGGGAGACGCGACTGGAAGATGAAAGTCAGCTTTTCCCCCGGGAGCAAGGAGTCCGGAAAGCCTGGGAAAATCTGGAGGAACAGGAACACATCCTGGAACGGCTGTCAGAAGAACGACAGGAACGGGAGCAGGAAATCCGTGGACTCCATGATTCTATCCAGGACAAACAGGAAGAAGCCCGGACTTTGGCCGGGAAGTTATATCTGCCCTGTGATTATGCTGCCTTTGTCCAGGCCAGGGAGGCCTGTATCCAGTATCAGCAGCTGCTGACCCGGCTGGAAGGACTCCATGGAACTGTGATGAAGAGTGCGGAACGTCTGCAGGATCTGCAGTCACAGCTCCGGGATATCTGTCAGGATCGTCAGATGGTGGAAACGGAAGCGGCACGGCTCCAACTGGAAGAGGAAAAAGTACGGAAAAATCGGGAAAACCTGGAGACACAGCTGGCACTGACCAACTATGCAGAAATCCGGGAAACTTTGGATGCCTGTCTCCATTGGCTGGGAACGTATGAAGAACGGCTGGAAGAATGTGTCCGCTGGATTGATGCTGCCGGGCATGCAGTGGAACAACTGCAGCAGGAACAGCAGGAATTTTTGCAGGCACAGGCAGCCCTGCAGGGGAAAATGTACTTTGCCCTGCAGGTATGGCAGGATGAACTGGCTCTGGGATATCTTCCGGAACTCCAGGAAAAAGAAGAATGGACGCCGGAACAGGTGAAACAGCTCCTGGGGAAAACAAAAGAAAATAACGGAAATCTGATTGGCAGTCTGAATCAGGTGTTCTATGAAAATAACGAATATCTCAGCGATTATTTCCTTCAATTCCAGCACCTGTTTACGGAACAGGAGAAGCAGCGTCAGGAGGGCTGGCCTGAAGCCCAGCGTCTGAATATCACTGCCAAATATCAGGGAAACCGAGTAGCTTTTCCCAAACTTGAACAGTACCTGGGCGAAGAAATCCAGCATCTGGAAGGATTGATCCGAGATCAGGACAGGGAACTGTTCGAAGATGTCCTTTCTAATACGGTGGGACGGAAAATCCGCAGCCGGATCTACGAATCCAGGAACTGGGTCAATCAGATGAACCAGCTCATGGGGCGAATGGATACTTCCAGCGGTCTGCGGCTGCATCTGCGCTGGAGAGCCCGTACAGCAGAAAATGAAGACGAATTGGATACGGCTGAACTGGTGGAACTTTTGAAAAAGGATTATCGGGTCATGCGGGAGGAGGAAGCCCAGAAACTGAATGCCCATTTCCGTTCTAAAGTAGCCAGGGCCCGTCGACAGGCCGCTGACAGCGGAGGTGAAATTACCTTCTACCAGGTAATGAAGGAAGCATTGGATTATCGGAAATGGTTCGAGTTCCAATTGTTTACCCAAAAAAGCGGGGAAAAACAGAGAGAACTGATCAACAGTGTGTTTGGAACCTTCAGCGGCGGGGAAAAAGCCATGTCCATGTACGTTCCTCTGTTCTCGGCCGTGGTGGCCCGTTATCAGGCAGCCCGGGAGGATGCACCCCGGCTGATTGCACTGGACGAAGCTTTTGCCGGGGTGGATCAGCGGAACATCCGGGATATGTTCAAATTGATGAGCGAATTCCAGTTCAATTTTATCATCAATTCCCAGGTACTTTGGGGAGACAGTGATACGGTGGATGGGCTGGCCATTTACCAGCTGCTCCGGCCCGATAATGCTAAATTTGTCAGCGTCATGGCCTATCGCTGGGATGGAAAAGTGCGGCATGTACTGGATTCAGCCAGGGAGAATGAAACCGTATGAAAACCCTAGAAGCATGTCTGGCCTATTTTTCTGAGAGTCCGGTTTTTTATCGGCTGCTCCGTGGGTTTTATGAAAAAATGGAATCTTATGGGACTTTTGGAGGCTCTGTACAGGTAACATTTCAGAATCCGGAGGAACGGGAAGCTCTGGAAGGATTCCTGCAGAAAAATTATCAAGGGAAAAGAAAAGCCATGGTATCTGCCAGACAGTTCAGCAGAGCGCTGGCAGAAAGCCGTTTTGCTGCTGTGGCTCCAGAACAGATCCTGCAGCAAAGATTTGGTACATTGCCCATTTCCCGTCGGGAACAGCAGGAGAGAATGCAGCAGGCATGGACGGATTTTTGGAAGAAATTGCAGCAGAGTTCAAAAGATTTACTGGTGCAGCAGTGGGTAGCGGATATACTGGGAGAGCAGCCGGCTGGGAAAGATTTTTATCCTGCTTTGAAACGGAGCTGGAATCAGGGAAAACAGAATCGATTCCAGGATCGGGTGGAGCAGTTTGTCCAGATTCTGGAAAATCTGCCGTCCCGTAAAGAAGGGCACTGCTCTTTGGCATTGTTCGCAGCACGGCTTACAGGAAATCCTCATGGATTTGACAGGGATCAGGAAGGGGGACACGATCTGGAAAAGATCCTTTCCTGGTATGCAGCGCAGCAGGGAGAAAAAGAACAGCATTCTTCGCCAGTGTCTTTACGCCGGCAGCAGCTGCTTTTTCGGGGAGGTCTGCTGGTAGATGAAATTTCCAATGCAGTCACTTTGTATGGCCTTCGGGCTTTGGATAGAAACGGAAAGCCCCATCCAGGGATGGACGGGTTTACGGAACTTCGGGAACCGGTCCAGGTCCCTCTCCTTGTGCTGGCAGGCTGGCGGCAGGTCCAGTGCTTCGGACTTCAGGCATATATGGTGGAAAATCCTTCGGTATTTGCCATGCTGGCCAGGGGAAGAAAAACTGTGATATGCGGGAATGGTCAGCCCAGACTGGCACTGCTCCAGTTGCTGAAACTGATGGGGCAGGCAGGGATACACATCCTGTATGCAGGAGATCTGGATCCGGAAGGGCTGCTCATAGCCCAAAACTTGAAAAAAAGTTATGAGGGCCCTTTTTCATTTTGGCATATGAGTGTGGAAGATTATCAGTCCAGTAATCCCCGGAAGGCTGTTTCGCCTCGGAGATTGAAATTGCTGGAGCGAATTACCGATCCAGAACTTCTGCCGGTGGCAAAACTGCTCCGTGAGCGGAAAAGGGCCGGATATCAGGAAAACATTCCGGGATTATGGTCAGAAATGGGAAAATGATTCCCGGCTGTACAGAGTTGTGCTGTAATATAACCAAGGAGGTGGATGGCGATGGCTCTATATGCACTGGGAGACCTGCACCTGGCTTTTCAGCGGCCTGACAAGAGTATGGATGCCATGGGTCCGGTGTGGGTCCATCATGAAGATAAAATCTGGAAGAACTGCTGCCGACTGGTGAAACCCGACGACATCCTGGTCCTTCTGGGAGACCATTCCTGGGGCCGGAAGCTGCCGCAGTGCCAGAAAGATCTGGAGTTCATTGCTGCCCTGCCCGGCCGGAAGGTTTTGCTTCGGGGCAACCATGACATGTTCTGGGAAGCCCAGAAAACGGATACGCTGAATCAGCGGTACGCCGGGAAGCTGTTCTTTTTACAGAACAACTTTGCTGCCTACGGGGACTATGCATTGGTGGGTACCAAGGGCTTCACATTTGAGGGTCCGTTTCTCATCAACCGGTTTACCGGTGAAGTACTCAGCTGGGATGAGGAAGCCGAGAAGCATGCACGGAAACTGGTGAAACGGGAAGCGCAGCGGCTGGAGGAATCTTTTGAAAAGGCCAGGGCAGCCGGATATAAGAAATTCATCCTGTTCCTGCATTATCCTCCTACCAATATTCTGGAGGAAGATAGTATCTTTACCCGCATGGCGGAACAGTATGGAGCCCAGCAGGTGGTTTACGCCCATTGCCATGGGGAGAATACTTTTGATGACAGCTACAAAGGAGAACACAACGGAGTCTTTTATCGGCTAGTTTCCGGAGATTACGTAGATTTTGTGCCCCAGAAAATTTTGGACTAAAAAAATCCAACTTTTTTTGAAAAAGGGGTTGCAATTTACCGACTTCCCGGTTATACTATAGAAGTGCTCTCGAGAGAAGCAAGAAACAATCGAGAGATTACTCCGGGATGGTGTAATGGTAGCACAGGAGATTCTGGATCTTCTAGTCTGGGTTCGAGCCCTAGTCCCGGAGCCATTTTTTTATCTGTGGGAAGATGGCTATGGGGAGACAAAAAAGGAACCTTGCGTACCACGGGTGCCTGTGGGAAGCGCCGGGGCGGCCTTTGAGCAGTCTTTAACATGCGCTTCATTACAACTCATTATAGGAAACTTTAAGACACTTAGGACATGTGTTCTAGGTGTCTTTTTGCATTGCTATCACACATAGAAACACAGGAAACTAGATTCTTAACGTCTTTCTGTATAACCAAAAGGGGGTATAGTTTATCGAAAAGATAGCAAAAGACAGCCTTACAACACCCCTTCAATTGTTCTATAGGTGTTGTGTGGATCTGGTCATCGGCTGCACTTTGCCGGACGTGGCACTGGTCATACTTGTGACGGTCCTGGTGCAGAAGAAACGGCGGACGTAAAAAACTTGACAGCAGGTCACTGTCAGCGTATACTAATTAAGTAACCTATTGCAAGGTTCATGGCGCCATGGTCAAGCGGCTAAGACGTCGCCCTCTCAAGGCGAAATCACGAGTTCGATTCTCGTTGGCGCTACCAAGGTTTATACGTGGGAATCCCGTGCGGGCCAAGTGTTCGTGAGGAAGTTACTGCATAACATAAAAAAGGCTGTCGCATCTGCGGCAGCCTTTTTCAATTCATGGAGAAGGAGAGAGAGCAGATATGAAGAAGGGAACAATCACAGGCATCCTGCTGGCGGCGCTGTCTCCTGTGTGCCTGCTGGCTCTGGGCACCGGACAGGTACCTGTACCCCTGACCCATCTCATTGGCGGCAATCTGACGCCCCTGGAGCAGAATGTCCTGTGGAACCTGCGCCTGCCCCGGCTGCTGCTGGGCCTTGGCACGGGGGCGGCTCTTTCGGCTTCTGGGGCGGGCCTCCAGGGCCTTTTCGGCAATCCCCTGGCTGATCCGGGCATCCTGGGGGTTTCCGGCGGAGCTTCCCTGGGTGCGGTGCTTCTGCTGCTCACCGGACTACCGGCTGTGAATTACCTGTTCCTGCCTTTGGGTGCTTTTGCCGGGGCAGCGCTGGCTTCATTTTTGGTGGGACTGCTGGGCCGGGGCGAGGACAGCAATGAACGGGTGAGACTGCTCCTGGCCGGGGTGGCTGTCAGCCTGTTCTGCGGGGCCTTGACAGCAGGGCTTCTGAGCTTTGCTCCCGATGCTGTCATGCGTCAGTACTTTTTCTGGACATTGGGAAATCTGGGGGTGGGCACCTGGCAGCAGGCAGCAATCCTGCTGCCTCTGCTGTTGATGGTGCTTATCGTCCTCTGTCTGTGGGGTCGGCCGCTGAACCTGCTGAGCTTGGGAGAGGAACAGGCTCTTTCTCTGGGGCTGGATGCCCCGCACTGGCGGAAACTGGTGATGGGCTGGATTTCTCTGCTCATGGGCCTGGCTGTATGTGCCGGCGGGAATATCGGGTTCGTGGGGCTCATCATCCCCCATATGCTGCGGCTTTTAACAGGTCCTGACCATCGGAGCCTGTTGCCTCTGAGTGCTTTGGGCGGCGCTCTGTTCCTGGTGTTGTGTGACAGCCTGGGACGGGCCCTGCTGCCGGGAGGTGAGATCCGGGTGGGCATTGTCACGGCTCTCTTCGGGGCACCTTATTTTCTGTGGCTGCTGCGCCGACGGGGTTGACAGCATTTCGTATAATGAAAGGATAAGGAGGGTGATATCCATGCGTAAAGATTTTGGTGCCAAACCGGTGACGTATCCGCAGCCGGTGTATATGATCGGAACCTATGATGAAAATGGGAATCCGGATGTCATGAATGCGGCCTGGGGCGGGATTTCCAACGATACGGAGATTTCTTTCTGTCTGGCCCGCACCCATAAGACTGTAGCCAACTTAAAGAAGAACGGGGCCTTTACCGTGAGTATGGCTACAGAAGACCAGCTGGCTGCCTGCGATTATGTGGGCATGGTTTCCGGGAACAAAGTGCCGGATAAAGTGTCCAGGGCCGGTTTCCATGTGGAAAAATCCAGCCGGGTGAATGCTCCCATCATTGCGGAACTGCCCGTGGTGCTGGAATGCAGAGTGAAAAGCTATGATGAGAAAAACGAACGGCTGGTGGGCGAAATCGTGAATATGAGCGCCGATGAGAGCGTGCTTACTGACGGCAGGGTGGATCCGGCCAAGCTGCGGCCCCTGGTGTTCGATGCCATGAACCATACGTACCTGGTGGCTGCAAAGACCGTGGGCAGGGCCTTCGCCCATCCGGAAGCACCGGGGAAAGAGTAATCCTTGAAAGGGAGTGTGCAATCATCTTTCACACTCTTTTTTTTATTGTATTCTCTTGAATAACGCACAATATAGTGATATAGTATACACTATATTAAGGAACTACTCACGAATAGTGTGCAATAAAAGGAGCGATGACAATGGATAAATCCAAAGCATACCTGCTGTGGTTCGAACAGCTGGAACGGAAAGACGTGGACATCGTAGGAGGAAAATCCTCCTCTCTGGGCGAAATGACCTCCAAGACTGACGTGCCCGTGCCTTATGGATTCGCTACTACGGCTTACGCCTACCGGTACTTCATTAAGGCTACTGGTCTGGAAGAGCGGATGCGCAGTCTGCTGGCCAGCTTGACCAATGTGGACGACAATGACCAGCTGAGCAGTGTCTGCGCACAGCTGCGGGCCGCCATCATGGAACAGGAAATGCCCCAGGATCTCCAGGATGCTATCCGCAAGGCTTATGCGGAACTGGCCGGGAAAATGGGAGAAAAGGCTCCTTACGTGGCCGTACGTTCCAGTGCTACCGCTGAAGATCTGCCGGATGCCAGTTTTGCCGGCCAGCAGGATACCTATCTGAACGTGCAGGGCGCCGATCAGGTCATCGCCAAAGTGAAGGAATGCTACGCTTCCTGTTTCACTGACAGAGCCGTGTACTACCGGGAAAAACAGGGCTATGATCATCTGTCCCTGGCTTTGTCGGCGGTGGTGCAAATGATGGTGTTCTCCAAGGCTGCCGGTGTTATGTTCACCGTGAATGTAGCCAATGGGGATGATAAGAACATCATGATTGAAGGGGCATGGGGCCTGGGCGAATACGTAGTCGGTGGCGTAGTGACGCCGGATACCTACATCGTTTCCAAGGACGACATGAAGATCCTGTCTGCCACCGTGAACGAACAGGATGTAATGCTGGTCCGCAAACAGGGCGGCGATACGGAAGAAATGCCGGTGCCGGAAGCGGACCGGAAACGCCAGACTCTGACCAACCAGCAGATCATGGAACTGGCCGGGTATGCCAAGAAAATCGAAGCCCATTATGGCTGCTACATGGATATGGAATGGGGCATTGACGAACGGGATGGAAAAATCTGGATCCTCCAGGCTCGTCCGGAAACGGTATGGTCCCGGAGAAACAAGGAAAAGAAGGCGGAGACTGTGAAGGAGCCCCAGCAGAGTGCAGAGAATGCCAAGGTCCTCCTGAAAGGCCTGCCGGCCAGCCCGGGCATGGGCTATGGCAAGGTCCATGTGATTGCGGATCCGAAGGACATCGATGAATTCCAGGACGGGGAGATCCTGGTCACTGAAATGACAGCTCCTGACTGGGTGCCGGCCATGAAGAAGGCCCAGGCCATTGTCACCGACAGCGGCGGCATGACCTGCCACGCTTCCATCGTCAGCCGGGAACTGGGCATCCCCTGCATCGTAGGGACCAAGAGCCAGGGCAAGGCTGCCACCTCCGTGCTGAAGAACGGGGAAGAAATCACCGTGGATGCTTCCAATGGTGTAGTGTTCGCCGGAAACCTGCAGGTGAAGAAGGCGGAAGCCGCTGCAGCTCCACAGGCTGCTGCCGTGGTGGCTCAGGAAACTTTCCCGGTGACGGGTACCAAAATCTACATGAACCTGGGTGATCCGGATCTGGCTGAGAAATACAGCAAATTGCCCTGCGATGGTATCGGCCTTATGCGGGAAGAATTCATCTGGACCACTTATATCCATGAACATCCTCTGTATCTGATCAAGACCGGTCATCCGGAAAAAGTGGTGGATATGCTGGCAGAAGGGTTCCGCAAGGTGTGCGCAGCTATGGCACCCCGGCCGGTTACTCTGCGGTTCAGCGATTTCAAATCCACGGAATACCGTGACTTGAAGGGCGGGGAGGAATTCGAACCCCATGAACCCAGTGACCTGCTGGGCTGGAGAGGTGCTTCCCGGTACTATGATCCCAAATATACGGAAGCTTTCCGGCTGGAATGCAAAGCTGTACGGAAGGTGCGGGAAGAATACGGCCTGAAGAACCTGAACGTGATGATTCCCTTCTGCCGCACGGTGGACGAAGCCCGGAAAGTGGTGGAAATCATGGCGGAAGAAGGACTGCACAGAGGACCTGACTTCAAGGTATGGCTCATGGCAGAGATTCCGGCAAATATCATCCTGGCTGACCAGTTCAATCAGTTTGTGGATGGATATTCCATCGGTTCCAACGATCTGACCATGCTGATCCTGGGCTGTGACCGGAACAACGACGGCATTGCCCATCTGTTCGATGAACGGAACCTGGCCGTGCGCCGGGCCATCCGTCATCTGATCGAAGTGGCCCACAAAGACGGCAAGACCGTTTCCCTGTGTGGCCAGGCCGCCAGTGTGTACCCGGATTTCGCCGCCTTCCTGGTGCAGAGCGGCATCGACAGCATGTCCGTGAACCCGGATGCAGTGAAGTTCACCAAAAAAATGGTGGCCCAGGTGGAACAGCGGCTGATCCTGGATAAGCTCACCGGACGGGGACGGAACCTAAATGACGCCGAACTTGCCTGGTAATTGTTGCAAAAAAGGGGCTCCTTGCATGGAAGCCCCTTTTCTTTTATAATGGAAACAGAATCTTTCGGAAGGGAGATGAGTCCCATTCCTCTGAGTGAAAGACAACGGAAAATCGCTGAAATCGTGCGTCAGGAAGGTCCTGTGGCGGGAGAAACCATTGCCCGGGAACTGGGGCTCAGCCGGGCCGCTCTCCGGTCCGACCTGGCCATCCTGACCATGAGCGGCATCCTGGATGCCCGGCCCCGGGTGGGCTATTTCTATACTGGCAAGAACACCCTGGGCCTGCTCCAGGAGGAACTGTCCTCCATTACGGTGGAAGACATCAAAAGCGTCCCCATTGTGGTCAGCAGCGACAAAAGTGCTTATGACGCCGCTATCACCATGTTCCTGGAAGATGTGGGTACGGTGTTCGTGGTGGAAGGACCGGAAGGTCTGCTCTACGGGGTGGTTTCCCGGAAAGACCTGCTGAAGGCAGCCATTACTCCCGGTTCGGATCTGCATCAGCTGCCTGTGGCCATGGTGATGACGCCGTTCAGCAAAATCGTCACAGCCGTTCCGGAGGAACCGGCTGCCTCGGCAGCCCGGCGGCTCATGGACAGCGAAATCGACTGCCTGCCCGTAGTGCGCCAGGTGGGGGATGATCCCCGCAAACTGCAGCTGCTGGGCCGGGTGACCAAGACCAACTTTACCCGTCTTCTGGTAGAGCTGGCAGAAGGGAAGGGAGGAACCTATCATAGCTAAAGCACCGATTATCTATGCCATTTCAGACTCCATCGGCGAAACGTCGGAATCGGTGGTGAAAGCCACCACCAGCCAGTTCGTCCAGGAGAAATTCGATATCATCCGGGTACCTTACGTGAAGAGTGTGGAGCAGATCAACAAGATCCTGACGGAAGCCAAGGAACAGAATGCGATTGTGTGCTACACCATCGTTTCCCCGGAAATGCGGGAAGCGGTGGCACAGAAAGCCATCGAACTGGATGTGGAAGTGGTGGACATCCTGGGCCCTGTGTTGAAAGCCATCGAAAAGACTTCTGGCTTGTTGCCCAAGAACCAGCCCGGCCTGATCCATGCCCTGGACCATGAATACTTCAAACGGGTAGCGGCGGTGGAATTCGCCATCAAGTACGATGACGGAAAGAACCCCTGGGGCCTGGCCAAGGCTGATCTGGTGATCATCGGGGTATCCCGGACTTCTAAGACGCCGCTGTCCATGTACCTGGCCAATAAACAGCTGAAGGTGGCCAACGTTCCTCTGGTGCCGGAGATTCCACCGCCGGAAGAACTGTTCAAGGTTCCTTCCAGCCGGATCATCGGCCTGCTGATCGATCCCTTCAAGCTGAACGAGATCCGTTCTGCCCGGCTGAAAGCCATGGGCCTCACTGATGGCGCTAACTATGCGGATATCCACCGGATCCAGGAGGAACTGGAATACGCCCGGGCCATCATGCAGCAGCTCCATTGCATGATCATCAATGTGTCCAACCGGGCCATCGAGGAAACCGCCAGTCTGATCCTGGAATATCTGCGGAAACGGTTCGATTACGAATCCTGAAAACGGAGTTTTTTTGCCTTGTCAAGAGGAAATCCCTGTAAAAGCAGGAATTTCCTCTTTTTCGTCGAATAAGAATAATATTGCAGAAAGAACAGGATGAACCCCATGGATGACATGAAAGAGAAATTCGCCAATTTCAAAGAGCAGGTGCGTCAGGCAGCCGATCTGGTGAGTATCGTTTCGGAAACTGTGAACCTGAAGCGGAAGGGCAGCCGGTATTGGGGCTGTTGTCCGTTCCATGGGGAGAAGACTCCTTCGTTTACAGTGGATCCGGCCAAGGGTCTGTTCCACTGCTTCGGCTGTGGAGCCGGGGGCGATGTGTTTTCCTATGTGATGAAACGGGATAACCTGACTTTTCCCGAAGCCTTGAAACAGCTGGCAGGCAAATATGGCATCCCGGTGCCGGAAAGGGCCAAGACTGCCCAGGAGATTGCCCGGGAAAAGGAGACAAAGGAAGTACTGGAGGCCAATGACCTGGCGGCCCGGTTTTTCCATTCCTGCCTGGTGAATACCCATTACGGGCAGATGGGTATCCAGTACCTGGCCGGCCGGGGTATCGGCCGGGATATAATTGATTCCTTCGGCCTGGGCATGGCTCCGCCGGATTTTACTACTCTGGCCCGGGCCCTGGAAGGACGGGGCGTGAAGGATGAGGTGCTGCTGAAGGCTGGACTGGTGAATCGGCGGAAGACCAGCGGCGTCTATGATAAATTCCGGGAGCGGATTATGATTCCTATCCGGAATCCACGGGGCAAAGTGGTAGGTTTTACTGGCCGGATCCTGAATAAGGATGCTTCACCGGCCAAGTACATGAATACAGGGGAAACGGCCTGGTTCCATAAGGGAAACCTGCTGTTCGGTCTGGACCGGGCAGCCCCGGCCATCCGGAAGCGGCAGCAGGCTCTGATCGTGGAGGGCCATATGGACGCTATCAGTCTCCATGCGGCCGGTATTGACTGGGCAGTGGCTTCCATGGGTACAGCGTTCACCGGGCACCAGGCGGCGCTGCTGAAACGACTGGCCCCGGAAGTGGTGTTCTGCTTCGACAGCGACCGGGCCGGCCGGGCAGCGGCCATGCGATCCATCCCTCTGGCACTGCGGGCCGGGCTGAAATGCCGGGTGATGCATGTGACTGACGGCAAGGATCCGGATGAATTCATCCAGAAGGAGGGCCGGGAAGCTTTCGAAGAACTGCTGAAGAACGCCAGACCCGGCATGGATTATCAGGTGGACACCACCCTGGCAGCCTGTGATACGGAGACCCTGGGAGGCAAGGTGGAAGCAGTGGCCAGGGTACTGCCCTTTTTCCTGGACTGCTCCAGTGATGTGGAAGTGGGCGAACGTATCCGGGATCTGGCCCGGCGGCTTTCCATCGATGAGGGACTGATCCAGAGCGAATACCGGAAGCTGACCCATCAGGGTGAGGGAAAGAAGCCTTTCAATCCGGAATGGCTGACCCAGAAGCAGGTAAAGCTGACCAGCCCTACGGAACAGGCCGAACGGCTGGTGCTGCGGGCTTTTTTGGAGGGCATCCCGCCCCAGCCGGGGCAGGAGGGCATTGCCAGCCTGGAGGCTTTTACTACGGCGGCTCGGCAGGAAATCTTCCGGGTGTTTCTTCAGGCTGTGCAGCAGGGAACACTGCAGGATCCCAGGGATCTGTTCGCCGGATTGGGACAGGAGGCCCAGTCCGAGCTGACCCGGATCCTGAGCCTGAATGTAGAGCCGGATACACTGCCTTCCATCCTGACGGACTGTTTGAGCCGACTGCAGGTGGCAGCTCTGGATAAGGAATATGAAAAACACAGCCAGCTGGCGGAAAAGTATGAAAAAGAGGGCAATGAAAAATTTTTGCAGGAATTAGAGGAATGTCGGCGAATAAAAATGGAGATAGGGAAATTAACCAGACTGGTCCAATGACGGGTGTGGATGATTTTTCTCATTTGATAGAAAGGAGGGAACGCCCCAATGACTGAAAAAGCAAAGAAAGAATTGGAGCCGCAGGTGTCTCAGAGCGTGACATCGAAAGAAGGACAGAGTGAGGCGAAAACCACTACGGCGGGTAAGGCCAAGGCTGTTCCAAAAAAGAAGAAGGCGGCAAAAACCACGGGAAAGGCGGGTTCAGCAACGAAGAGCAGGAGCAAGACGAGTAAAAAGGATAAGCCCAAGACCGCGGCGGAGTATTTAGCCGAGTTTGAAGCGCTGGCCAAAAAGAACCACGGCGTTCTCACCTATAAAGAGATCCAGGACCGGCTGCAGAATGTAGATGATGTATCTGTGGATCAAATGGATGCCATCTATTCCAAACTGGCTGAAAAGAACATTGAAGTGGTCGATGATGGTTCTGAAGACGAAGAACCGGACAACATCGATGAAGATGAACTGAAAGTGGACGAATCGGAACTGGCCAACCTGTCCGTTCCGGAAGGGGTCATCGTAGACGATCCTGTCCGCATGTACCTGAAGGAAATCGGCCGGGTGCCTCTGCTGGCCGGGGATGATGAAATCAAACTGGCCAAACGGGCCGATAAGGGGAACCAGGCCAAGGCTATTCTGAAGGGGGACAAACCTGACGGAGAATTCGAACCGGTGAACAAACGGCTGTCCGTGGGCAAACTGCTGGAGCAGGCCAATGATTTGCTGACCAGGGAAAGCGTATGGGTGGATAACCGCAGTGTTTCGCTGGCCTACAAGCGGGCCCAGATGCTGGCCAACACGGACCATGTGCTGGACCATGACCAGTATCAGGATCTGATCACTGCGTTTACCATGGATGAAAAGAAGCGGCTGAACCGGCTGCTCCAGGAAAACAAATACAAAGTGATGCACAACGTGAAGACAGTGGATATCCCCAAGGGCGAGGAAGCTGACAAGAGCTACCTGGGGACTCTGCAGGAACTGTTCACGGTGATCGAGGACAAGGCCGCTCATCAAAAGGCGGACGAGGAAATCCAGAAGCAGATCGAGGAAGACAAGAAGAAGTTCACCCGCTTACTCCACCGCATGGAATTCTGCGGAGATAACGCCAAGAAATGCCTGTCTGAAGCTAACCTGCGCCTGGTAGTCAGCATTGCCAAACGGTATGTGGGCCGTGGGATGCTGTTCCTGGATCTGATCCAGGAAGGAAATCTGGGGCTGATCAAGGCCGTAGAGAAATTTGATTATAATAAGGGCTTCAAGTTCAGTACGTACGCCACCTGGTGGATCCGGCAGGCCATTACTCGTGCCATTGCTGACCAGGCCCGGACCATCCGGATTCCGGTGCACATGGTGGAAACCATCAACAAGCTGGTGCGGGTATCCCGCCAGCTGCTGCAGGAACTGGGCCGGGAACCGACTCCGGAAGAAATTGCCAAGGAAATGGATGTGCCTGTGGAACGGGTGCGGGAGATCCAGAAAATCGCTCAGGAACCGGTATCCCTGGAAACTCCTATCGGTGAAGAAGAAGACTCTCATCTGGGCGACTTCATCGAAGACCAGGAGGCACCGTCTCCGGCGGATGCTGCTTCCTATACCCTGCTGCAGGAACAGCTGGGGAAGGTACTGCAGGAACACCTGAGCGCCCGGGAACGGCGGGTGCTGGAACTGCGGTTCGGCCTGCTGGACGGGCGGACCCGTACCCTGGAGGAAGTGGGTCAGTATTTCGGGGTCACCCGGGAACGGATCCGGCAGATCGAAGCCAAGGCCCTGCGCAAATTGCGGAGCCCGAAGCGGAGCAAACCGCTGAAGGAATTCCTGGAATAATTGACAGGGATTTGCTTTCTGTTATATAATTCTTACATTGGGCCTATAGCTCAGCGGTAGAGCCCCCGGCTCATAACCGGTTGGTCCTTGGTTCGAATCCAAGTGGGCCCACCAAACCTTCACCATGCGAACTTCCTTCCTCTTGAATCCATAATGGGTTCAAGAGAAGGGAAGTTCTTTTTTGGTTCTTTGTCAAATGTTGGGGCGAATTTCAAATCATCCACCATTCATGGACGTGAGCATTTTTGCTTACGTCCATCTTTAATTTAGTTTTACCTTAGACAACAGTAATATCCTTCCTCGAAATCGTTTAAAGT
>NZ_JBNMIU010000028.1:0-28677 GCF_050873445.1 Acidaminococcus sp. | reverse complement strand
TAACGAGACATATCTATGCTCCTTTCAGTTCTTCGTGGTGGTTGAGTTGAAATTCAGTTTAGGTATGTCTTATTTTATATAAAACATAGGGGTCTTGTGAACAGGAAGTCCACAAGACCCCAACATTTATTATAGAACCAATAAATATCAAAGTAAGATCATCCATGTGGGAGCTGTGGATTGAAATATCTATAGTGGAGATGGGACGAATAATGGGGCTGGTCGCACCCCATAAGGGGGTGCATGGACTGAAATATGGGAGAAAAATCAATCTCTGTAATCAGCAACGAGAAATCGAAAAGGATGGTTCGGAGGACAGGTGATGATTCCTTTCATGACAATATCAATCACGAAAGAACTGGTGGCAGTGTAAACAATTCCATACCAGATGGTAATCAGTTCTTTGTAAATAAAAGCGGCGCCAAGGATGACCAGTCCATCCAGCAGACAGGTAATCTGGCCGATGGACAGGGAAGGTTCTTTTTTCTTGAACGCCAGGATCAGGAAATCACTGCCTCCTGTGGAGGAGTTCTGTAAATAGATCAGCGCAAAACCAAGACCGGCGAAAATGCCGGACAATATGCTTGCAATCAAGCGGCCTCCCTGGAAAACCGGCAGATGGATGGCAACAAAATCAATGAAAAAGGAACTGATGACCATGGTTTTGATGGATCTCAGGAAAAAGTCCCTTCCCAGATACCGACAGGCAGCGAATCCGATGGGTACGTTGAGCATGAGAATCAGCTGACCGATGGGCCAGCCCGTAAGCAGATTGAGAATCAATCCCATACCAGTAATCCCTCCAGGGGCAAAATTGGCCTGTTGGGCAAAAACAATGGAAACTCCGATCAAGAAGGAACTGAAACAATCGATTACTACTTCAAAAGCAATATTTTCTGCTGCCGGACGCATTTTATTCTCCTCCCTACCTGTATCAGCTATGCTTTTATTATAGGAAGAAAATAAAATATAAATCAAATTACAAATTATAGATTAAAAAATAATTTATTACTTATAAACTACGCCAGTATCCAGAGCGGGAATATTCCTGGATCAGATTGATGAAAAATTCCATGGGCCTGGACAGGTATTTGTCTTTGCGATAGATGATGCACAGGCGAGTTGGAAAATCTCCTTTATCCAATTTGAAAAAAGCCCCTTTCTTCAGGGCAAAGGCAGTGGAATCCTGGGTCAGTGCAAAGCCGATGCCTGCCTGGACCAGGCTGTATACTGTAAATCCTCCGGAAATGATAACGGCTTCTTTTGGCTTGAAACCATAGGCGCTGTACACGGAATCATTCCATTTGCGGGAACGGGGGAATTGAGGCGTACAGATAAACGGCTGATCCCGTACTTCCTCCAGGCTGACGGGACGGCGCTTCCGCCAGTCGAATTCTGCTTCAGCTTCCCTGGCCAGAGGATGATTGGGAGGTGCCATGAGCAGAGTGTTATAGGAAAAAAGTGGCTGGAAGACCAGTTCACTGCGTACAGCCGGTTCCATATCGGCCAGTTCCATTACCAGAGCAAAATCCAGTTTTCCTTGATATACAAGGTTCTCAAATCCTGCAGAAGAGCGGGTATTGACGACCAATCGTACGTGGGGAAATTTTTTCTGGAGCTTCGGCATAAGGACAGGCAGGAACTGGAGAGAACGATTGGGAGAAAGACCAATGGTCAAGTCACCGGAAACCTCTTCATTCATTTCCTGCAGCTGCTGGCACATATTTTTTTCGATAAAGAACTGTTTTCTGGCTGCTTCTACCAGTACTTTTCCTTTTTCGGTCAGCTGCATGGCCCCGGCATGTTTTTTAAAGATTTTGATGCTATACTGCTGCTCAAAATAACGGATGGTCTGGCTTAAGGCCGGCTGGGTAATGAACAATTGCCTGGCGGCTTCTGTGACAGAACCTGTTTCTGCGATTTTTAACAGGTATTCTAATTTTCGGCTTTCCATGAAATTTCGCCTCCTGCTTTTATTGTAATGGAGAAAATATAAAAATACAATAAAAAATAAGATATAGCTAATAAAAATATGAAAATTATACTATTTGATTTATAGACTGAATACTCGTATGATAAAAATAAGAAAATGCAAGCAGCAAAGGAGAAATTTTCTATGGGACGGTTTCAAGAAATTTATATCAAAGGACAGGATCCTTTTGAGCGGGGACGGCAGCATGGGGAGCAGACCGCAGATCGGATCGTACGGATTTGTAATGGATATAAAGAAAGTTTTGCGAAAAAAGGCTACACCTGGGAAGAAGCCCTTTCCATGGCACACCAGTTCATTCCGTTCCTGGAACAGGAAATGCCGGATTTGATGCAGGAAGCAAGGGGCCTTGCGGCAGGTTCTCAACAACCGCTGGATGTGATCATGGTCCTGAACCTCCGCTATGAACTGCTGAAATTCAAAAAAGAGTCTCCTGAGGATATCGTAAAAAATGGGGAATGTACCTGTTTTGTTGCCTTGCCGGAAGCCACCCGCAATCACTGTACGCTGAGCGGGCAAAATTGGGACAAAGGGGCTTTTGTCAAGGAAGAACTGTACGTACTCCATATTGATGAAGGCAATGGAAACCGGATCGTCGGGCTGTCTGAACCGGGGCAGCTGATCCGCAACGGCATGAACACCGCCGGGATTTCCCTGAATGCGTCCACTCTGCTTTCTACAGAAGACCGGAGGGGCTTGTGTATTCCCACCAACTTTATCCGGCGCAGGGTTTTGCAGTGCCACAGTTTTGCGGAAGCCCGGAAAGTGATTGAAGGGTTCCGTCCCAAAGTATCTTTGAATTATGTGCTGGCCAGCAAAGAAGGGGAGGGTATTGTTTATGAAACCAATCCTCTTGAAACGTATGTGATTGAACCGGCGCAGGGACTCATCGGAAAGGGCAATGATTTTGTCTGCAATCCGGCCATCGACCGGTTTACGCCGGCAGATCCCTATCATGCCCGTCATTTTCGCGGGCAGAGGATGCTGGAACTGCTGAAGAAAAGGAAGGGGGATATTACGGAAGAATATCTCATGGATTGCCTGAGAGATCATTATGGGTATCCTGGTTCCATCTGCAATCATTTAAAAGAAAAGAATCTGATTACCATTGCATCCATGATTTATAACCTGGAGAAAGGGTATGCCTGGATGAGCTGGGGAAATCCCTGTGAAAACGAGTATGACAAATATATTTTGTGAAAGGATGCGGGAAATCATATGATCTGCATCCATTGAAATGGGGAACTCAACTGAAACCCAAGGGGAGGGAACAGTATGGAAGCAACTAAAAAAATAAAAGAACCGGAACACCTGATCCAGGCAAAAAAAGCAACGAAATTCAAATTGCCGGATACCTATCTGATTATTGTAGGGATTATGATCTTTGCTGCGATCTTGACGTATATCATTCCAGCTGGTGTCTATCATATGAAAATGGATCCTGTGACAGGAAAGAAAGTCCTGGATGCTTCTACATTTCATTATGTCAAACAAACGCCTACTACACTCATCCAGTTCTTACTGGCCTTCAGCCATGGCCTGAAAAAACAGGGAACCATGATTTTGAATGTAATCCTGATCTGCGGCTGCTTCCATGTGGTCAATGAAACGAAAGGGCTGTCGAATTTTTTTGCCTATGTCATTGCCCGGCTGCACAGCAAAGTTTTGCTGATCATTCCTATCATCATGGCTTTGTTCGGATTCCTGGGCAGCACGGGAGCCCTGGTCAATTCCACGATTGCCTTTATCCCGCTGGGACTGGTCATTGCCAGCCAGATGAAGATGGACCGGGTCTTTGCCATGGCTGTGATTTATCTGAGCACATTTGCCGGCTTCGGGTCTTCTTTCATGTCCGTCAATTCGGTCCAGGTGGCTCAGCAGATTGCAGAACTGCCATTGCTGTCCGGCAGTGGCTTCCGTATGGTTGTTTCTGCGATTATCGTAGGTGTTTCCATTATCTACAGTCTGATTTACTGTTTCATGGTACGGAAAGATCCTACGAAGAGTGTACTGTGGGGGACGACTGCCTGGGGCTTTGATGATCTGGATGCTCCTCAGGTCGATTTTGAGAAAATCAAACTGGATTGGCGGGATGCTGTCATCTGTCTGCTGACCTTCGGCAGCTTCGGACTGTTTGTTTGGGGAGCGATTACCCAGCACTGGGGACAGGATATGATGGCTGCCTTTATGGTCTTTGTAGCTGTTGTGGGCGGCTGGGTCGGTCATATGAACTGTACGCAGATTGCCAGAACTTTTGTGGAAGGGGCACGGAAAGTCCTCTACGGCGTATTGCTGATTGGATTTGCCAGCGGGATTTCCCTGATCATGGCGGATGGCCGTATCATCCATACCATCATCCATGCCGTCAGCATCCCCTTATCCCATATGAGTGGGCCCTGGGCTGCTGTATGCATGTTCTGGTTCAATCTGCTGTTCAACTTCTTCGTTTGCTCGGCCAGCGGACAGGCGGCCATTGTCATGCCCATCATGACTCCGATGGCTGATATTGTCGGATTGACCAGACAGGTAGCAGTCCTGGCTTATCAGTATGGAGACGGGCTGTCCAATACCATTTTCCCGGTCAGCAGCTCTCTGGTCGCTTCGCTGGCCATTGCCGGTGTACCGTTTGACCGCTGGCTGAAGTTCCAGATTCCCCTGTTTTTGATCTGGGTGGCCATTGCATCCGTGGCAATCAGTATTGCTGTGTTGATCGGCTACCATTGAGATATGGAAAACGACATGGAAAAAGAACGAGAGAATATAATAATATAGAAAGAACCTGTTCTTTATGACCTGCCCTCTGCTTGTTAGACCACGGATCTAATGAGTAAAGGGCAGTCTTTACAGTAAAATATAACAAGTTTTATTCTTTCGAAATCGAATCTTTTGTGTTATAGTCATACTGGATAAGTAAATTTTTATATAAAAAATTCGTGTTTCAAGATATTTATAGAAGAAGGTGGGTCTCTTTGCGGACTCCTGAAATGCAACAAAATGATTTTAAACAATATATTCTTTCTCATTTTGCGGAAGCACTGAACAAGCACTGGATTGAACTGTATGTGCAGCCGGTGGTGCGGACTTTTACCGGCAACATTTGTGCCTTTGAAGGCCTGGCACGGTGGAACGACCCGGTTTACGGCCTGCTGCCTCCGGGCCGGTTCATCCCGGTGCTGGAGAAAGCACGCCTGATCCATAAACTGGATATGCATATGCTGGAATTGATTTGCCGGTCTCTGCGCTGCTGGATCGATACGGGGCACCCCATGCTGCCCGTTTCCTTCAACCTGTCCCGGCTGGACTTCGATGCGATGGATGTGTTTGCCGCCATCGAGAATATGCGCCGCAAGTACGATATTCCCCGGGATCTGCTGCGCATCGAGATTACGGAAAGCATCATCGCCCAGACGGGAAACAGGGTCATACCGGTGATAAACCTGCTGCGGAGCAGCGGCTACGATGTGTGGATGGATGATTTCGGCAGCGGATATTCTTCGCTGAACATCTTGAATCAGGTGGATGTAGATCTGCTGAAGCTGGATATGGAATTCCTGCATCATTTTACGAAAAAATCCCGGCAGATCATCGTCACGTTGATCAATATGGCCAAACGGCTGCATATGCATACCCTGGCTGAAGGGGTGGAAACAGAGAAACAGCTGGAATTCCTGCGGGAAATCGGCTGCGACAGGGCCCAGGGCTTTCTGTTCAGCCAGCCTCTGCCCTGGGAACAGGTCATGAAAAAGATGGAAAGCCAGGGGCGCATCATTGAAAGCCGGCGCTGGCGTTATTATTATGATGCGGCCGGCAATGCCGTCCGGGAGAGCAGCCAGCCTCTCGCCCTGCTGGAATATGACGGGGAAAAATGTACCCTGCTCCACAGCAATGCTGCCTATGAGGAACTGATGAGTTCTCTGGACGATCCCATCCATGCGTCTGCGAAACAGGAGTTTCACGAGAAGGTGAAAAAGAATCTTTATCAGGATTTCCTGGGATTTTTGGCCATGCTGCGGAAACAGAAGGAAACAGACAGCTTTTTCTATTCCAGCGGCAGCGACTACATCAAGATCCAGGGCCGTTTTTTGGCGGAAATGGATGGACGGAGTCTGTACCAGCTGAAAACGGAAAATATCACCCGGAACACGGAACGGCTGGAACAGGTGAAACTGGACAAAAGTCTGCGAACCCTGTACTATTTCTATGATTCCATCGATCTGGTGGATTATACGAAGGGACATATGGAACCTCTGTTTAGCCATAACTCCCAGTACTGGTCGCTGCGGTCCTATCTGAACAATCTGCCTGCCCTGACGGAAAAGTTTACTTCAGAATGGGTGCTGCGGGAGGATTGGGAGCGGTACCGGATGTTCATGGATTTTGCTACACAGCAGCAACGGCTGAAGAATAGCCCAAAAGGCCTGCTGGCCGACCGCTTTCGGGTGCGGAACAAGGATGGCAGCTTCGGGTGGAAGGAAGTGGCCATCATGCAGGTGGCAGAAAGTGACGGGAACCAGGCCCTGATCACCCTCCGGAGCATTCCCTACGGAGACAGCCAGCGGCCGGCGGAACCGGTGATGCTGACGGACCGGACGATTCCGGATGCGGTGCTGTGGAATCAGCTCATGCGCAGCACAGCGCTTTATTATTTCTGGAAAGACCGGAAACGGCGGTTCCTGGGGGCTTCCCAATCCTTCCTGGACGTATACGGAATCACTTCATTGGAGGACATCCTGGGCAAGACGGACGAGGACATGGGCTGGTATGTGGATGGAGACCGGTTCCGGGAGGACGAGTGGGCTGTTCTGGAAGAGGGCTGCAGCTTCTGGGATGTGGACGGTGAATGCATCATCAAGGGACGGATACGGCATGTTTCTGCCAGCAAATGGCCCGTATACGACCACGGACAGATCGTGGGGCTCATGGGTCTGTTCTACGATGTGGATGACTGGCGGCAGCGGATGGATGCCATGCTGCACCAGTCCTGCCTGGACCCGGTGACCGGGCTTATGAACCAGCATGGATTTGCGGATGCCCTGCTGAACTACGAGGAACGGTGGTGCAATCAGAAGCAGGGGTACGGGGTGATCCTGTGCCAGAACCTGCAGAGCCGGCGGATCCTGGACAGCTTTGGTGAAGAGATGAACCAGAAAGTGCTGCGGAAACAGGCGGACTGCCTGCGGGATCAGTTCGGTAACCGGGCAGTGCTGGCCCGGCTGGGAGAATCCCGGTACGGGGTGATCCTGGAAAGTGAGAATCTCCAGGAAATGGAACGGAGAGCCAGAGAAATCGTGGAAGATCTGGACGGTATCCACCGGGTAAGAGGCAATGAGGTCACCATGGATTTCGTGGCGGTGACGGCTCACTCCAGCGAACCGGACGTGCAGGGTGAGCTGTTGTATCAGAAGGCCAGGAAGAGGCTGGCAGCACGGATTGGCAACGGCTATGGGGCCGGACAATAACTGGAAGAAAGGACCTGTTTCCTGGGGACAGGTCCTTTTTTTGTGCTCTTTTCTTTTTTCACTCAAATTCCACAATCCTATGTTACAATATGGATACCAACGAGCGGGTTCACTGATTGCCAAAGGAGGAAACGCTGTGAACGAATATCCGGACAATACCTACGCAGCCTGGCGGCCAGTTCTGGAACAGGTCATGCAGCGCCTGGTCGGGGGCATCGAACAGTACAACGAAACTGAAAAGCAGAAAACCGGTCAGAGTGCCTATGAGCACCTGATTTACCGGATAAAAGGCGTGGACAGCATGGAAGAGAAATGCCGGCGAAAGAAGCTGCCGGTGGATGCGGCTTCGGCGCTGCATACCATCCATGATGCCATCGGCCTGCGGATCGTTTGCCGCTTTTTGAGCGATATTGAACGGAATATCGCGGATATCCGTCAGATTCCCGGCTGCACCATCATCCAGGAAAAGGACTACATCCACAACGTAAAACCCAACGGCTATCGGTCGTATCACATGATCCTGCGGCTGGAGATGCCTTTTGCCGATGTGGCAGGCCATGTGCCGGGCATTTTCTATGCGGAAATCCAGCTGCGTACCATTGCCATGGATTCCTGGGCCAGTTTGGAACACGAAATGAAGTACAAACACGAAATCAAAAATCCGGAACTGATCGGCCGGGAATTGAAACGGTGCGCCGACGAACTGGCCGCCTGCGATCTCTCCATGGAAACCATCCGGAAACTGATCCGGGAAGCCTGAGGAAAGGAGCCATCCCTTTATGAAAATCCTGCTTGCAGAAGACGAAAAACCCATGTCCATGGCTCTGGTGGCTGTGCTGGAACACAGCGGTTACCAGGTGGACGCCGTGTATGACGGCCAGGCGGCTGTGGATAAGGCCCGTCAGAACATTTACGATGCCATGATCTTCGACATCATGATGCCAGTAAAGGACGGAATAACCGCTTTGACAGAACTGCGGAAAGAAGGGGACCGGACTCCGGTGATCATGCTTACGGCCAAGGCGGAAGTGGACGACCGGATTACCGGCCTGGATGCCGGTGCGGACGATTATCTGACGAAGCCCTTTGCCATGGGCGAACTGCTGGCCAGGCTGCGCAGCCTGGCCCGGCGGCAGGAGGATTTCAACCGGGATATGCTCCAGGCGGGCAGTGTGACGCTGAACTGCGCCGAAGGGGAACTGTCCAGCAAAAGTGCCGTGCGGCTGTCTCCCAAGGAAACCCAGTTGATGAAGTACTTCATGCAGCATCCGGGCAAACCCTGTGATACCCAGCTGCTGTTCAGCCATGTGTGGCAGGATGAAAAGCAGGAAGAAAAAGGCATTGTGTGGATTTATGTGTCCTACCTGCGGGAGAAGCTGCATGCCATCGGCGGCAATCTGACCATCACCGGGCACCAGGATGGGGCTTTCACGCTGCAGAGTGCTGCGGCGGTACAGTAAGGAGCAGGCATGGATATCATTCATCGTCTGCGGCGGAAATTCCTGCTTCTGGCATTCATTGCTGTAGTCATCATCCTCACTGGTGCCCTGGGCCTGATCAACGCCATCACTTTCATGAAAATGCGCAGTGAGGTGGATACGCTGCTGGACGTGATTGTGCAGAACGACGGCATCCTGCCCGGCCGTCAGCTGGGTACAAGCACCCAGAGCTGGCTCAGCGATCCGGAATGGTACAATGATACTCCGGAATTCGCCCACCAGACCCGGTATTTCAGCGGTATCGTGGCCGACAGCGGCAAGCTGCAGCGGCTGAACCTTTCCAATATTTCCGCTTTTACCGAACTCCAGGCTCTGGAAATCGCCAATAAGCTGGCGGAAACGGATTCCAGCCAGCCAGTACGGGGCATGTTCAAGAACAAGCGGGCCAGTTATGCCTATGAGGTGGCGAACCGGGACAGCGGGGGCAAGCTGGTGGTGGTCATGGACTGTACACGGGATGTGGGGGCCGTGGAGGCATTCAGCCGTTATTCCCTGCGGTTCGGCCTGGTGTGCGTGATCCTGTATCTGCTGGTCCTGGGATTTCTGTCCAACTATGCCGTCCGGCCTTTTGTGGAGAACATGGAGAACCAGAAACGGTTCATTACCAATGCGGGCCACGAATTGAAGACCCCGGTAGCGATTATCTCTGCCAATGCGGAAGCCCTGGAGCTGATCAGCGGAAAAAGCCAGTGGACGGACAACATCCTGATCCAGGTGAAGCGGGTGACCCGGCTGATCAACGAACTGATCATGCTGGCCAGGATGGGGGAAAAAGACCAAAGACAGCTGAAACTGGAACCTGTGGATGTGAGCCAGTGCTTTACGGATGCGGTACATTCCTTTGCTCCGGTAGTGGAAAAGGACCAGAAGCATTTGGAAAGCCGGATTCTTGAAAACATCGAAGCAGAATCGGATCCCAGGTATCTGTATGAGATTTTTACGATTTTCATGGACAATGCGGCCAAGTACTGTGATGAGGGCGGTACCATCCGGGCGGTACTGGAACCCCATGGCAAGAAGGGGTTCAGGGCACTGGTGTCCAATGATTACAAGAATGGAGAAGGACAGGATTATACGCATTTCTTCGAACGGTTCTATCGGGGAGACGAAAGCCACAACAGCCAGAAGGCCGGCTACGGCATCGGTCTTTCCATGGCCCAGGAAGCCACAAGGCTTTTGGGCGGCAGGATCCAGGTGGAGTACAGGAACAGGGTCATCACGTTCGGGGTGGAGTTCTAAGCTTCACGCCATGGTTTGCAGACTCTGGACAAAATACCTCTGTATGGTCTATAATATTTAAAATCTGATAATAGAGCGTGAAACCCCGCATTTCTGCGGGGTTTTTCTTTATGACGGCAAACAGACGGCAAAAATAATTTCAAAAGATATCGTTGACCGCTTTTGCCGCAGCCAGCTGGATGTCTTTTGTGTTGTTGGCGTATGTGATGCCGACCGTCTGGATGGTATCACCCAGCAGGTTGGCCACCAGGTTGATATCACCGGTCTCGTGTAACATCAGCGTGGCATAGGTGTGCCGGAAGGCATGAAGGGAACGCCCAGGGTAATGCTTGTGGATGTACTCATTAATGTAGACCTGTATCGTCCGGAGCCTCTCGGGAGGGAAGACCGTTCCGTTGATCCGGAATGGCTGCGAATCCCTCCATTTGCGCAGCGTTGCCAGTACGACCCTTGGCACCGGTATCGTCCGATTGCTGTTCTTTGTCTTGCAGGGGGTCAGCCCGTAGGTGGTACGGCTGGTCCTGGCCCACTGTTTGCAGATCTTGAACGTACCGGCTACAAAGTCGACGCAGTCCCATGTCAGTCCCCGGATCTCTCCAATCCTCATCCCTGTTCGGCTGGCCACCAGCACCACAAGATAGCAGAGGGGGTCATGGCCATGTTTCTGGTAGTGATCCAGAATCTGGGCGACTTCCTCACGGGTGAAGGCTCTCGCCGCTTGCTCCCGACGATCCTGGACCTGGGGAACTTCAAGGGCCGGGTTCGTCTTAATGATCTTGTATGTAATAGCATGGCGGAGCACACGGCCGATAGCTGCCAGGGAAAGATTCTTTGTCCTTGCGGCAAATGGAAGACCATTGATCTCATTCATCAGCACGGGTGGGGTGATATCCTTAATGGGCAGATCCAGGAGATTCGGCAGCCGTTTGATCCTGTCCCCATAAGCCAGCATGGAACTGTAAGTCAGCCGCCCTTGCATATCACGCTTGAAAATGGCCCAGAACTGGCGCAAGGTGATGGCCTTTAGGGTTTTATCAAGTGTCGTGCCAATCTCTTTTTGGGCGGCTTCCAGCAGCTCATCCTGGTGCTGCCGGGCCTCACGCTGGGTCTTGAAGCCTTGTTTGGTCTTCTGCTTCCATCGTGTTCCTACTTTGTAAGATAAAACCAGGCAGACGCTGCCGTTCTTTTCTCGATAACTGAAACTATATTCCATAAAAATCGGCCTCCTTCTGGGCAGAAAGGGGCCGACTGTGGTAAAATGATACAGTAAGCCCCTGTGAGACGGTGGTTTGCGTTCTCCCTGCTGGTACTGCGAATACCAGCAGGGATTTTTTTTCTTCTATAGTCCTAAAAATCAGAATAGAGCTTTCGGGTAGCATTCGTATGTTAATCTACTCGAGCTTTATCAACGTAAAGAAAATTAATCAACGGTGCTGCTCTGGAAAATCCAGACTGTGTTTCGTTTTCTTTCCCCATTTTTCTACCTCCCGGGCAATTCTCTGACAGCGGGAGATATGTGCCATATATTGTGCTTTTAAACTGTCAGCATTGATCCGGATAGGTTTATCCACAGATTGCATAAAAAAACCTCCCCAATACTGGAGAGGGTATTCGCACTGGTCCCCGTAGAGATTCCAGCACTCTTCTGCTCTCCATTATATGTAGCACTGACTAATTTGTCAATTTCCCTGGACAGTGCATAGTTCGTATTTCGATGTTGCTCGATTAGAAGAGTTGTTGTGCATTAAACACCATATGGGTTGGTTTTAAGTCTCTGCCTTTCCCCTCGAACTGAGTTTTCCAGGGACTACGAAGCATAGCCCCAAACCCATTTTGAGCATCTACGCTCCCAATGACTGTAATCACGCCCTGACTTTTATAGTATTTAAAAGTTGATTCGTCAAATTTCGCCGTGCTAGGGGCTTTCAATATTTTTTTGACCATTTCCTTACTCATAATCATTGCAGCGGCTTCTTCGTCAGAATTCATTACATAGTCACTAATTTGGTGAACGGCTTGACCATTTTGCCAGAGATCAATCGCTCGATATTTAATGGTCTGTAACTTGTTATTATCATCTAAGAAAATACGGATGGTATCTTTGTCCGGATTATACCCATCGGTGGCATGGACATCCAATGTATAATTGTGATCTCCCTGCTTCGTGGCATCGTTGATCTTATCGATTCCGACGGAAGCCAGCGCATCTTCAATAGCTTGAGACTGCTCAGCGCTAAAACCATAATAGCGGCCAAAGATATGCTTTTGGGCTTCTTGCTGTGCCTTCTGTTGGGCTTGTAGTGCCTTTTGCTGAGCCTGCTGTTCGGGGGAAGGGTTAGTAACGCCGACACCGATAAAACAGATTATACCGACTAAAAACCAGGTTCCAATGGTTTTCTTCCGACTCCATGTGCGTTTCTTGAACGTTCCCCATTTAGGATTGATAAGTGAAACTATCATCATTATGAAACTGATAAACAAGAGAACCCCAAAAATTACCTGCATAAATAAAACTCCTTTCATTCTCCATCTTTTACGTAAATCTCAATGCCTTCCGAAATTTGAAACTTATCTGAACTGGCATGGCACGACGCCTCAATGGAACCCACATCTTCTTCTTTGAATAAATCACCTCCTGTGATGTGGCTGATTTCATGCTTCATGGCCAGTTTTTTCTTTTCATCTGAGAGATTATCATTGATGATGATTGTGTAAGAATCATCAGGGTTTTGCTGGACGACAGCCGGCACACGGGGCGGCAGATCCTGATAAGTGACTATGATCATTCCTTGATCCCCTCTTTCGCCTTGAGACCGTTGATTACGGTCATGACCACTTTGACGTCATCGGGGGTCAGGTCTCTGCTGGCATCAAATAAAATTCTTTGACCTGGATTATCGTGAAGCTCCTGGGCGATACGGGCCGTCTCTGGATCCAAATAATAGGCCTGTTTCTTGTTGCCATTTTCTTCAAGAAAGTAGCTCTTGGGTACGCCGAAATAATCCGAAAGTTTCTGAATAATTCCCATCCTGGGAAGCGATTTTATGAGCATCCACTTTCCAACGGTAGATTCACTAACACCTAATAATTTGGCCAGCTCCGCTTGATTCATGTTGTTTTCCTGAAGCAAGGCAGATAATCGTTTGCTGAAAAGTTTTTTTAATTCCTCTGCAGTTGGCATCGTATCAAGCCTCCTTGCGGTTTCATTCTATGAACATATTATAGAATAAATTTCTGTACAAGACAATAGAAAAACGCAAAAACTAGAAATTTATTCTTGACACTAGAAAATAAATCTAGTATACTGTGCCTGTAAGCAACAAGGAGGTGATTGCAATGCCTATTCAAATTTCTCTGCGTGCGGCACGTGTAAATGCCGGGAAAACTATCATTCAGGCTGCGAAGGAGCTGGGAATCGGCAAGGATACCCTACTGAAGTGGGAACACAATCCTGGCCTAGTGAATCCCATTTATCAGCAGAAAATATCCGAAGTGTATGATTTCCCGGTAGATTGCATTAATTTTTCACCCATAAACTAGAAATAATTTCTAGAAGAAGGGCTGATTATGGATGACTTTAAAGAGTTCAAACAGTGGGATAAGTATTTCTTTGCTATCCAATCAACAATTACAGGCAATCCTAAATAGGTGAGGAAGCTAGCTAGAGACAACGGAGCTATCACTGTATCTATGAGGGAGATAAGACCAATTATAGCGGATAGGGAGAATTTGAAAAGAAAGGAGAATCACCCATGGAACATTATTACATCCAGGGCAGCAATGGCAAGTTCTTCGAACCGGGACGCCATAAACGCAATTACGTGGACGCTGACGGCATACTGTACACAGTACGGGTGAAAACAGACACTCGTGGTCAGCGTATCTATCAGCCGTACAGGTTGGTGAACGATGTCTATCAGCCGTATAGACTAGTCAATGGCGTTTTTCAGGAAAGAGCGGTTGCCGAAGGGTACCCAACTGAACAGGAGGCCCAGGCAGAGCTGGATTTTTACGCCATTGCGTTTGGTCTGAATGAAAAAGAAGATGAATGAGCCGAAACATTAGATGAAAGGAGGCCCAGCATGGAATCACCGCTGATGAACGTGAGAGAAACGGCAGAGTATCTCCACGTTGGGAAATCTACCGTTTACAAGCTGGAAGCCGATGGGGTTCTGCACCGGGTCAACAGTGCGGGGCGCATCCGGTTTTCCAGGGATGAAGTCGAAAAAACCGTCATGGACAAAGTCCACAACGGTTGGAAAAGTTACCGTGAACAGAAGTTAGAACAGGAAATCGCCCGCAAGGATGCTACCATCCAAAACTTGAGAAGTCTGCTGTACAAGCTGGCGTCAGGGGTCATGGATGGACTGGGGAAGGAAGGCCTGCTTGAAACAACCGAAAGACGATGAGACGTATCAACGTGGCCAGGAGAGAATGACATGAGGTATGTGGTAGATGACCGGTTTATCGATAAGGTTGAGGAACTGATCGGGGGCTGTCAAGGACAGTTACTCGAGCCGGCTCAACCCGATGGATCGGGCCAGGTGGTCCAGGGCACACACAATCGCCATGGACATCAAATGGGATATTGAGGATGGCTTTGAAGAAGAGAGGTGTGAAGATGATGTGCGAAAGAGTCTGTGAGGGCCTTGACTGGGTCTGCGAACGGTTTGCGGGGGCCGGGCATAGGTTTATCCGGTGGATCGACGGCCTGTCCGACTTTGAGTGCGGGTTCCTGCTGGGCATCGGCCTGTGCTTCCTGATCTGGCTGGGGGAGTGACCAGCCATGCGTGATTACAGGGAGCCTACCCGACTGGAGTGGTTGAGTGTCCCGCTGCTACTGTTAGTGGGCGCCACCATTGAAGCCTGGAGAGCGTTTAAGGGCTGGAGTCCAAGGACCCAGGGGTTTTACCTGGGAGTACTCAGCACCCTGGCTGCGATCGTGTACGTTGTGAGCTGGCTGCTGGTTGCCCCGGCACAATGAGGAGGACGATATGAATCAGGAAGAGTATGTAAGAAAACTGGAAGCGAGAAAAATCGCCTGGGAAGTCATTGGTGCGACTATAGCTAGTGAGGCCAAGGTGTTGCAAAGAGCGGCGGAGATTGCGAAAAAGGCCAGTGCTGACTGTGGCCACCTGGGCTGCGGGCCTGCGCAGGATGTCTCATTGTTACTCCAGGACATCCGGTACGACCTGGAGAGCATACAGCGGCGTATCGACTGGCTCGAACCGATCTATCCGCCGAAGAAGGAGGGAGACGAATGAAAGAAAAAGCTACACCCTGGAAGCTGGTCACCGACTCAGACTACTCCGCATGGGTGCTGTACAGAAATGTGGAAGAACCCGGAGTCAGCCGGCTGCAGACCTATCCACAGCGGTACAAGAATCGGGCAGAGGCCCTGAGAAAGGCAGATGAACTCAATGGAGCAGACTAAGACAACCACCTGGAAGGTGGTCAAGCTGCCGAACGGGAAGTACACACTGCGGCGGCAGGTGAAAGTGATCACCATTATGGACGACTGGTGGCCGAAGTATGTGACCGAAGGAGCGACCTGGTCCAGCCGAAACCTGGCGCAGGAGACCGCCGACTATGAGAATGGCAAGACAGCTGTTCCGTTCTGACAACACTGAAAGGAGGTGAGACTATGGTATGGGTAAAGAAGAACGCGGATAAGGAGAAAATCAGCGATAAGGCGGCCCAGCTGATGCTGGATAACGGCTACAGCGAAGTAATCATCTTTGCCAAGAAAGATGAAGCGCACAGCGATGACGGCGCTGACGCCAACTACCTGTGGTGGTGCGAAGGCACCAGCTACAGCATGATGCAGCTGGCGAAGGTCGCCCTGGTGCAAGGACTCAAGTGGATGGATCTCCGACTGCAGATGATTGCCATCGGCAAGCTGTCCACGGAAGTGCTCAAGCTGCTCAATAGGGGCATCACCGACGAGCAGATCCAGAAAGCCGGCGATGAGATCGATGGCATGGACCTTGGATCCGACGATAAGCTGGATCAGATGAACTGAAAAAATGGGCTGACCACAGCGGCAACTGCAGTCAGCCCAGAATGAAAACCATCCAGTGTGATTATATCACAGAAAGGACTTATGGACATGAAAGTATTTTTTGAAGGCACCCCCGAGACAATTAAGTGTGAGATGGCAGCGTGGATCAGCGGTGCAGCACCGGTAGCTCTGTCTCCCCAGAAGCCCGCTCCGGCAAAGCCTGCAGCCGCCCCTGCTATCACCGCACCGGTAGACGAACCGGTGCTGGCAGAGGTACCGAAGACTGAGTTCAAATCTGGGCTCAATCCTGTTACGCAGGCTGTCCCTGCAGCACCCGTCCTGTTTAACCAGGCGCATGATGCACAGCCCGCGCCGGCAGCTGCACCCATCCCCAAGGCCCCTGACAAGACCTATAGCCGGGAAGATCTGATGCGGGCTGCAGCACAGCTGATGGATAAGGGACTGGCTGCAGAGCTGGCCAAAATCAATACCCGGCATGGGGTCAAATCGTTCAACAGGATCCCGGAGGCAGAGCTTGGGCAGGTGGCCGTTGAGCTGAGATCCCTGGGGGCCCAGTTATGACGGCCCACGCCCTGCTTTCCGCTTCCGGTGCGGCCAGGTGGCTTAACTGTACCGGGGCACCTGCGCTGGAAAAGAACTTCCCCGATACCACCAGCGTTTACGCCAAGGAGGGAACCCTGGCCCACGCTATCTGCGAGCTGAAGCTGAGAAAGTACGCCATCGAGCCCATGGGTAAATCGGTTTACACACGCCGGCTCAACAAGCTCAAAAAGGAAGAGGGGTACGACAAGGAGATGGACGGTTATACGGATGACTACCTGGATCACATCAAACAGATCCTCCTGAGTTATCCTGAGACGCCCTATGTAGCAGCCGAACAGCGGGTGGACTTCAGCCAGTGGGTACCCGGCGGCTTCGGTACGGCAGACTGCCTTATCATCGGTGGCCATACACTCCATGTGGTGGACTTTAAGTATGGCAAAGGGGTGGAGGTGGACGCCAGGGACAACCCGCAGATGCGGCTCTACGCCCTGGGCGCTCTGGAGCGGTACGGGATGCTTTATGAAATCTGGAAAATCCGCATGCACATCATCCAGCCCAGGATCAATAACTACAGCGATGACAGCATCAGCGCTACAGATCTGTTCCAGTGGGCAGATGCTGAAGTAAAGCCGGCGGCAGAGGAAGCCTATAAGGGACCCGGTACCTTTAAGCCCGGCGACTGGTGCCGGTTCTGCCGGGCTAAGAGCCAGTGCAAGCCCCGGGCCGAGTACTTTGCGGCCATGGCCAAGGACGCCCGGGAGCACTCGGACCCGAGACTGATGAGCCTGGAGGATCTGGGCAGATACCTGAAGATTGCCAAATTGCTGAAACCCTGGGCAGAGGACCTGCAGGAGTACGGCCTGGGCTGCTGCCTGGACGGCAAGCAGGTGCCAGGCTGGAAAGCGGTGGAGGGCAGAGGCTCCCGCAGCTTTACGGATCAGGATGCAGCATTTAAGGTGCTCATGGACCATGGGACTGCTGAGAGCATGCTGTGGACCAAGGTGCCCCTCACTCTGGCTCAAACGGAAAAGCTCATCGGTAAAAAGGAGTTCGCCGCTTTGGTGGGCTCTTACGTAGACAAAAAACCGGGCAAACCTGCTCTGGTGCCGGACACGGACAAGCGGCCGGCTATTGATAACGTCACTCATGCGGAGGACGTTTTTGAAAAGATTGAAAAGTAAAGGAGAAAAATTATGAAGAAACTGAGAGATACCGAAATCGTGTTGAAAAATGTACGTCTGTCCTATGTCCACCTGACCCGGCCCTATGCCAACCAGCCTGGGCAGGAAGAAAAATACTCCGTGACCATCCTGCTGCCGAAATCCGACGCCGCACAGAAGGCCAAGCTGGATGCCGTAATTGTTAAGGCTACCGCCCAGGGCAAGGAAAAACGCTGGAATGGTGTAGTACCTCCCGTAGTGCCTGTGCCGGTCCACGATGGGGACGGTGTGCGCCAGGATGGCAACAGCTTCGGGGCTGAATGCCGGAATTGCTGGGTCATGACCGCCAGCTGCAAGGCAGACCATAAGCCGCCCGTGGTTGACGGCAACCTGAACCAGATCCTGGACGGCAGCCAGATTTATAGTGGTATGTACGCCAATGTGTTTATCAATGCCTATCCGTATGCCTCTGCCGGGAAGAAGGGTATCGGCTTCGGCCTGGGTCCTGTGCAAAAGACGGCAGACGGCAAAAGCCTGGGCGGCAGCGCCCCGACCGCTGAAGAAGTGTTCGGCGTCATCGGTGGCGTAGATACGGCGGCCCAGCAGCCGAAGATCGACCCGCTGACCGGCGAGCCGATGTAGGAACGGGGGCCCGCAAGGGCCTCCTCTTTTTATAGGAGTGATCAATGAAGAGTGTAGAAGACATGACGCTTAGGGAAATGCTCTTATATATCCGATCTCGACTGGAGCGACGCACCTTGCTGGAAGCCCTGGCCGAGGAAGCTGCCGAACTGAGCGCAGCCTCTGCCGCACTGAGTAAGGCCGCACTTAAGTGTATCCGTGCAGAAAACCTGAGCAATAATCCAACTCCTGTTAATAAAGCTTTTGCCTGGTCTGACCTGGAAAAAGCAAATCGGGAAATCGTCGAGGAGCATTATGACATCCTTGCCTGCGAACTTGTCGTTTATGAAGATTCTGATCCGGATACGTACGAAAGTAACCATGCAAATGACCCAGCCATTAAAAAGATACGGCGGTGGGTGAGACGGCTGCAGGACAGGGAGGTGGGAAAACATGGAGAAAGTTAGGCATTTATCGGTGGACATAGAAACCTACAGCGACCAGGACATCGGATCCGTTGGCCTTTACCGGTATGTGGATACACCGGCTTTTGAGATCCTGCTCTTTGCTTACTCTTATGACTTTGGGCCGGTGACCGTAGTCGACCTGACCCAGGGAGAGCAGATCCCACAGCAGATACTGGACGATCTACAGGATGCCAGTGTAATCAAACACGCTTACAATGCGGTGTTTGAGATTACCTGCCTCAATCACGCAGGCATCAGGACGCCGGCTGACCAATGGCGGTGCACGATGTTGCATGGGCTTTATCTGGGCTACCCTGCGGGGCTGGCCAATCTGGGCAAAGCCCTGGGGCTGCCAGAGGACAAACAGAAGATGAGCGTGGGCAAGGCCCTGATCCGCTACTTCTGCATCCCATGCAAACCCACCAAGAAAAACGGCGGCAGGACCCGGAATCTGCCCCGGCACGATCCTGAAAAATGGGAGCTTTTCAAGACGTACAACGGCCAGGATGTGGTCACCGAGATGGAAGACTATAAGCGCCTCAAAACCTTCCCGGTACCGGATGATGTGCAGCGGGACTGGGTCATCGACTACGAACTCAACCTGCGGGGCATCCAGCTGGACATGGACCTGGTTAGCGGCGCCCTGAAAATCGATGCCGAGAATCGGGAGCAGCTCATGGACCGAGCTGTGGCGCTCACGGGGCTCCCGAACCCCAACTCCCGGGACCAGCTGCTGGGCTGGCTCAAGGAACAGGGGGTGGAGCTCACGGCGCTAACCAAAGAAACGGTAGCCCAGGGGTTGGAAACGGCCAAAGGGCCGGCCCGGGAAATGCTGGACATTCGGCGCCGGCTGGCCAAAAGCTCTGTCAGCAAGTATCAGGCAATGGAACGGGCCGTGTGTCATGATGGCCGGATCCGGGGCACTCTGCAGTACTACGGGGCCGGACGGACCGGACGTTGGGCCGGCCGCATTGTGCAGGTGCAAAACCTGCCGCACGACGTGCCTGTGACACCGGAAGTGGCCAGGAAGTTAGTGATGGGGGGCAGCTTGGACCAGCTGCGGCTGCTCTACGACAACGTCAGCGATACCCTGAGCCAGCTGATCCGGACGTGCTTTGTAGCAAAGCCCGGATGCACCCTGGTGGTGGCCGACTTCAGCGCCATCGAAGCCCGGGTGCTGGCCTGGCTGGCAGACGAAAAGTGGAGGATGAAAGTCTTTGCCGAAGGCGGCGATATCTACTGCGCCTCTGCCTCCAGCATGTTCGGCGTACCTGTGGTCAAACACGGCATCAACGGACATCTGAGACAAAAAGGAAAGGTAGCTGAGCTGGCCCTGGGTTACGGTGGCGGCGTCAACGCCTTGATTGCCATGGGTGCCCTCAAGATGGGCCTCACGGAGGACGAGCTACCGGAAATCGTGCGGAAGTGGCGGGCAGCAAGCCCCCACATCCGGCAGTACTGGTACAACGTGGAAGAGGCGGCCATTAAAGCCCTGGACACGGCAGAGCCGCAGCCCATCGGCCATGGCATGGAGGTGTGCCGGGAGTGCAATTTGCTCTATGGTTACGACTATCTGACCATCAAGCTGCCCAGCGGGCGCAAGCTCTTCTACCCGCAGCCGTCCCAGGGAGTCAACCGGTTCGGTGGTACCGAGATCAAGTACAAGTCCTGGGAAGGTACCCGGTGGATCAATCTGGGGACCTATAGCGGCAAACTGGTGGAAAACATCACACAAGCTTTTGCCCGTGACTGCCTTGCCCTGGCGCTCCGGCGCCTGGTGGAAGCCGGGTACAAGCCCCTGATGCACATCCACGATGAAGTGGTGCTGGAAGTGCCTTTGGATCAGATGCATGACAACGAGTTGGATCGGGTGGTACATCTCATGTGTGCCCCGATTCCCTGGGCGCCGGGCCTGTTGCTTAATGCAGACGGCTTTGTGTCCCCGTATTACAAAAAGGACTGATGATTATGGCCAGAAACAACTTTTCAAAGGCGTCCCCCGCCAACAAACCCGGATCTGTCCATCGGATGACCAATGTGGCGGAACAGGCACTGGCCACGGCGGCCTTACTGAGAGCTAAAGCGGATGATATGACGGAGCTGGCTGTGAAACTGGCCAGGATCGCCCGCAAGTCCCGCAGGGCGGAGAATAACTACAAAAGGCTCCACGTTTTGCTGGATGACACCATACGCACGTTAGCAGAGGACCGTGAGTGGCTGGAAAGATACTGGGCCGCAGAAGACCTGTACCCCGAATGGGGTGCGGCCGTGGCTGCCCGAAGTGGCAAGAATGTACAGACCCGGGACAAAAGAAGGTGAGCCAGATGCAGCATGACAGACAGATCCAGATCAGCGTGGGCTCCAGCCGCAGCAGCATCAGCTGGCAGAGGCAGGTACTCATGTGGTCAGATTTTGTCCAGGGACTCCAGAAACCCCGGAGAACGACGGAAACATTCGATGAGTACATCCATATGCCCAAAGGCGAACAGGGTGTTCTGAAGGACGTAGGCGGCTTTGTCGGGGGCATCCTGAATGGCCCCCGGCGGAAGGCAAATGCTGTAGCCGGCCGGGACCTGGTTACCCTGGATCTGGATACTATCCCGACAGGAGAAACCAGTACCGTCCTGAAGCGCCTGGGCAGCCTGGGGGTCAGCTATGTGGTGTACTCCACCCGGAGTCATGCCCCCTGGCAGCCCAGGCTGCGGGTGATCTTCCCTTTGGACCGAATGGTGTCAATTGATGAATACGAACCGATCGCACGGCGGATGGCTGCGGCTGTAGGAATCGAGATGTGTGACCCGACGACTTTCGAGGCCTGCCGGCTCATGTACTGGCCCAGCTGCAGCAAGGACAGTGAGTACATCTACGACTATGCCGATCTGGGGTTTACCCTGGCAGATGGCATCCTGGGGCAGTATGGGGACTGGCACGATGTGCAGCAGTGGCCGACAGTACCGGGCAAGGAGCTGCAGGCCAAAAAGACCCTCAGCCAGCAGGCTGATCCTACTACCAAACCCGGTGCGGTAGGCGCCTTCTGCCGGGTGTATGACATCCGGGGAGCGCTTGCCAGGTATCTGCCTGCTGCTTACGAAGACACGGCCCATGCGGACCGCATGACGTACACAGGGGGGTCTACGGTAGCCGGGGCGGTGTTGTACGAGGACGGGAAGTTCTTGTACAGCCACCACGCTACCGATCCCTGCTGTGACACGTTGGTCAATGCCTTCGACTTGGTGCGTATGCATAAGTTCGCTGATCTGGATGACGAGGTCAAGCCCGGCACGCCGATCGACCGGCTGCCCAGCTATCAGGCTATGGTCAAACTGGCGCTGTCGGATCCGGCAGTAGCCGCTGACCTTAACCAGAGGCAGGCGGAGGATTTCCACGACATCTTTGATGCTGAACCGGGGAGCGCAGCCAAGACTGCAGAGACGGCGCCGGCAGAAGATGGAGAAGATGGGACCGCCGTTACGGCCGCCCCACTGGACGAGGGAAAGCCGGCAGTCAAAAGTGACCCGACCGGATGGATGAAAAGCGTCCCGCTGAAGTACACCGGTGCCGGCCGGCTGGCCAACACCATCGACAACATCATCCAGATCATGGATAACGACCCGTCACTCAAGGGGAGGATCGCCACCGATGACTTTGCCAACCGGGGGATGGTTCTTGGACCATTACCCTGGGCCAAACGGCCGGACAAACGTCTCTGGACCGACACGGACGACGCAGGGCTCAACTGGTACATGGAGGCAAGATACGGTATCACCGGGCGTGACCGGATTACGCTGGCCCTGATGCTGATCAGCGACAAACATCGTTTCAACGATGTCAAGGATTACCTGGAAGGGCTTAACTGGGACGGTGTACCCCGGGTGGGGACTGCCCTGGTGGACTATCTGGGCGCCGAAGACAGTCCATACATCCAGGCTGTGGCCAGGAAGAGCTTTGCGGCGGCTGTGGCCCGGGTGGAAACGCCGGGGTGCAAGTACGATTTCGTACCTGTGTTCGTAGGCCCCCAGGGCATCGGCAAGACCACTTTCCTGAAGACCGTCGGGAAGGAGTGGCACAGCGACAGCTTGCAGAGCTTCAAGGGTAAAGAAGCGGCGGAGATGATCCAGGGCATCTGGATCAACGAGATCGGCGAAATGACCGGTTACAACAAAAGCGAGGACGATGTCATCAAGCAGTTTTTGAGCCGGTGCGATGATGTGTACCGGCAGCCCTATGGCAGACACACAGGGAGGTATCCCCGGAAAGGTGTTTTCTTTGGAACGTGCAACAACCACGATTTTTTGAAGGATCCAACGGGGAGCCGGCGCTTTTGGCCGGTTGATGCCGGGGTGCGGCCGCCGAAAAAAGACATCTGGCGGGATCTCCCAGGAGAGGTGGACCAGCTGTGGGCGGAAGCCGTGCAGCTGTGGCGAGAGGGGGAGCCCTTATATATGGATACCCCTGAGCTGGATGCCGCTGCCCGTGCCGCCCAGGACCAGCACCGGGAGGACAGTGTGAAGGAAGGGGTTATCAGGGATTTCATTGAAAAAGAAGTCCCCAGCAACTACCAGACCATGCCGCTTGCCACCCGGAGGATGTTCTGGGCGGGGAGCTATGGTGCCGATGATGGGGATCTGGTACTCCGTCCCCGGGAAAAAGTCTGCGCCCTGGAGGTCTGGTGCGAGTGCTTCGGAGGCGACCCGAAAAACATGAGAAGAGTTGATGCAATGGAAATCAGCCAGATCCTGGCTGCTACACCGGGGTGGAGACGGAACAAAGACAAGCGCCGGTACGGTTACTGCGGTATGCAGCGCGGGTTTGAAAGAAACCTATAATGCATAATTATGCAATACAGGCTGTGTACCCAAAGTCCTTGATCCCTCTTTCTTCCTTGTTAGGAGGGTGTACCCATTAGAAAAGTTTGGGTACACCTTTTGGGTACGGCTAAAGGCGCTTTAATACTAGGGTTAGAGGTAATGTACCCAATGTACCCAAACATTATATATGTTATGGATATTGAGGGGAAATAGATAACCTTATGTGGAGTATTGCCCAGATTGAGCAATATATATAAAGGTATGGGTACGTTGGGTACACGTTGTTAAAACAACGGCATGAATATGCAGTAAGGAGGCGGTTTGCGTGTATAAAATTCTTTCAATAGATCCAGCGGAGGGTTTCCTTGGAATCGGTTGGAGAGCAATCATCCAGGTAGGCCAGAAGTTCTACCTGCTGGATCTGCGCGATACGTTAGACGCCGGAGCGGAGTGCATGGCTTTTACTTGCACCAGTAAGGGTACTGTCACCAACTGGCACGATTTGTACTGCCGGAGAGGCCTGCCGGTGTCGTCTGACGCCCTGATAGATTGTATCAGAGAATTTGTAGAGGAGTTGGAAAATGGCTGAGCTGGAAAAACAGGTGGAACGCCGCCTGGTGGAAGGCGTCAAACACCTGGGCGGGAGATCCTATAAGTGGGTTTCACCCGGCAACGTAGGTGTGCCTGACCGGATCGTGATATGGCCTACAGGCCAGGTGGATTTTGTAGAGCTGAAAACGGTGGAAGGCCGGCTGAGTCCCCGGCAGGAAATCGTCATCCTGCAGCTTGCTGAGATGGGCTGCAGCGTGCGGGTGCTGCGGGGGGCTGAGGCCGTGACCGGATATCTCTTAGAAGACCACAGCAAGATAATCCCGGAAGGAGGCGAAAGAAAATGATCTTCAACCCCCATCCGTACCAGCAGTACTGCATCGATGCAATCCTGCGGCTGCCGGCGGTGGGCCTGTTTCTGGACATGGGCCTTGGGAAAACGGCCATAACCCTCTCTGCGGTTAACGAACTGAAGTACGGACGGTTTGCCGTGAACAAGGTGCTGGTGATTGCCCCGAAAAAAGTGGCCGAGGCTACCTGGCAGCGGGAGGCAGCAAAGTGGGATAACCTGCATCATCTGCGGTTTTCCACTGTGCTGGGCAGTACCATGAAGCGGATCAGGACCCTTATGACTCCGGCAGACCTTTACGTGATCAATCGGGAAAATGTCGCCTGGCTGGTGGACTACTACCGCAATGAATGGCCTTTCGACATGGTGGTCATCGATGAATCCAGCAGCTTTAAATCCCACAGCGCCAAACGGTTCAAGGCCCTGGCTGCCATCCGGCCTCATATCAAGCGGCTGGTGGAGCTGACCGGGACACCCAGCCCCAACGGGCTGATGGACCTGTGGAGCCAGATCTACCTGCTTGATGGCGGTGCAAGGCTGGGCAGGTATTATACCCATTTCCGGGACCAGTACTTTGACTCGGGGCGCAGAGGCCGGGACGTAATCTATCAGTACGACCCCAAGCAGGGAGCTGCAGCTGCCGTGCTGCAGAAGATCTCCGACATCTGCGTGAGCATGAAAGCCAGTGATTACCTGCAGCTGCCGGACTGTATCGTCCATGACATCCCGGTACAGCTGGACACTAAGGCCAAGAAGGCCTACGACACCATGGAGAAGAAATTTGTACTGGACCTGCCGGACGGCGACATCGTCAGCGTGGCCAGTGCGGCCAGCCTGAGCAATAAACTGCAGCAGCTGGCCAACGGGGCCATCTACGATGAAGATCACGGGGTCCACGAGATCCATAACTGCAAGATCGAGGCCTTTATGGAGCTGATCGAGCAGTTGCACGGACAGCACGCCCTGGTGTTTTACAACTTTAAGCACGATAAGGATCGGCTTTTAAAAGCCCTGGTCAAAAGCAAACTGCGGGTCAGCGAGTTCAAGGGGGCCCAGGAAGAGGCTGACTGGAACGCCGGGAAGATCGACATCCTGCTGGCCCATCCGGCCAGTACGGCCTACGGGCTGAACCTGCAGGACGGTGGCCATCATATCATCTGGTTCGGGCTCAACTGGAGCCTGGAGCTGTATCAGCAGGCCAATAAGCGCCTGCATCGGCAGGGACAGAAAGAACCGGTGATCATCCATCAGTTGATCTGTACCGGAACCCGGGATGACGATCTGCCGGAAGCATTGAGTGATAAGGATGACTGCCAGGAAAAAGTGCTGGAAAGCCTGAAAGCAAGAATCGCAAAGTGGAAAGGAGGGGCGCTGGCATGAATACACTGGTACGGTTTATCGTTGTTGCCGGATTACTGACAGGCCTGTTGCTGTTACTGGGCCTGCTGCTGGCAACCTGGAAATTTGTTTTGTATGTATGAGGAGATGTGAGAGTATGGACTGTAAGTATCAAATGGACAGGCTCAGAGAGCTGGTCCGGAGAGACTGGGAAAATACCAGCGAGCGGGACAAAGGAGAGTGGGAAGACGTAGAGGATAACATGACCAGGGTGGAGCCCATCAATACGGACAACCCGGGGGTGAAGTTTTTCAAGTATCATTACGATAAGAGCAATCCGGAGAAGTACTCTCTGGTTGGCTTCTTCGTTGAACGAGGGAAGACGAAATGGGTCGCAGCCAGTGTAGAAGACGAGCATTATGTGGACGGGGAGGTGTGATCATGGAACAGGCGTACATTGATGAACACCGCAGCCGGTGCGTATATGCGCTGGGCCAGGAGGGTGCGCATAAGTTCCTGCGGGCCCGGCGGTATGACTGCCGGGATGTGGAGTGTCCGATCTACGATAGCGTGGCTATGCCCAAGGAAGTGGCCAAGCCGGAACCGGTGGCGCCAGAGAAGGCTGAACCCGTGAAAGCAAGGCAGGAAGCGCCCTGCTGCAGTTCGCAGCAGAAGAGTTACTCGGATGATGTGATCCACCACCCGGACCACTATACCTGGCGTGGCCGGGAGTGTGTGGAACACCTGCGAGAATGGCTGGGGCCTATCGGTTACCTGGCGTACCTGGAAGGTAACGTCTTGAAATATCTGTACCGCTGGCCAAAGAAGAACGGCATCCAGGATCTGGATAAGGCCATCGAGTATATCAGGCTGATGAAGGAAGCAGCAGAAGAAGAAGAAGGAGAGAACAAGGAGGAGAACGGATGAATCTTTACTTAGACGAATGGCTGGCTACTGTAGTGGCCGTGGTTGCCGCCCTGGCATTTATTGTCCTGTGTCTTATAATGATGGAGGCCTGAGATGACGCCGGCGGAGTTTTTACGGCGGATCTATGAACTGGAATCTGATCTGGCATGTAAGGAGGATGAAATCCGAAAAATCCATGAGGACATGACCCACTTAAAAAGTGTAGACACCAGTCACGACCGGGTGGACGGGGGTAAACCACTGGACCTGTCCGACAAGGTTGCCCACCTTATCGAGGTGGAGACCTTGCTGGACCAGGAATGGGACGAACTGATCCGTTGGCGCGAAGAGGCCAGACGGCTGATTGATATGCTGGAGCCGGGATTATCCAAGGGTGTGCTGATGCTGCGGGTGGTCAATCACCGCAGCTGGAAGAAGGTAGCTGCGGTGATCCATAAAAGCGAAGACTACTGCCGCCATCTGTACCCGCTGGCGGTGGGAGATTTTGAGCAGCTGCTGGCTACTCGATTCCCAGATTACCTGGATACCGTTGAAATCAAAACTTTTAACATAACACGAAAAAACCAGGCATAACACAACATAACCAAGGCAGGGTGTGCTAAAGTATATGGTGGAAGCAGTGACAAAGGGGAACTCTGTTACTGCCCCCTACGCATACATACCACATTCGGCATGAACCTCTTTAAGACAGAGCCGCCTTTGACCGGGGCGGCTCTTGTCATGTCTGCACGCTGAGCAAGCTGGCTGGGCCCTGCCCTTCGGGCGCACCCTCGTTGCTAAGGCGTCGTGTCTTCACCAGCCAGCGTGCTGAGCGTGACAGCGTGACACTTCTCGCCAGGGTTTGCCACTTGCTTGATGCATACGATAAGCTGACTTGAAAAAGTGGAGAGCATGGGTTCTTCTGGCTGGCCAGAAAAGGCCGCGCTCCTCTCGAGCCCGGAAACTCTCCAGATTTCAAACTTTTTTGGTCCTTGTTTGTGGAAGGTTAACGCAAAAGGAGGTGATTCTCATAAAAATCTCAACGGGGTTAAAGACCCTCACTACAACGCAGACTGAGATGGGCAAAGCCCTGGGAATCACCCAGCAGCGCATACATCAGCTTATCGATGAGGGTGTGGTCATCCGGGATGAAACGTCTTCGAGTGGCGCCGTAAAAGTTATCGACAGCATAAAAAATTATTATAAAGTAAAATCCCATAGTGAAGTCCCTGAAGAAGTCGATCTGATGGTGGAGAGAGCCCGGCATGAGAAGGCAAAAAGGGAAATCGCTGAACTGAAGCTGGCTAAGCTCCAGGGAAGCGCCTATGATGCTAAGACCGTGGAGCTGGTCATGACAGAAATGGCCAGCAATCTGCGTACCCAGCTGCTGGGGCTCCCCAGTAAGCTGGCTCCCATCCTGGAGAACCGTAAAAAAGAAGAGATCTATGAAATCCTGACTAAGGAAATCGAAGAGAAATTGTCCGAGCTGTCTGCGTACAGCCCGGATCTTTTTATGGGTGAAGATGCCGACACTGCAGAAGGAGGTGACAGCGATGAAGAGTGCTGAGGCTTTATGGGCGTATGTGGCAGAGCACGGGCTGAAGCCTCTGCCCAAGACGTCCGTATCGGAGTGGGCCGACACTTATCGGATGCTGTCATCCTCTTCTGCCGAGCCTGGCCGGTGGAAAACCAGCCGGGCGCCATACCAGAAAGAAATCATGGACGCT
>NZ_JBNMIU010000027.1:0-29325 GCF_050873445.1 Acidaminococcus sp. | reverse complement strand
ACTACTTTGACTGGTTCATGGAAAAAGCACTTCTGCTCAAGAAGATAGCCAATCAGTACAACACCGATTGAAGTGAACACGGGGGTGTTCAAAATCCCTGCTATCGTTCGATTGTATCAAATACAGACACCTTTGAGATCCTTGTTGTGGGTCTGGAGGAATGTTTGTCCAGAGTGAAAAATTCATTCAAGAACATTCTGGGAATCGGGAAGATGTTGCAATCTTTGGACAGGAAGCCAATCCAGATACATGGAAAATGGCTATTATGAACTTGACAATTCGTGGTATTGAAGCCGATTTGGGAAAATATCATGCAGATACGTTTGCCAATGATCTGCATCCTATGCTGAAAGCAAATTTCATCATGGCCAATCCTCCCTTTAACTATCATCCCTGGGGGCAGGAACAACTTAAAGACGATAGACGCTGGAAATATGGTCTGCCACCTGTCGGCAATGCTAACTTTGCTTGGATTCAACATATGATTTACCATCTGGCCCCGGGTGGTAAAATCGGTTTGGTACTTGCAAACGGAGCTCTTTCTTCTCAGTCCGGGGGAGAAGGGGAGATTCGAAAGAAAATCATTGAAGATGATCTGATCGAAGGCATTGTAGCGCTGCCGCCGCAGCTGTTTTACAGTGTGACGATTCCAGCAACGCTGTGGTTCATCACCAGAAATAAAAAGCAGACGGGGAAAACGCTCTTTATTGACGCCCGTAAAATGGGGTATATGGTAGACCGTACCCATCGGGATTTTGAGACTAAAGATATTAAGAAGCTGGCAGATACATTTACGCAGTTCCAAGAAGGTAAGTTAGAAGATGTAAAAGGCTTCTGTGCTGTGAAAACTACAAAGGATATTGCCAAACAGGATTATATTCTTACACCCGGTCGCTATGTAGGTATTGAAGAACAGAAAGATGATGGAGAACCATTTGATGATAAGATGAAGCGGCTTACCAAAGAACTTAGTGAAATGTTCAAGAAATCCCATGAACTGGAAGCACAGATCAAAAAAAATCTGGAGGCGATTGGGTATGAAATATAAATGGGGAAAAAAGAAACTCTCTGATATTGCAGATTTCAATCCAAGAGAAACCATAAAAAAGGGGAGCATTGCCAAGAAAATTCCTATGGATGTACTTAGACCATTTTATAGAGATGTCACGTATTATACTGAAGAAAGCTTTTCTGGTGGAACGAAATTCCGTAATGGGGACACAATTATGGCACGAATTACGCCGTGTTTAGAAAACGGAAAAACAGCTCAGGTCTCAATCTTAAATGATGGGGAAGTTGGCTTTGGCTCAACGGAGTATATCGTATTCCGAGCAAAAGAAGGAATCGCTGATAAGGACTACTTGTACTATCTCGTTTGCAGCCCAGAAGTAAGAGAACCGGCAATAAAATCTATGGTCGGTTCATCTGGACGACAACGTGTGCAGACGGATGTGGTAAAGAATCTTGAAATTGATGTTCCACCATTAATTGAACAAGAAAAAATTGGCTCATTCCTAAAGTTGTTTGATGATAAAATTGCACTCAATGATAGGATAAACAAGAATTTACTTCAGCAAGCATTAGCAATTTATAAATCCTGGTTCTGCGATTATAGGTTTTCAGATGGAACCCTTCCTGAAAGTTGGCATATCACAACAATTGGTGCAATCTCTAACTTGGTTACCAGAGGTATTACACCTAAATATGATGACAACAGTGATCAAATAGTTCTTAATCAGAAATGCATCCGAGATCACACCATTGACGTTTCTCTCGCTCGACGGCATCTGCCAAAGAAGATTAATGAGAAATGGATCTCCAAAGGTGATCTACTTATCAATTCTACAGGGACCGGAACGTTGGGACGTGTCGCTCAAGTTTGGTTTGATGCAAATAATATGACTGTAGATTCTCATGTGACTATTGTTCGTCCCAAATCTCCAATATTACAAAACTATATTGGCTTCTGGGGGCTCTCGCATGAAAGTGAGATTGAAGCTCAGCATACAGGAAGCACAGGGCAAACAGAACTTCCGCGAGAAAGAGTAAAATCTCTGGAGCTTCCTTTGCCTGACAGGGTGACTCTTAAAAAATTCAATGCGCTTATCATTCCAATGACCAACGCCATTGTTTCTAATCAAGAAGAAACCACAAGGCTGTATCAGCTTAGAGATGCACTACTTCCAAAACTGATGTCCGGCGAGCTGGATGTCTCCAACATCGAACTCTAGGCCGCTAAATTCTTGTTTATCTTTCTTCTCTAATACTAGGAGGTGATTCCATGGCTAAAGGCTATGCGGAATCCGATTATGAACAGTCTATTATTGAGCTGTTTGAAAATATGGGGTACCAGCATGTGTATGGGCCTGATATAGAGCGGGACTATCAAAATCCGCTTTATGAGGATGAATTGGAAGAATCCATTTGCCGAATCAATCCGGATTTACCGAAAGATGCAATCCGGGATGCGCTGTACAAATTGCACAACTTCGAAAACGGGGAATTGGTACAGCAAAATCAGCAGTTTATGGATTATCTCCAACACGGCATTGAGGTTCGTTATGTCGTTAAGGGAGAAGAACGAGCGGCATTATGTTATCTGGTAGACTATAAACATATAGAAAATAATTCTTTTGTAATTGCCAATCAGTGGACCTATACGGAAATGGAAACCAAACGGCCGGATGTGTTGATTTTCCTGAATGGATTGCCAGTAGTGCTGATGGAGCTCAAATCTCCATCCAGAGAAGAAACAGATGCGGACGACGCGTATCGCCAGATGCGCGGGTATATGAAAGTGATTCCATCCATGTTTATTTACAATGCCATCTGTGTGATGAGCGATCAACTTACCAGTAAAACAGGCACCATTACCTCTGGAGAAGACCGGTACATGGAATGGAAAACTACGGATGGAAGCTACGAAAACACGCAGTACGCCACTTTTGATACGTTCTTTGAAGGTATTTTTGAGCGGAATCGCTTTCTGGATATTTTGCATAATTTTATCTGCTTTTCTGTGGAGGGAACAAACTGCTTCAAGGTATTGGCCGGATACCATCAGTATTTTGCTGTACATAAAGCCATTGAATCTACCAAGAAAGCTGTAAAGACAGACGGAAAGGGGGGTGTGTTCTGGCACACTCAGGGTTCCGGGAAATCTTTGTCTATGGTTTTCTATGCTCATCTATTGCAAAAAGCCTTGAATAGTCCCACTATCGTTGTAATTACAGACCGAAATGATTTGGACGATCAACTATATGGGCAGTTTGTTAAATGCAAAGATTTTTTGCGTCAGACGCCAATTCATGCTCGAAGCAGAGAAAATTTAAAAGAGCTGCTGGAAGGCCGTCAAGCCAATGGGATTATTTTTACTACCATACAGAAATTTGAAGAGTCTCATGAACCATTGTCTAAACGGCGGAATATTATTGTCATGGCGGATGAAGCTCACCGGAGCCAATACGGCCTAAAAGAAAAAATCGACGCGAAGACGGGACAGATTACAGTAGGGGAAGCTAGAATTATCCGCAACACCTTACCTAATGCTACCTATATCGGTTTTACTGGAACCCCGATTTCTTTTAAAGACCGTTCTACTCGCGAAGTATTTGGTGACTATATCGACATTTATGATATGACACAGGCTGTAGAAGACGGTGCAACCCGACCCGTTTATTATGAAAGCCGGGTTGTCAAACTGAAGCTGGATGAAGGAACGCTGAAGCTACTGGATCAAGAATATGATGCGATGGCAGAAAATGCGGATGCAGCAGTGATAGAAAAAAGTAAAAAGCAACTCAGCCGTCTGGATGGCATTCTAGGAAATGATAAGACAATTACATCTCTGGTAACGGATATTCTGTACCATTATGAGCATTTCCGGACAAATCTTCTGACTGGGAAAGCTATGATTGTAGCTTATTCTCGACCAGTAGCCATGAAAATCTATCATAAAATCTTGGAGTTGCGGCCTGATTGGACGAAAAAGATTGCTATAGTGATGACAGGCAGTAATAAAGATCCAGAAGATTGGAAAGAGATTATTGGCAGTAAACAGCATAAGGAAGAACTGGCTCAGAAGTTCAAGGACAACAGTAGCCCGCTGAAAATTGCTATTGTGGTGGATATGTGGTTGACTGGATTTGATGTACCCTCTCTAGCAACCATGTACGTCTTTAAACCCATGAAAGGCTACAACCTGATGCAGTCCATTGCCCGGGTAAATCGTGTATTCCGGGATAAAGAAGGCGGCCTGATCGTAGACTATATCGGCATTGCCCAGGAACTTAAACAGGCAATGAATGATTATACTGCACGGGATCAGAAAAATTATGGAAATATGAATATTGCTAAGGTGGCATATCCTAAGTTCCAGGAGAAATTGGAAGTATGCCGGGATCTGTTCCATGGGTATAATTACAGTCAATTCTTAAACGGCAGTAATCTGGATCGGGCAAAAACCATAACAGGTGGCGTAAACTTTATGCTGGCTCCTGCTAAAAAAGAAGATAAGGAAAATTATTTAAAAGAATCTATGCTTTTGAAAAATGCATTATCTCTGTGTTCTTCCATGGCAAAAGAAGAAGAGCGGCTGGAAGCGGCATACTTTGAATCTGTACGGGTTCTTTTGATGCGCCTGATGAATCAAGGAAACGGAGGCAAGAAAATCTCTTTGTCCCAGATGAATCATCAAATCAATGAATTGCTGAAGCAAAGTGTCAAAAGTGATGGTGTTATTAATCTGTTTTCCGATGTAGAAGAAGAATTCTCAATCTTTGATCCGAAATTTCTGAATGAAGTCTCTCGAATGAAAGAAAAAAATTTGGCCGTAGAACTGCTGGAAAAATTAATTGCCGAACAGGTAAGAATTTACCAGAAAACCAACGTAGTAAAATCTAAAAAGTTCTCTGAAATGTTGCAGCAATCTATGAATCGGTATCTTAACGGGATGCTAACCAACGAACAGGTCATCCAGGAAATGTTAAAACTGGCTAACCAGATTGCTAAAGCAAGGGAAGATGGCAAGAAATTAGGTTTAACTGCAGATGAATTAGCTTTTTATGATGCCTTAACGAAACCACGGGCTGTGAAAGACTTTTACAGCAATGAGGAATTAATCGCTATTACTAAGGAATTGGCGGATGCTTTGCGGAAAAACCAGACAATTGACTGGCGAAAACGTAATTCTGCTCGAGCACATATGCGGATGATTATTAAGAAGCTGCTCCGTAAACATAAATATCCACCTGAAGGGCAAGAGAATGCGGTACAAACGGTTATGACCCAATGTGAATTGTGGGCGGATAACACAATGGATGCGGATGAAGTAGAAAGAGCAGGGTCACATTATAACTATGTGGAGGAAAATCAGCTAGTAGCTGAAAATCAGACGAGTTATTATCAGGGAGCACAGAAATATGGCCAATAGATACATCATCAAATATAATAATGGTGCTATTGAAATGACAAAACCCAACAGTACTATCCTGGTGTATAAGATTCCTTATGTTAGTTTGGAATCTAAAAAAACTGGTTTTGTAATTCCGAATCCATTTGTGGTCTATATTCTCGTAGGCAAGGATGATAATCACAGGGATGTAATATACGTCGGAAAATCTAAAAATAGCCTGGAAAATCGGCCAACTTCACATAAAGATAAATGCGCTCACTGGCTTACATGTTATGTGCTGACTCAGTTCAAAGAGCGGACATTCTTTAATGATGGAACAATTCAGTATTTGGAAAATGAATTGAATCATCGTATTGATGAAGTGAAAATGTACATCAATACAACGAAGACAACCAATTCTGGGACGGCTAGCAGTGACGATAAGGATGATAGCGATGACTATCTGAATGAAGTCTATAAAATGCTGTATATGATTGGACTGGATCTCATCACACATTCTGAAGAACAGGAAGCCGCGGAGGATATTGCGGCTTCAACCAGTATGACTTCAGATTATACTACGATACCAGATGGTATTTATTATTTCGCCAGACGAATCAGACGAATGGGGAATACTATTCTTAAAGGCAGAATGGAAGTTGAGAAGGGTACATTCATATTACTTCCTGGCAGTGATGTGGCTTTAGAAGCAGGGATTGGGCTGGCTCCATCTGTAGATGATATACGGAATGCTACAAAAATCGAAAATGGGAAATTGATGGAAAGAGTAATCTTAAACTCACCTTCTGCTTGTAGTGAATTTATTATTGGCTCATCTTGCAATGGCTGGTTGAATTGGAAAACAGAAAATGGCGAAACCATTAATAAATTTAGAAAACAAGTGGGCACTTGATTTCTCCTAAACTGTTCTATACCTTTTGAAAGGTTAATTTCAGGAGGTGCTTTTTTGATGAAAGCCAGTACATTTTCTGCTACAAATGGAACCATGCTGTCAAGGACGGATTCAATTTGACCCATAGAGAGTGCGGACGAAATCCTTAACCTAATTTATAAAAAATTAGGAGGTTCAAGCGAAATGTATTCGTACGATAATCGCATGAGATTGAGCTATGCGCACTTCTACCATTTTATAGAATATATCGGGTAAATTGCCTGAAATGGGAGAATCGCTGTATAATGGCATAACCCGGCATAAGAAGGAGCGAAAGTATAGTGATAAAAATACTGTTTATCTGCCATGGCAACATCTGCCGGTCGCCTATGGCAGAGTTCGTTTTTCGGAAAATGGCAGCAGAGGCAGGTCTTTCTGACCGTTTTTCCGTGGGTTCGGCGGCCACCACGGACGAGGAAATCTGGAATGGACGGGGAAATCCTGTCTATCCGCCGGTAGCCCGGCTGCTCAGGGAACACGGCATGGATTCCGGCGGGAAACGGGCGACTCTGCTGCGTCCGGAAGACTACGGCCGCTATGACTGTTTCATCGGCATGGATGAAGAGAACCGGCGGGATATGGAGCGCATCTTCCGCGGTGATCCGGAAGGGAAGTGCTCACTCCTGATGGATTACACAAAAAAGCCCCGGCCTGTTGCCGACCCGTGGTATACACGGGATTTCCAGAAGACCTGGGACGATCTGGATGAAGGCTGCCGTGGATTGCTGGCATTTTTCATGAAATCTTTCTGACGGCAGCTCATTTTGTTTTGCCCAATCGGTCTTATCGTTTTATAATAGGATGTGCTGAAAAAAATGACTGATTGAGGTGAGAAAATGCTGTTACTGGAAATCATCGAAGATATCCTGCCCATTATTTTGCTAATGGCCCTGGGATACTTCCTCCGTGAGAAAAAAATCATCAACGACGGTTTGAACGCCAATCTGGCTTTTCTGGTCATGAATATCGCACTGCCGTCGTCCATCTTTGTTTCGGTGGTGAAGAACCTGGACCTTTCCCAGGTGGGAAGCCTGCAGGAACCGCTTTTCCTGAACGTGGCGATCCTGGCGGTACTCTATGCGGTCAGCATCGTCCTTGTGAAACTGTGCCATATCCCGCAGGGACGCCGGGGCAGTTTCATCAATGGGATGGTCAATACGAACAGCCTCTTTATCGGTATGCCTTTGAATACAGCTTTATTTGGTGATAAAGCCATCCCGTATTTTATCGTTTTTTATGTACCGAGCCTGATTTCCATCTGGACCATTGGTGCCACACTGGTGGTCAATGACCCCACGGCACCCGGCACTGGGGCGGCCGGTTCCCGTTTTCAGCCCAAAAGGCTGATACAGGCCCCGCTGGTGGGATGTCTGGCAGCTTTCCTTGTCCTCTTCCTGGGTCTCCATATCCCCAAACCTCTCTTCGCTACGCTGGGGTATCTGGGCAATATGGTGACTCCGCTATCCTTGATTTATATCGGTATCAGCCTTTCTGTAGCCGGCCTGCACAATATCCGCTTCGATAAGGATACGCTGGTTGCCCTGATCGGCAAATTCGTACTCAGTCCTGCTCTGACGGCGGCCGTATTCGGCTTTGCTGCTTCTTTTGGCTGCGTACTGCCGGCACTGGCGACCCATACTTTCATTGTACAGAACGCTGTGCCAACGCTGGCGGTGCTGCCCATCCTGGCTACCCAGGGTAAGGGTGACGTAACATATGCCGCAAACCTGGTTACCATCGGTACGCTGCTGTTTGTGGTTGTGGTTCCGGTGGTCATGCTGCTGGTTTCATAAGGGACAGCCTTCAGGGATACCTGTATCCAGGCCGGCCGGAGATCCGGACGTTGGCCGCAGGCCTCCCATCTTTTTCCATTAATGACTTGCCACAACGGGCAATGCGTTGTATACTTTTTAATAGATTTAAATTATAAGCAGTGGGGGTATTAATTGTATGTTGGGTGATAAAACAGGCGAAGACATGGCTATTTTCTCCGGTAATGCCAACCCTGATCTGGCACGGGAAATCGCTGCCTATCTGGGTACTACGGTAGGAGATGCGGTGATCAACCGCTTTAACAACGGTGAAGTACAGGTCATGATCAATGAAAGTGTCCGGGGCAAGGATGTATTTGTTATCCAACCGACCTGCGGACCGGCAGTCAACGATAACGTCATGGAACTGCTGATCATGTGCGATGCTTTCAAGAGAGCCAGCGCACGTCATATCACGGCAGTCGTTCCTTTTTATGGCTATGCCCGGCAGGACAGAAAAGCCCGCGGCCGTGAACCCATCACTGCCAAACTGATGGCAGACCTGATGACCGTTTCCGGCATTACCCGTCTGGTGACCGTGGATCTCCACGCTGCCCAGATCCAGGGCTTCTTTGATATCCCTGTGGATCATATGCCCGGCGGCCCGATCCTGGCTGATTATGTGAAAGAAAAAGGCTTCGCTCCGGAAGACATGGTTGTCATTTCTCCGGATCTGGGCGGTGTGAGCCGTGCCCGGAACATTGCCAACCGTCTGGAATGCGGTCTGGCCATCATCGACAAGAGACGGCCCGAACCCGGCGTTGCAGAAGTCATGAACCTGATTGGGAATGTGGAAGGCAAGATCTGCATCATGGTGGACGATATTGTAGATACCGCCGGTTCCCTGTGCGAAGGCGCCAAGGCCCTAAAAAAATTTGGTGCCAAGGACATCTACGCCTGCGTAACCCACCCGATCCTGACGGATCCGGCTCTGAGCCGCATTGCACAATCCGATATCAAGGAACTGATTGTGACCAATACGATTCCTCTGCCGCCCAACAAAAAGCATCCGAAGATTACCCAACTTTCTGTGGCTCCGATCCTGGCAGAAACCATCCTGCGGATTTACAATCAGCTGTCCATCAGCCAATTGTTCGAAATTTAAAGCTATACAGTGTAAGGGGCTGTCCTATGACAGCCCCTTATTTGGCAATGGCTGGAATACCTTCCGAGAGGCTGCCAGCCACTAATCACTGACAGATTGGAGAGTTGTACATCAATGAAACTCGTGGTTGCCCTGGGCAATATTGGAAAAGAATATGCCGGCACCCGGCACAATATCGGGTTCATGGTGGCGGATCTTTTGGCCAGCCGCTGGGGGGATGAAAACGCCTGGCGCAGGGCTGACAACGCTGCATACCTGGAAAAACGGATGCCGGAAAAATGTTATATCATCAAACCTACCACCTACATGAATAACAGCGGGGCGGCGGTGGCAGATTTTGCCAATTTCTACCACATTCCGCCGGAAGAGGTGCTGGTGATCCAGGACGATATGGATTTGCCAGTGGGTACCCTGCGAATCCGCCGCAAGGGGTCTTCGGGAGGACACAACGGCCTGAAATCCATCGAACGGGCCCTGGGCAGCCAGGACTATCCCCGTATCAAGGTGGGTATCGGACATCCGGTGCATAAGGAGCAGGCGGTGATCAGTCATGTGCTCCACCCTTTTCGGGGAGAAGACAGGGAAATCATCGACAAAGTGCTGACCAAAGCGGCGGATGCCGTGGAAGCCTGGCTGAGAGGGGCTAGCCTCAGTGAAATGATGGAAAACTTCAACATGAAGGCTCCTAAGAAAAAAACAGTGCCGGATGTGAAGCCGGAAGAAAAGGAGAATGTACAATGATGAAAGTCCGTAAAGCCGTCATCCCTGCCGCCGGGTTCGGTACCCGGTTCCTGCCGGAAACCAAGGCCATGCCCAAAGAGATGCTGCCCATTGTGGATAAACCCACCATTCAGTATATCGTGGAAGAAATCCTGGCCAGCGGCATCGAACAGATCCTGATTATCTCCGGCCATGCCAAGCGGGCCATCGAGGACCATTTCGATTCTTCCCCCGAACTGGAGGAACATCTGTATGAAAGCGGTAAGATCGAGCTGTTGAAGCAGATCCGGAAAATCTCTGACATCAAGATCCACTATGTGCGTCAGAAATACCAGCGGGGTCTGGGAGACGCTATCCTGTGCGCCAAGGACTTTATCGACGGGGAACCCTTCGGCGTGATCCTGGGCGATGATGTGGTATACAACGGCAGCGGGGAACCAGCCCTGAAGCAGCTGATTGACCAGTATAACAAGACAAGCGGTACCATTATCGGCTGCCAGGTGGTACGGCCGGAACAGGTATCTGCCTACGGGATCATCGATGGGGTGGAAACTGATGACCACAACCTGTTGCGGGTGAAGGATATGGTGGAAAAACCCAGTGTGGAAGAAGCTCCCAGCCGGTTTGCCGCTTTGGGGAGGTACGTGATTACGCCGGATGTGTTTGACATCCTTGACGAAACGAAACCAGGCAAAGGCGGGGAAATCCAGCTGACCGATGCCCTGCGGGTGATGGCCCACAACGAAAGTGTCTATGCCTATAACTTCAATGGTCAGCGCTACGATACCGGGGATAAGCTGGGCTACCTGAAAGCCACGGTGGAATTCGCCCTGCGCCGCAAAGATCTGGGCCCGGCCTTCAGGGATTATTTGAAAGAACTGACGAAAAAACTGTAAAGAGGATGCTGGCCTCTAACCACCAACCAAACAAACCACTAATCACTAAAAAAACGGGCGTGGAAAAATGGATTCTCATTTCTCCACACCCGTTTTTTGTATCTGTCATTCTTTTTCCGGAAACAGCTTTGTCAGGCCGTAGGTTAGGGCCGCAAACAAGGCCATGACTGCAAATACCAGGGGATAGGCGATGACCAGCAGCTCCAGAGATGATGTGATTGTGATTGCATCCATTGTTCCTGCACCTCCCTTACATGAGTACCGGGATCAGCGCCATGACCAGACCTCCGGCTACGACACTGGCCACCTGGCCGGCTACGTTTACGCCAATGGCCGGCTGCAGGATGAAGTTGGTAGGGTCTTCCTGCAGGGCCATCCGGCTGATTACCCGCCCGCTGATGGGGAAAGCGGAAATGCCGCAGGCTCCGATCATCGGGTTGATCTTCTTTTCCAGAAACAGGTTGGCAAGTTTGGCAAACAGCAGGCCACCCACTGTATCAAACACGAAAGCTACAGCTCCCAGGCACAGAATCTTCAGCACCTGCAGGGTCAGGATGTTCTCAGCGGTCATGGTGGCGCCCACGGTGATGCCCAGCAGCAGGGTCACCAGGTTGGTCAGTTCGTTTTGGGCACAGTTCGCCAGGCCATCCGTGCAGCCGGAGACCTTCAGCAGGTTGCCAAACATCAATGCCCCGATCAAAGGAACGGAAATGGGGGCGATGATCCCGGCAATCAGGGTGACCATCAGGGGGAACAGGAACAGGGCTGTCTTGGAAACAGGTTTTTCTTCCTGGTAGGGCATCCGGATCAGCCGTTCTTCCCTGGTGGTCAGCAGCTTCACCACCGGCGGCTGGATGATGGGTACCAGGGACATGTAGCAGAATGCCGTTACCGTCAGCGGGGCCAGCATTTCGGTGGCGAATTTCTGGGCTACGAAGATGGTGGTGGGACCGTCCGCAGCGCCGATGATGCCGATGGCCGCGGCTTCATTGAAGTGGAAGCCCGCAAAGGCGGCGCAGAGGGTGGCCGCAAAGATACCCAGATGGGCGGCGGCTGCAAAGAGCATCATATAGGGCTTCCGCAGCAGGGGTGCAAAATCGCACATGGCGCCGATACCAATGAAAATCAGCACCGGGAACAGTTCGTTGGCAATGCCCATGTTGTACAGCACTGTCAGGAAGCCCGGTTCGCCATTTGCCGGGGTCACGGCAAAATGACCGGGGATGTTGGCCAGGATGCATCCTACACCCATGGGGAACAGCAGTACCGGCTCATATCCTTTGCGCACTCCCAGATAAATCAGGATGCCGCCGATCAGGAACATCACCCAGATACTCCAGTCGCCCATGGCCAGCACTCCGGCGAACAGCTCCCGGAAAACAGTTGTTGCATTTGACATATTTTTCACCTCATCAAAAATTTATGCCAGGTATCCAAAAAAGAGGACCGGACATTTTTCAATGCCAGGTCCTCATCATCCTTCCTGCCCCTGTGCCATCCGCAAGAAGGTCCTATCCAATTGATACAAGAAAATTATATCGTATTTGGAAACTTTACGCAAGATGAAAAATGGTTTTCTCGTTTGAGACGAATTCGAAAAGGGTGAACTGTGGTATAATAAAGAGCGATGCAAGGAGAGGGAAATCCCTGTCTCCAAAACACTAAGGGGAGTGAATGGTAATGGATTATAAGGAAATGGTGGAAAACGCGCGCAAATGTCTGGGAAAATGCAAAGGGTGCCCGATTTGTAACGGGGTGGCCTGCCGCAATATGGTCCCGGGGCCCGGTGCCAAGGGCGTAGGCGATACCGCCATCCGCAACTATAACAAATGGCAGGAAATCCGTGTGGTCATGGATACTCTGTGTGCCAAACGGCCGGTGGATACCAGCCTGGAACTGTTCGGCAAAACGTTCAAATATCCGATCTTCGCTGGCCCGGTGGGAGCTGTTGCCATGCATTACAGCGACAAATACAATGATGTGACCTATAACGCTGAGCTGGTACCTGGTGCCGCAGAAGCAGGCATCGCTGCCTTTACCGGCGATGGCATGGATCCCCAGGTGATGAAGGGCGCTACCGATGCCATCAAGGCCTGCGGCGGTCTGGGCGTGCCTACGGTGAAACCCTGGAACACACAGATGATTTCCGAAAAAATGGAACAGGTGAAGGCTTCCAATGCTTTTGCTGTGGCCATGGACGTAGATGCGGCAGGCCTGCCGTTCCTGAAGAACTTCGTTCCTCCTGCGGGCAGCAAATCTGTGGACGAAATGAAAGAAATCATCAAAATGGCCGGACGGCCTTTCATCATCAAGGGCATCATGAGCGTAAAGGGTGCTCTGAAGGCCAAAGAAGCCGGTGCTTCCGCTATTGTGGTCTCCAACCATGGGGGCCGTGTGCTGGATCAGAGCCCGGCAACGGCTGAAGTACTGGAAGAAATTGCTGTGGCTGTGGGCGACAGCATGAAAATCTTTGTGGACGGCGGTATCCGCAGTGGTGTGGATGTGTTCAAGGCTCTGGCCATGGGTGCTGACGCCGTGCTGATTGCCCGTCCGTTCGTGAACGCTGTATATGGCGGCGGCAAGGAAGGCGTGAAGATCCTGGCTGACAAGCTGGGCGCCGAACTGGCCGATACCATGGAAATGTGCGGTGCTGCTTCCCTGAAGGAAATCACCGCCGAAATGATCCGGAAATAAGGTGCAGCAGTCTTGAACCAGATCAGACGTTTTTCTCCTTCCCAACTGATCGCCCTGACTTTCGTGGGGCTGATCCTGGCCGGTGCCTTGCTGCTGATGCTTCCCATTGCCAGCAGGGACGGCAGTTCCCTGTCCTTTGTGGACGCCCTGTTCACGGCCACCTCAGCCTCCTGTGTCACCGGGCTGGTGGTGGTGGATACGGGGACGTACTTTTCTGTGTTCGGGCAGCTGGTAGTCATTGCACTGATTCAATTGGGTGGCCTGGGGCTGGTGCTCTTCGCCACCCTTTTCTCTGTGGTCATGCGGAAGAAAATCGACCTGCAGTCCCGCCTGAATATCCAGGCTTCTTTGAACCGGGATGAACTGGATGGGGTGGTGCGCATGAGCATCCGGATTGCCCGGTATACCCTGGCCATCGAGGCTTTTTTTGGGACGGTGCTGGCCCTGCGGTTCTTCCCCGACTATGGAATCAGGGGCATCTATTTTGGCTACTGGCATGCAGTTTCAGCGTTCTGCAATGCGGGCTTTGACCTGTTCGGCCATTACCGGAGCCTGACCGCCTATGTGGGAGATCCGGTGGTGAACCTGAGCATCTGTCTGTGCATCATCCTGGGCGGCCTGGGTTTTGCCGTCATGCGGGATGTGCTGAAAAAACGGAATTTCCGCCAGTTGAAGCTGCACAGCAACTTGGTACTCGCGGCTACGGCAGCCCTCATTGTGGTAGGCACGGCTGTGATTGCCTTTTTGGAAAGGGATAACCCGGGGACTCTGGGCAGCCTTTCCGGCAGTGATGTCTTCTGGGCCAGCTTCATGCAGTCGGTGAGTCCCCGTACAGCCGGGTTCAACACCATTGATATGAATTCCCTGCGGGTCCCTACCATGATCTTCATCATCATATGGATGTTCATCGGGGCCAGCCCGGCATCGACGGGTGGCGGCATCAAGACCACCACCTTTGCCCTGATCCTGCTGAACATCTCCCAGGTGGTGCGGGGCCGCAGTGAGTGCGAAATCTTTGGCCGGCGGGTGGAGAATGAGACCATTTTCCAGGCTTTTGCCATCACCAGCCTGTCGCTGCTGTGGGTGACGTTCGCCACCCTGCTGGTGACCTGTCTGGAGGATACCTCTTTCCTGTATGCTCTGTTCGAGGTTGTGTCGGCGTTTGCCACGGTGGGGCTTTCCACCGGACTCAGCCAGCACATTTGCACTGCCAGCAAGATCATCCTGATCCTGTCCATGTATGCCGGGCGGGTAGGGTTCATGACGTTTGCCCTGGCACTGACGGCACAGAAACCGGAAAAGCATATCCATTATCCAAGAGAAAATATCATCATCGGTTAGGAGTTCTCATCAATGAAAGACAAACGGCAATTCATCGTCTGGGGCCTGGGCCGCTTCGGCAGCAGCGTGGCAGAAACGCTGACAGCGTTGGGGCATGAGGTCCTGGGTATCGACAATAACGAAGATGTAGTGGAGAACATGGCAGATAAGCTAACCCATGCAGTGGTCTGCGATGTCATCGACGAAAAAACGGTCAGGAGTCTGGGAGTACGGAATTTTGACGTAGGTATCGTAGCCATCGGTACACTGGAACCCAGCCTGCTGGCTACCATGCTGTTGAAAGAGGCCGGTGTCAAGACCATTGTGGCCAAGGCTTCCAATGCAATCCACGCCAAGATGCTGAAGAAACTGGGCGCCACCCAGATCATTTCACCGGAACGGGACATGGGGCGCCGGGTGGCACACAACCTGGCCTATACCAACATCATGGATTTCGTGGAGCTTTCCGATAACATCTGCTTCATGGAAGTGAAGCTGACGCCGGCCATGTATGGCAAGAGCCTGGTGGAAATGGATGTGCGAAGAAAATACAATGTGAACGTGGTAGCTGTGAAGCATAAGGATGGCACCAGTGAGATGACCCTGGAACCGAATCAGTCCATGCAGGAAGGGGATATGCTGATGGTCATCGGAACGAGGAAAAGTGTAGAAGCACTGGAGGACGGCATATGATCCAAACTATTACTTCTTTGAAAAACGACCTGGTGAAGCGGGCGGCATCCCTGAAAGTGAAAAAATATCGCCAGCGGGAGGGACTGTTCCTGCTGGAGGGAAAACGGGCGGTGGAAGAGGCCTTGGCTTCCGGCTGGAAGCTGCAGTGTCTGTTCTATACGAAGCTGCCGGCAGGCTGGGAAGAAAGGGCGGAGACAAGTGCCCTGCCCTGGTATGAGGTGCCCCTGCCAGTGCTGCAGAAGATTACGGCCACAGAAGATCCCCAGAGTGTGGCAGCCCTGGTGGAACTGAAGCAGGAAAGCCTGGCGGCTTTTGCCCCGGGAAAAGGCCTGGTACTGGTACTGGATCAGATCCGGGACCCGGGCAACCTGGGGACACTGATTCGCACGGCGGATGCTCTGGGGGCAGCGGCGGTAGTGATGCTGGAAAATACAGCGGACCTGTACAACCCCAAGGTAGTGCGCAGCACCATGGGGAGTCTGTTCCATCTGCCTGTCTTTACGGGCGTGAAAAGGGAGGAGCTGGCCGCCTGGTGCAGAAAGCAGCAGGTTGCGTTGTGGGCTACAGCGCTCGAAGGGGCAGAGGACGTGACGAAGCTCCAGTGGCCGGAAAAGGTAGCCCTGGTGCTGGGCAGCGAGGCTGAAGGAGTGAGCGGGGAAATCCTTGCCAGAGCGGACCAGAAGGTGAAAATCCCCATGGCCGGTCATGCTGAAAGCCTGAATGTAGCCATTGCCGGCGGCATCCTGTTATTCGAAGCCAGCTGTATACGATGATAAAGGAACCAGTCATCGACAGGCAGGGACTGTCCGGAAGGGGAAACTGTTTCCAGCTCGTCCGTTGGGTCTCTTTACATAGAGTATGATTGTTGTTATAATAGGAGAGAATTTCAAACCAACAGGCGATGACAGAGACAGTACGCAATCTGGCTGGTACAGCGATCCGGGGAGAGTGGGAGCCCGGGCAGGAAGCTATATGGCGGAATATCACTCTGGAGCCGGTCCTCGAACCAGCAGTAAAGGACCCGGGTTATGATCGTTATCTCATACAGAGTGGCAGCCTGGCTGTCATGAGGGTGGTACCACGGGCCCTTTTGTCCCGTCCCTTTCGGGGGACGGGACTTATTTTTTTGGAGGTGTACAACAGTGAGCAAGAAAGATGACAAGTATTCGGCAACCTTGAATTTGCCGGAAACAGACTTCCCCATGCGGGCAGGCCTGCCCAAACGGGAACCGGATTTCCTGGATTTCTGGTATAAAAATGATATTTATGGAGAAAAACAGAAACTTCATGCAGGTCACAAGAAATTCGTTTTGCACGATGGCCCTCCTTATGCCAACGGTAAGATCCACATGGGTCATGCCCTGAACAAGGTGCTGAAAGATATCATCATCAAATATAAATATGCCCGGGGCTTTGATACCCCGTATGTACCTGGCTGGGATACCCACGGCATGCCTATCGAACATGCCTGTCTGAAAGCTACCGGTGTGGACCGGCACAAGCTGTCTCCGCTGGAACTGCGGAAAATGTGCAAGGAATATGCCCTGCAGTGGATCGACACCCAGCGCAAAGATTTCAAACGTCTGGGAGTACTGGGCGACTGGGATCATCCCTATGTGACTCTGGATCCCCATTTTGAAGCAGCACAGATCCGCGTGTTCGGGACCATGGCCAATAAGGGCTATATCTACAAAGGCAAGAAAACCGTATACTGGTGCCCTCACTGTGAAACTGCTCTGGCCGAAGCTGAAATCGAATATGCTGACCAGAAGACCCCGACCATCTTTGTGAAGATGCCGCTGGTGAAGGACAACGGTCTGACTCCGGAAGCTGCCAGGGGTAAAAAAGCCTATATGGTGATTTGGACCACAACGCCCTGGACCATTCCGGCCAACGTGGCTGTTGCCGTGAACCCCGATTTCGAATATGCCTGGGTGGAATATAATGGCGAAGTACTGATCATGGCTGCTGACCTGGTGGATAAAGTGGCCCAGGAATGCGGCGTGGAATTCGGACCTGTACTGGGTACCACCAAGGGCCGTGCCTTTGAAAAGGCTGAATGCGAACATCCTTTCCCGGAATACAATCACCGGAAATCTCTGGTGGTGCTGGCTGACTATGTGGATAAGGAATCTGGTTCCGGCTGTGTCCATACTGCTCCTGGTCACGGCGATGTCGACTATCTGACCGGTCTGAAATATAACCTGCCCATCCTGTGCCCTGTGGATACCAAGGGATGCTTCACCAAAGAAGCCGGTGAACTGTTCGAAGGCAAGTTCGTATTCGACAGCAACGGTCTGGTCATCAAACATCTGGCAGAGCAGGGTGCCCTGCTGGGCAAGAAGAGCATCCATCACCAGTATGCCCATTGCTGGCGCTGCAAGAACCCCATCATTTTCCGGGCTTCTGAGCAGTGGTTCGCTTCTGTGGACGGTTTCCGGGACAATGCTCTGAAAGCCATTGCCAACGATGTGCAGTGGATCCCCAGCTGGGGTGAAAGCCGCATCCATAACATGGTGGCCGATCGGCATGACTGGTGCATTTCCCGGCAGAGAGTCTGGGGTGTACCCATTCCCATCTTCTACTGCGAGGACTGCGGAGAACCTCTGATCAACGAAGATACTGTGGAAAAAATCGCCACTATCTTCGATAAAGAAGGCAGCGATGCCTGGTGGAAACATACGGCTGAAGAACTGCTGCCGGAAGGGACCAAGTGCCCCAAATGCGGCTGCACCCATTTCCGCAAGGAAAAAGACATCATGGACGTATGGTTCGATTCCGGTTCCTCCCACATGGGTGTGTGCAAACGGCGTCCGGAACTGTCCTGGCCGGCGGATATGTACCTGGAAGGCAGTGATCAGCACAGAGGCTGGTTCCAGAGCAGCCTGCTGACTTCTGTAGCGGTAACGGGCAAGGCCCCCTACCGCAGCGTACTGACCCACGGCTACGTGCTGGATGGGGAAGGCCGCAAGATGAGTAAATCCCTGGGCAACGTAGTGGTGCCGCAGGAAGTCATCGATAAATACGGCGCCGACATCGTCCGCCTGTGGGCTGCTTCTTCCGACTATAAGCAGGATGTGCGGATTAGCCCGGTAATCCTGAAGCAGCTGGCGGAAGCTTACCGGAAAGTCCGGAATACCATCCGGTATATCCTGGGCAATATCCACGACTTCGATTACGAAACCGAAAAGGTTCCCTTCAGTGAAATGGAAGAACTGGACCAGTGGGCACTGATGCGGTTCGAAGGCCTGAAGAAAGACGTGACCGAAGCGTACGAAACCTATGACTTCCACGTGCTCTTCCATGCCATTCATGACTTCTGCACGGTGGATATGAGTTCCTTCTATCTGGACATCATCAAGGATCGTCTGTATACCAGCAAGAAGGACAGCAAGGCCCGCCGTTCTGCCCAGACGGCCATGACCCAGATCTTGCGGGAACTGATCGTGATGCTGATGCCGGTGCTGAGCTTCACCATGGAAGAAGTATACCAGTTCATGAACAAGCCGGCTGATGCTCCCAAGAGTGTGCAGATGCTGCCCTGGCCCCAGGCTCATCCGGAATATATCCACAAGAATCTGGAAGATAAATGGGATGCCTTCATTGCCCTGCGCAGTGAAATCACCAGAGTGCTGGAAGGTGCCCGCCGGGCAAAGACCATTGGTAACAGTTTGGATGCCAAGGTAGAACTGTATGCCACCGGCGATGCCCTGGCTGAACTGAAGGCTGTGGAAAAAGACCTGCCGACCCTGCTGATTGTTTCCCAGACTGTGCTCCATGAAGGCGTGGGCGATGCCGGCGAAGCCACTGGCCGGGATGACCTGAAGGTGGTTGTGGAAACCGCCGAAGGGGAGAAATGCGAACGGTGCTGGTGCTACAGCAAGACTGTAGGCCAGGATCCGAAACATCCGACCCTGTGCGCAAAATGCTGTGCCGCTGTGGAAGATTGAATCTGAAGAAAGGGATTGTCGTCTTGACAATCCCTTTCTTTCTGACTACAATATACGCAACGGAGGTATAGTATGATGGAACATGAAAAGACCATGCGGGATAAAGACTGTAAAGAGTACCGCGACCTGATCACACGGCTGAACCGGATCGAGGGCCAGGTACGGGGAGTGAAAAAAATGCTGGAAGAAGACCGCTACTGCGTGGACATCCTGACCCAGGTCAGTGCCATCAGCAACGGACTCAATGCCTTCAACAAAAAACTGTTGGCCAACCACATCAAAAGCTGCGTGGTGAACGATATCCGGGCCGGCAATGACGGGGTCGTGGACGAATTGTGCGAGACCCTGCAAAAGCTCATGAAATAACCAGCATCGACTGTTTGTGCATAATCGAGGAGGAATTTTCCATGGAAAAAGAATTGAAAATCAACGGAATGATGTGCAAGATGTGCCAGAAACACGTACATGATGCCCTGGCCGGCATGGCGGGGGTATCCGCTGTGGATGTGGACCTGGAAGCAGGCACTGCCAAAGTGACGACGGACCGGGATATCCCTCGGAATGAATTCAAGAAGGTCATTGAAGAAGCCGGTTACGAACTGGCATAAGGAAAAGCGGTATCGCGTGAGCGGTGCCGCTTTTTTCGCTTGCGCGGCGAAAACTCTCATGATATAATGACTTTCGTTAAGATTTCGTTCTGAAAATGGACTAAAGAGAGGATGATTATTTTGAAAAAGCAGTTTTTGGCTATGGTCATGGCATTGCTGGTGTGCGTCGGCTACTCTGGAGCCCTGGTTCCTGCTACGGCTTACGCAGCGGACACCATCGGTTATGTGGACTTAAATACCGTATTCTCCCACCATCCTGATTTTGAATCTGCCCGGGCCGCAATGAACCTGGAACAGCAGAAGGCACAGCAGGAGTTCCAGCAAAAGGCTCCCAGCCTGGATGACAATGGCAAACGGGCCCTGGATAACACCCTGACCGAACGGATTGCCAAGAGAGAACAGGACTTGTTCAACCCCATCCGGAAGAAGATCCTGGATGCCGTGCATAAGGTTGCCAAGGAAAAAGGCATCAATACGGTTCTGAGCGCTGGTGCCGTGGTTGACGGCGGCGTGGACATCACCAATGATGTCATGAAGGCTTGCGGAGCCAAATAAGGTATAGGGAATGTGAAAATTCCACAATAGAAGGATATAAGGGGCTGTGATTTTTCACGCCCCTTTTTTGTGTTTGTATGGTTTTCTATGAAATCCCCTGGGAATGAAAGAGGAGGGACAGGCGAAGGGGGAAGATGTGTGGCGCCCTCTATTGACATTCTTAACTGTATTTGATAGAATTACAGTATGAAGTCCGAAAGAAAGCAGCACATCCGAAGGAGGTATCATTTCATGGAATTTCTGAGTGTCAATAAAGATAATTTTGCAGACAACGTACTGAAAAGCAGCAAACCGTTCGTGGTAGGCTTCTCCGCTCCCTGGTGCGGCTACTGCAAACGGCTGAAACCGGCCCTGGGCCAGCTGGCGGCGGAAGTGGCCGATAAAGTGTCCTTTGGCAGCGTGAACATTGATGAACAGCAGGAACTGGCTGAACAGTTCAAAGTGGAGACCATCCCCAGTCTGATGCTGGTGAAAGACGGAAAATGCAGCGAACTGCTGGTGAACCCGCCTTCCAAAGCGGCGGTGAAGACCTGGCTCCAGGAGAAAGGCGCTTTATGAGCGGGAACAAGTTGTATGATATCCTGATCATCGGCGGCGGGCCGGCCGGCTATACGGCGGCTCTGTACGGTGCCCGCAGTGGGTTCCGTACCGCTGTGCTGGAAAAACTGTCCCCGGGCGGACAGATGGCTACCACCAGCGACATCGAAAACTATCCCGGTTTTCCGGGCGTGGTGGATGGCTTCGAACTGGGCGAAAAAATGCAGCAGGGCGCCGAACAGGCCGGGGCAGAAACGGTATATGCGGAAGTGACCAGGGTCGATCTTGCAGCTGATCCCAAAGTAGTGGAGACCAGTGAAGGTACCTGTCTGGGCCGTACCGTCATCATCGCCACCGGGGCGCATCCCCGCAGACTGGGCCTGTCCCGGGAAGAGAATCTGGTGAACCGGGGCATTTCTTACTGCGCTACCTGTGATGGCAGCTTCTACAAAGGAAAAACCGTGGTAGTGAACGGCGGCGGCAATACGGCTGTGGGCGATGCGCTGTATCTGGCCAAGCTGGCTCAAAAGGTATACCTGGTCCATCGCCGGGATGCGTTGCGGGCTTCTCCCGTCTATCTGCAGCGCCTGAAGGATGCCAATGTGGAAATCATCTGGAACAGCGTGATCAGCGGCCTGGAAGCTGACAAGAAACTGACGGCTGTAGATGTGAAAAACGTGAAGACCGGCGAAGTGACGAAGCTGCCTGCGGATGGTCTCTTCGTGGCCATCGGCCAGCTGCCGGAAAACAGCCTGTTCACAGGTCAGGTTGAAACGGATAAGGCGGGCTACATCGTGGCGGGGGAGGATACGAAAACCTCCGTGCCCGGGGTATTTGCCATCGGGGATGTGCGGACCAAGCAGGTACGGCAGATCATCACCGCAGCTGCCGATGGAGCAGTGGCTGTCCATTTTGCGGAAGAATACCTGAACGAAAAATAAGAGGAGGGAAACGGGACAGGCGGACGGTAGTCCGTCCTGTCTTTCTGGAGTTATCATGAAAAGCGATTTTATTGTAGCTGTCCATGCACTGGTCTACTTGTCCCATCGGGGATGTCTGGCTTCCAGCGAAGAATTGGCCGAGAATATTTGTACCAATCCGGCACGGGTCCGGAAAATCATGGGCAAATTGAAGAAAATGGGCATCATCACCACCCGTGAAGGACATGTAGGGGGCTACTGCCCTTGTGAAGGACTGGAAAAAGTCACCTTATATGATATTGCCCAGGGTATGGGAACTGTGTTTGTGGATACCAAGTGGCGCAGCGGCAATGAGGAGAACAATTGCTTCATCAGCAGCGGTATGGCTTCTGTGTTCGACGGTCTGTACCGGGAACTGGATGCCCTGTGCATGGAGCATCTGAAGGGGATCACCCTGGGGGATGTGACCAGAAAAATCGTGGAGACCCAGTTGAGCTGCCAGAAGGAGTGCCATGGGGCCCTGACGGGAGACTGCCCTGCCTGGCATAAGCAGTGCGAAGAAGAAACAAACGCATAAAATGAGACTGTTCCGGCCATGATTGGCGGCTTGCAGCCTGACTGTGGAAAACGTGAAATTTGGGGTACTTTTTACTCTTTTTACAGGATATTCTGTGCAAAATGTGTTATAATGATTTCAATAAATTTCTAATGAGGTGATTTCCATGAAAAAAATAGGAGCAGTTTTTGCAGCAATGGCACTGGCTTTGAGCCTGCATGCCACTCCGGCTCTGGCCGAACAGCCTCTGGATACCATCCAGATCACCGGGACAGCCAGCCGTACGGTGGATCCGGATATGGCCACAGTGAACTTCGCTTTTGAAAAACAGGGGGCTACCCTGGAGGAAGTACGCCAGGCCGGAGCCGATGCCAGCACGAAATTTGTCAATACCATGCTGGCCCAGGGCATTGGCCGCAGCGATATTGCCACTACCAGTTATACCCTGTCTCCTCGCTATACCTACGAACGGAATGGAGCCCAGAAACTGAATGGTTATAAGGTAAACGCCAACTGGAGCGTGAAGGTCAAGGAACTGAGCAAGCTGGGCACCATCATCGACAAGGGGCTCACCAGCGCCAACCGCATGGACAATGTGCAGTTCGGACTCAAGGATGAAGACCTGATCAAACGGCAGCTGCTGAGCCAGGCTGTGGAAAATGCCAAGTCTACGGCAGCCGTTGTGGCCAATGCCGGCGGCCGGGGCCTAGGCGCACTGCGCCGGGCGGATATCCCCGCTTATTCTGTGGCGGAAGCCCAGCCTCTCATGATGGCAAAAATGGCCCGGGTCAATGATGGTGACAGTGCTGCGGAAACCCAACTGGCGCCCAAAGCCCTGAACGTGACCGTGCGGGTGGAAACGCTGTTCGCGTTGACTTTGGAGTAATTTGACAAATGGAGAAGGACGGTAACCATCCGTTATACAGGGGTGTGAAAAATTCACACCCCATTTTGCTGCAAGGGGCCATGGAATTGGAAATCGCTGTTTTTTGCAGGGCCATGACCCAGGTCAAGGCACAGGATATCGGCAGTTTCAAGTTCTGGTCAGGGATGCTGAAAAAGCAGGCTGTGGTGCTCAGCCAGACGGGCATTGGCACGGCAGCTGCGGCTGCGGCCACGGCCCTGGGCTGCCAGGTATTTCAGCCTGCGCTGGTGCTCAATCAGGGGACTGCCGGCGGTTATCCGGAAGATCTCCATCCGTACGATCTGGTGATCGGGGAGACCTGGTACAACGCCAATGCCCGATACCGGACCCGGTACGGGAAAACGGATTTCCTGGATCTGGTGGCTCTGGAAGGAGAAAGCAAGGAAAGCGAATTTACTGGTTCCAGGCCTTTTTTGCAACACAGTGACCGGGAGCTGGTTGCCTGGCTGGACCGGGAGAGTACGCACTATACCAGAGGCCGCAGCGTGCGGGGGTGCATTGCCAGCGGGGATCAGTGGAACGATGAACCGGAGAGGATTGCAGATCTTCAGCAGCAGACTGGAGTCCTGTGCGAAGAAATGGAAACGGCAGCAGCCGGCGAAGTGGCTGCCCGGTTGAGAGTTCCCTTTGCAGCTGTGCGGGTGATTTCCAACAACAACCGGCTGGGAGAACCTTTCGATGCAGGGACGGCCACAGCACTGCAGGAGTGGATGATCAAAGCGGTTCTTCGTCTCTAGCCATTTCGTTGTGATCGCTCCGTCCCAGTTACTTTGTATTTTTGAAGGAGTGGCGAAAATCGTATGGAACTTCGTGTATTGCGGTATTTCCTGGCCGTGGCATGGCAGGGAAACATTACCCGGGCGGCGAAAGAACTGCACGTGACTCAGCCCACTCTTTCCCGTCAGTTGCAGGACCTGGAAAAAGAACTGGGGACACCTCTTTTTACCCGGGGCAAACATCGAATGGAACTGACGGAAGCAGGACTTTTTCTTAAGGCCCGTGCCGAGGAAATGACAACTCTGGAAGCAAAGACCCTGGATCAGTTCGCCCATCTGGAAGATTTCGTAGCAGGGGATGTGTATATCGGCTGCGGGGAAACGGAGGCCATGAAGTTGGTGATGGAATCCCTGACTCCGTTGGGCCGCGCATATCCTCAGGTCCACTTCCATTTTATCAGCGGCAATTACGAACAGACTGTAGACGGATTGCAAAAGGGGACCTTGGATTTTGGCCTCCTGTGCCTGCAGACACCGCCGGAAGGCTTTGTATACCGCCGGATTCCTTTTGACGATACTTGGGGAATCTATCTGCGGAAGGATCATCCACTGGCCCGGGAACAGTTCCTGACGCCTCAGGATCTTGCAGGCGAGCCTCTGATCCTTTCCCGTCAGCTGCTGGGGAACCATGTGTTCAACCACTGGTTGGGCTTCGATGCCTCGGAATTGGAAGTGCGGGCCACCTATAACCTGGTGTACAATGCTGCGTTCCTGGCGGAGCAGCGAATGGGTCTTTTGATTTCGTTTCGGGGGCTGATCCCTATTGACGAAGCACATCATCCCCAGCTGACCTTTCGGCCGTTTCAGCCGGGTCTGATGTCTCATAACTACCTGGTCTGGAAGAAAGGACAGACTTTTTCCCGTGCTGCGGGTATGGTACGGGCCCGGTTGGATGAAATATTTGGGCCTCACAATTAGCATGCCTTTTAAGCATAAAAATAGATTTATAATAAGCATTAGTAATCAAAACCCTCTTGCTGTATACTGAAAACAGACGGAAAATCAAATGGACCGACTGACTGGGTATGGAGAAAGAGGTGCTTTTTTATGCTCGGGAAAAAGAAACTGAAACAGGTGCTGGCTTTTGCTGTAGTGGGACTGACCTGTATATGGGGCAGTTATGGAACAGCGGCGGCAGCCCGGCAGACGAATCAGACGGAACAAACTGCTATGCAGACCGGGAGACAGGGAGGGAGTCAATTGAGACTGACAAAAGAATGGGATAAGGTATTCCCGCAAAATAGAGAAGTGAAGCATCGGAAGGTCACATTCCGCAACCGCTACGGCATTGAGCTGGCCGCCGATCTGTACGAACCGGAAAAAGTGACGGGCAGACTGGCCGCCATTGCCGTCAGCGGCCCTTTTGGAGCTGTAAAGGAGCAGGCTTCTGGACTCTATGCCCAGGAAATGGCCAAACGGGGATTTCTTACCATCGCCTTCGATCCTTCTTTTACAGGGGAAAGTGGTGGAGTGAACGGGGTGCGCAATGTGGCTTCTCCGGACATCAATACGGAAGATTTTTCGGCTGCTGTGGATTTCCTGTCCAATGAAAAAGATGTGGACCCCAATCGCATTGGTATCATCGGGATTTGCGGCTGGGGTGGCATGGCCCTCAATGCTGCGGCTATGGATACCCGGATCAAAGCTACCGTGGCATCTACCATGTATGACATGAGCCGGGTTACTGCCAACGGTTATTTCGACTATGCAAAAGACGCTGTGACCCTGAAAAAAGAACGGATGGCGAACCGGCGAGCCCTCAATGCCCAGCGTACGGAAGATTTCCGTACGGGTACGTTCAAACGGGCTGGCGGCGTGGTGGATCCGCTGCCGGCTGATGCTCCTCAGTTCGTCAGGGACTACTATGATTATTACAAGACAAAGCGAGGGTATCATCCCCGCAGCCTGAATTCCAACGAAGGCTGGAACAGTACATCGGCCCTGTCCTTCATGAACATGCCGCTGCTTACCTACGCTGGTGAAATCGAAAGTGCGGTACTGGTCATCCATGGAGAAAAAGCCCATTCCCGCTATTTCGGGGAGGATGCCTTCAAGAAGCTGAAAGGCGACAACAAAGAACTGCTGATCATTCCCGGAGCCAGCCACACGGACCTGTATGATAACCTTGAAAAGATTCCCTTTGATCATATGATGGCGTTTTTCCAGAAGTATTTGAAGTAACGGGTTTCATGAAATCGGGTCTGCTGGAGAAACTTGTTTTATCATACGCTTTTCGTATAACGGATAAGAATCTATAAGCATTGTATCTTTTCCGCACTTTCTGCTATGCTGGAATCATTGAGAAAATGTTTGCCGCAAAGGAGAGGATATCATGTTGGGAAATTTCACCTACTGCAATCCCACGAAACTGTATTTCGGGCAGGATGCCCTGCAGAACCTGCCAGGAGAACTGGCTAAATATGGAAAGAAAGTCATCCTGGTCTATGGGGGCGGCTCTATTAAAAAGAACGGCATCTATGATACCGTGACGAAAATCCTGAAGGAAGCCGGCAAGGATGTAGCCGAAATCGCCGGGGTCATGTCCAATCCCACCATCCACAAGCTGCGGGAAGGCATCGCCATTGCCCGGCAGCATGGCGCCGATTTCATCCTGGCCGTGGGCGGCGGTTCCGTGATCGACTATTCCAAGGCTCTGTCTGTTTCTGTGAACTGCGAGGAGGATCCCTGGGAAAAATATTTCGTGAGATTCGAAGAACCTGCCTGCGAAACCATTCCGGTAGGGACGGTACTGACCATGGTGGGGACCGGTTCGGAAATGAACGCCGGCGCCGTGATCACCTATCCGGAAAAAAAACTGAAAATCGGCCATGTATTTGCTGATGAAAAAATTATGCCCCGTTTCTCCATCCTGAACCCGGTCTATACCATGACCCTGCCCAGGTATCAGATGGTAGCCGGTATTTACGACATTTTCAACCACATCTGCGAGCAGTACTTTTCCGGTACGGATGACAATACCAGCGATTACCTGGCAGAAGGGCTCATGCGCAATGTCATCGCAGCCAGCCGCAAAGCCGTTGCCAATCCACAGGATTATGAGGCACGCTCCAACCTGATGTGGGATGCTACCTGGGCTCTGAATACCCTGATTTCCAGGGGGAAACCCACGGATTGGATGGTCCATATGATGGGCCAGTCCGCCGGTGCCTGCACCAATGCCACTCACGGCATGACTCTGGCCGCTGTTTCCCTGCCGTACTATCGGTTCATCCTAAAGGATGGGATGCCTAAATTTGTGCGGTTCGCCAAAGTAGTGTGGGATGTGCAGCCGGAAGGCAGGAGCGCTGAAGCCATTGCTGAAGAAGGGGTGCAGAAGATGGAAGCCTGGATGCGGGAACTGGGCCTGGTACTGCACCTGAAGGAACTGGGTGCTGCGGACGATATGCTGGACGACCTGGTGGATGGCACGCGGATCCTGAACGGCGGCTACCGGGTGCTGACCAGAGAAGAAATCCGGGAAATCTTCCGCCGGGCCATGTGAGCGAAGCAGTCACTGGTCTTTAGGCATGAATCTACCATACGCTTTCTGTATGATGCATGAAACTCAATAAGTATTTTATATTCTCTCAGATGTATGTTATGCTGAAACCAACGGACAGGGAAATACCTGATTTGTTGAAGGAGGAAAAAATATGGATCTGGAAGAAATGTTAAAGCAGACTCCCTTTGGACTGGGAAAAGAAAATACGGCTTATGCCCAATATTTTGATGGCAAAAGTTATCTGGACCTGCTGACCACGGAGCAGGTACCCACGGCTGTGGTAAATTTTGAACCGGGCTGCCGGAACCACTGGCATATCCATCACGCCAGCAAGGGTGGCGGACAGATGCTGATTGTCACTGCCGGCCGGGGCTGGTACCAGGAATGGGGAAAGCCGGCCCGGGAACTGAAACCCGGCGATGTGGTGAATATCCCGCCGGAAGTGAAGCACTGGCATGGCGCTGCCAAAGACTGTGCTTTCCAGCACCTGGCTCTGGAAATCCCTGGGGAAGACTGCAGCAATGAATGGTGCGAAGCCGTAGATCCAGAAGAATATGCCAAGCTGAAATAAAGGAGGAAAAGACAATGAAGCTGAAGAAAGTCTTTGCCATCGTCTGCATGGCCGTGAGCCTTTTGGGGGTAACGGCCTGCGGCAGCCAGGCCAGCACGGGCAGCGGCAGTCAGACCGCCGCCACGGAAAAAGCACCGGCCAAAGCCAAGAAGGTACTGGTCGTGTACTATACCAATACCCATCGAACGGAACAGGTAGCTAAGGACATCGCCAGGAAGACCGGCGGTGACCTGTACCTGCTGGAACTCCAGCAGCCTTATACGGAAGCAGACCTGGACTATAACAACAAAAGCTCCCGGGTGTATCAAGAGCACGATGATCCCAAACTGCAGGATGTGGCCCTGAAAAACGCCAAACCTGCCAACTGGAAGGACTACGACACCGTATTCGTGGGTTATCCCATCTGGTGGGGCATTGCGGCCTGGCCTCTGAACCAGTTCGTGAAGAGCAACGACTTCACCGGCAAGACGGTGATTCCCTTCAGTACCGCCTACAGCAGCGGCCTGGGCAGCAGTGTGGATAAACTGAAGGCCATGGCCGGCGGCAAAGGCAACTGGCTGAAAGGCATGGGCTTTACCGGCGGTATCGATGACAACAAGGTAAACAGCTGGGTGGACAGCTTGGGGCTGAAGTAAGTGGAAGCCGCTGTGCGGCTCTCAGTCCCTGGTAAGAGGATGTGAAAAAAGCATTTTTCACATCCTCTTTTTGTCGGGTTTGAAAACCCCACGCTATGCGTGGGGTTCTGGAAAGCTTTTAGCTATACCAAAAAATCCTCCTTTGGTAAAATGAAGATGGCTACCAACCACTTCATTTTGAAAGGAGGATATCCTGAATGGATATTT
>NZ_JBNMIU010000026.1:0-29933 GCF_050873445.1 Acidaminococcus sp. | reverse complement strand
TTCGGCCTGCTGCCTCTGGCCATCGGCGTTGGGCAACAGTTCGGCGTTGACCCGCACAACATGGCTATGGCCATGCTGATCGGCAAGAACTACGGTGTCATGGTCACCCCGCACGCCGCTACCACCTTCCTGGCCTGCGGCTTGGCTGGCATCTCCCTGCGGGAAATGCTGGTATTCTGCGCACCGCGTCTGTGGATCCTGTCCTGGATTTCTCTGCTGTGCGGTCTGATGCTGGGTCTGTTCTCTTTCTAACCTGATCAACTTCAACAAAAGAGGAGCTGCACGATTGTCAGATTCAAAGTCTGACAATCGTACAGCTCCTCTTATTTTTCGTTCTGAGCCGTTTTTTCCCTGGGTCTGCTCAATTGGTCAAGGATCAATACAATGGCGTTTCCAGCCCAAAACAGCATGCCCAGCTGGCTGTTGAACAAGGTATGGTCCGTCAGTCCGCCGATGAACACCCCTACCAGATAGGCCATATACCCGCAGGCCACGCCCCTGATCCAGGGCCGGGTCCGTTTCCGGTGCCGGATTTCCCGGGCCAGCCTGAACATATGGAGCATCAGGAACAAAAACAGCAGCAGTCCTTCGATGCCCAGTTCCGCCGTAATGTTCAGGAGCAGGTTGTGGCTGTGATACATGAACACATCTTCCGAAATGAAGAAATTATAATCGGGAAAAGCATACCCGTACCCGTACCACCCCACTCCGAAAGGATGTTCCTGGATCATGTCCAGGGAACTCTGCAGATAGAAGAACCTCAGTTCCGCTGAAGTATCATGGACGGAAAAGATGGACATGATCCGGGCAGCCAGCCGGTTCCAGCCCACGTACAGCACCCCCAGGCCCCCGCCGATAAAAGGCAGGAATGCCTTGTGGTAAAATGCCCCGGCAAACACGAACAGCACCCAAAAATACGCCACCCAGTTGCCCCGGGAAAAGGTCAGGATCAGGCAGGCCGTGGCCAGCAGGAAGATGCCGGCCAGGACCCAGCGGGTCCTGCCTCCCTCCAGAGGGGCGAAGATCCCTTCACAGTAGGCCACCGTAGTCACCAGGAAAGCTCCCAGGATGTTGGGGTTCACCAGGGTGGAAATGGCCCTTCTGGACAGGTTCTTGAAAGCATCATGGTCGATCCATTCCGCATTCTGCAGGCTGGTGCCAAAGAAGTACTGCCAGATGCCATAGGCCGCCACGATGCCCGCCGAGATCATGAACACCTTGATCAGGAACAGAGATCGCCGGCCGGTACTGGCATAGCGCAGCACCAGGTAGAACAGCCCGGCTTCCTGCCCTACCACCCACAGCCAGTTCAGGCCGCAGGCCAAAGGATCCGGCGACCAGAATACACTGACCGCACTGAGCAGGAACAGCGCCCACAGGGGACGACTGATGACCTTAGGTACCTGGCAGGCCGGCCAGAACTGCCGGGTTCGCCAGCAGTTCACCAGGTTCATCAGGAAGCAGATACAGAACACGATGCCTGCCGCCAGCTGGTTCAAGGGCAGGATGAAGAACAGCACACACAATACGGCAAAGGTACACTGGTTCAGGTTCCAGGATTTGGGAAGGCCCCAGCCTCGTGGTCGTTCCATATTCCTACCTGTCCAGTCCCAGTTCCTTGAACGTCCCCACCAGGTACAGGGAGCCGCAGACAACCACCACATCCTCCGGTCCGGCCTCACTGACCGCCTGATGATACGCAGCGGTCAGATCATCCATGGGCACCGCATTCTTGTGGAGCCGTCTGGCCAGTTTCTCCGGTGTTTCCGACCGGTCGCCCACATGGGCCAGCACCGTATAAATGGTATCTTCGGGCCGGAACAGGATGTCCGATACCTGGCTCACATCCTTGTCTGCCATCATGCCGAACACGAAACAGCGGTGCGCCCCGGGGTAATATTCGTCCAGGGCCTTCCGCAGCACGGTGACGCCGGAGGGGTTGTGAGCCCCGTCCAGGATGATGTCCGGTTTTTCATGGATCCGTTCCAGCCGGCCGGGCCAGCGGGTTTCGTCCATCCCTTTCAGGATGGCTTCCGGCGTAATTGCCGGATCCTTCTTTGCCAGCAGTCCGGCCGCTTTCAGCGCCACAGCCCCATTCAGCACCTGGTGCTCGCCAGGCAGATGGATGGTCACATCCATTTGCTTCTCCCCTGCCCGGTACAGGAATTCCTGGGCACCCATGGAACTTGCCAGGATCTGCACAGAGAATCCATCGCCCAGCACATACAGGAAAGAGTGACTGGCTTCTGCCGTATTCCGGATGACGTCCAAAGCGGCCCCTTCGGCTGCCGTCACCACCGGTACCCCCGGTTTGATGATGCCGGCTTTCTGGGCAGCAATGGCCTCGATGGTCCTGCCCAGCCGTTCCGTATGTTCCAGTGTCACATTGGTGATCACGGAAACTTCCGGTGTGATGATGTTGGTAGAATCCCACAGGCCGCCCATGCCCACTTCGATTACCGCCATATCCACCTTTTTCTCAGCGAAATACAGGAAGGCCATGGCCGTAATGAATTCAAACTGGGTGGGCTGTTCGCCCCCGTCTGCCAGCCACTTGTCCAGGGCGTCCTTCGTCTTTTCCGTTACGGCGGCAAAATCTTCGTTGGAGATTTCCTCCCCGTCCAGACAGATCCGTTCGTTATAGCGGACAAAGTGGGGTGAAGTATACGTTCCCACCCGTTTGCCGCTTTCCTTCAGGATACTGGTCAAAAAGGCCGTCACACTGCCCTTTCCGTTGGTGCCGGTCACATGGACCGTCCTGATCTTCCGCTCCGGATGGTCCAGGAGGGCCGCCAGGCCCTGGATCCGTTCCATCCCCAGATGGATGCCGAATTTGCCCAGACTTTCTACGTACGCTACTGCATCCGTATATTCCATCGCGTTTCTCCTTTCGTGGTTACAGTTTCCGGAGAGTTTCCATCCGTTCCTTCAGGCCATCGATCCGGGCCAGCACTTCAGCCTGTTTGGTCTTTTCTTTTTCCACCACTTCGGCCGGAGCCTTGGAGAGGAAGTTCTGGTTGCCCAGCTTGCCTGCAGCCCGTTTGGCTTCTTTTTCAGCACCGTCCAGTTCCTTCTGCAGACGGGCCAGTTCCTTTTCTACATCGATCAGGCCCTTCAGCGGCAGGTATACCTTGGCACTGTTCACTACGGCAGCCATGGCATTTTCCGGAGCGGCATCATCCATGCCGCCGATGGTCAGGTCGTCCACCGTGCCCAGCTGCTGGATATAGGAAGCATGGGACTTGAACACGTCCTTCAGTTCCTCATCCACCAGTACCGTAGCCGGAGCCTTATGGCCCGGAGCAGCGTTCACTTCTGCCCGCATGTTCCGGATGGATTTGATGACATCCATGATGACGGTCATCTGTTTTTCCACCGTGTCGTCGATCAGCTTGTCATCGGCTTTCGGCCAGGGAGCGATCATGATGCTCTTGCCTTCGTGGGGCAGATGCTGCCAGATTTCTTCCGTAATAAAGGGCATGTAGGGATGCAGCAGCTTCATGGCATCGCCCAGCACCTTGCACAGCACGCCCTGGGCCGTGGCCCGTTCGGCAGCGTTTTCTTTGTTGTACAGACGGGGCTTGGCCAGTTCGATGTACCAATCGCACACTTCGCCCCAGATGAAATCATAGATCAGACGGCCGGCTTCACCCAGTTCGAATTTTGCCAGGTCGTCAGAAACTTCCTGGATGGTATGCTGCAGCCGGGACAGAATCCACTGATCAGCCAGGGTGAGAGGAGCCTTTTCCGCATCCTTATCGTAGCCGTCCAGGTTCATCAGAGCGAACCGGGAAGCGTTCCAGATCTTGTTGGCAAAGTTCCGGGTGCTTTCGATCCGGTTCCAGTAGAACCGCATGTCGTTGCCGGGGGTGTTGCCGGTGATCAGCATGAACCGCAGGGTATCAGCGCCGTATTTGCCGATCACATCCAGAGGATCGATGCCGTTGCCCAGGGATTTGCTCATCTTGCGGCCCTGTTCATCCCGCACCAGCCCGTGGATGAACACGTGCTTGAAGGGTTCCTTGCCCATGAATTCCTCACCCATGGTGATCATCCGGGCTACCCAGAAGAAGATGATGTCATAACCGGTGACCAGCACACTGGTAGGATACCACTGTTCCAGTTCCGGTGCCTTGTCCGGCCAGCCGAAAGTAGAGAACGGCCACAGGCCGGAACTGAACCAGGTGTCCAGGGCATCCTCATCCTGATGGATATGGGTGCTGCCGCATTTCGGGCAGGCGGTCAGATCCGTCCGGGAGGCGGAAACGGCACCGCAGTCATCGCAGTACCACACAGGGATCCGGTGGCCCCACCAGATCTGACGGGAAATGCACCAGTCATGGATGTTTTCCATCCACTGCAGGTAGGTCTTGGTAAACCGGCTGGGCACGAATTCCGTATGGCCTTCGGTGACGCATTTGATAGCTGCTTCGGCCAGAGGTTTCATCTTCACGAACCACTGGGTGGAGACCATGGGTTCTACCACATGGTGGCAGCGCTGGCAGTGGCCCACGGAGTGAGGCGCATCTTCGATCTTGACCAGAAGGCCCATGTCCTTCAGATCCTGGACGATGTTCTTTCTGCATTCGTAGCGGTCCTGACCTTCATACTTGCCGGCCGCCTTCGTCATCTTGCCGTCCAGGCCAATGACCACGATCTTTTCCAGGTTATGGCGTTCGCCCACTTCATAGTCGTTGGGGTCATGAGCCGGCGTAATCTTTACAGCGCCGGTACCGAATTCCAGGTCCACATATTCATCGGCGATGATGGGGATTTCCCGGTTTGTGGTAGGCAGCAGGATTTTCTTGCCCACCAGGCTGCCGTACCGTTCATCCTTGGGGTTCACGGCCACAGCCGTATCGCCGGGGATGGTTTCCGGACGGCTGGTGGCAATGGTCAGATAGCTGTCATTTTCCCCCACGATGGGATATTTGATGTACCACAGCGCACCGGGATCATCCTGGTGTTCCACTTCCACATCAGACAGGGCCGTGCGGCAGTTCACACACCAGTTGATCATCCGGGTGCCTTTATAGATCAGGCCTTTTTCATACAGGCTCACGAAAGCTTCCCGTACGGCACGGCTCAGGCCTTCGTCCATAGTGAAGCGCTGGCGGTCCCAGTCACAGGAAATGCCCAGGGATTTCAGCTGGGTGACAATGGTGTCACCGTATTCTTCCTTCCATTTCCAGACCCGTTTCACGAATTCATCCCGGCCCAGGTCATAGCGGGTCAGGCCTTCTTTTTTCTTCAGTTCCTCTTCCACCTTGATCTGGGTAGCCAGGCCGGCATGGTCATAACCGGGCAGCCAGCAGGTGTTGTCGCCCATCATCCGATGCCAGCGCACCAGGATATCCTGCAGGGTATTGTCCAATGCGTGGCCCATGTGCAGCTTCCCGGTGATGTTGGGAGGCGGGATCACCACGCTGAACGGTTTGCGGCTTTTGTCCACCGGCTGATGGAAAAATCCGTTCTCGATCCAGTATGCATACCATTTCTTTTCCACCGCGGCCGGATCATAGACCTTGGGGATATTGTTTTCTTCTGCCATGTTCTGCCTCCTTAAAAAAATAAACCCGTCCTATTCTATAGGACGAGTTATTCGCGGTACCACCTACATTCTCAATCGCTTGAGCACCTTCAAAGACGTAACGTGCCTTACCCGGGCAGGGCTTTCCACCCTGCCGGCTCCCGGACGACTTCCCATGCATTGCACAGATGCTTCCACCATACGCATCCTCTCTGCTGTACAAGCGGCATCGTACTCCTTCCGTTCTCTGCCTTTGTCAGTTTGTAGCTGTATGGAGTCATTGTAACAAGGGGAAAGGGAAAAGTCAATGCTGCGCCCTTCACTTTTCACAGTGCTTCAATATGACGGCACAGCATCTTCCCCACGCTGTCGGCCATTTTATCCAGGTCCTTGACTTCCACGCAGTCCTTGCCAAAGATCTTCCGGGCGTCACCCATGATGTGCCTGTTTTCTCCGTTGATCAGCCCGATGACCCGGATCCCTTCCCGGCGCAGATCAGCCGCTTCGTCAGCCGTATTGGCCACGGCCTTTTCATCCCGGTATTCCGACGAGCTGAACAGCCCGTCGCCTACCAGGGGCTTATCATCGTTGGGCTCCGCATCAGTGAGCATGATCAGGATCTTCCGGGTGTGGGTGAAATCCCCCATAAGCTGCCGGGCGCCCCGCAGGGCCAGCCCGTCCCGGTTCCAGCCAGTAGCCACATAGTTGAAGATACTGGTACACCGCTTTTTATCACTGTAATCCTTGAACAGGGTCAGCACAGTGTAATCCCGCAGGGTGCAGAAAGAATACACCTGGTAGGGGATGCCGCACTGCCGCAGACTTTCGGCGATCACATAAGCCTGGGAAGCAATGACCTGCTGGTATTCGCCCCGGCTGGCCGAAGCATCCAGCATCAGATCCACGGTAAAATCCGGTGACGATACAGTTTCGTTTTCGAAGAACACCCGGTTGTCGTTCACCTTCAGGGCTCTCCACACCAGCCCTGGCACCAGCTCCCCTTCTTTCGAAGGGATGGGCAGCCTGGCACGGCTCATGCGCATGACGCCGCGCAGCTGGCCTGTCAGCCGGGCAATGCTCTTCCGGCACTGCTCACCGTGATCCTTATAATAAGCCAGGTTCTTCACCCGCTGCTGATGTGCCCCTTCCAGCCAGCGGGATGCTTCCCCGGTGGCTCCCCTGCTGCCCAGGCGCCCCCGGGTGAAATGCAGGTGACAGCCCCTGTGGGGACCGCTGCACCAAGCCTGGTCGATGTCCAGCATCTTCCGGGGCGGATAGATGCTGGCTCCGAAACAGTCAATGATATATTGATAGTTTTCCGCCTGGGTCTGCCCCGTGATGATATCCATCAGACCATTATGGGCCTTTTTCCCGGAGAGGATATCCAGGGCCTGCTTCTTGGAATACAGGAAGTTGAAAACACTTTCCTGTTTCCGGTTGATGTGGGGCAGCAGCCAGTCGATCAGGTCACCCAGTCCCTTGCTGATGATGACCTTTTCCAGGCTTTCGCGCACCAGGAAGTGGGACACGAAATATTTCTTAGTTAGCTTCCTGAAATGGTCGCAGAGCTGCTGGGTAGTCCAGTCGGGGTCGAAGCACAGTCCTTGATACAGACCCCTGGCCCAGGGATCATGCAGATCCCGTTTCTCGCCCAGGACCTCGTGCCACCGGGCCGCCTGCATTTCGTGGGCCACGCCCTGCTTGTCCAGCTTTGTTCCATCAAAATAGGCGTGAGCATGCTGCTCCCGCAGGTATTTCAGCACCGGCCGCACAGAGATCTCCCTGGCGTATGTGCAGAATTCCAGCCCCAGCCAGAACAGGTCCGTAAACGTGTCTACCAGGGCGCTGTCCTTCATCTCTTCGAACATCTGGTGGATCAGCTTCACATCGTAATATTTCCGGGTAAGGCCTACCACGGCGTTCAGGTACAGATCCGGCGCCCCTGTCTCACCGTAGGCCACAAAGTCCGGATCAAAATGGTAGTCCCAGGAAACATCCCATACGATATTCAGTGCCCGCCGGCGCCTGGCATCGTATTTCAGCTTTGCCATGATCCATCATCCCTCAAAGATATCTTGTTTTTTGTAATTGCCGGGGATGTGCAGGTTGATCACATCCCGGATCAGCCCCGGTTCGTATTCATCAAAGGATTTGTTCACGATGCCCAGGTCCAGGGCCTTGTGGGGATCCAGTCCGGCCTGCATCAAGTGGATGGCATCCAGCATGCCCCGCAGATCCAAAGCTTTTTCCGAAATCTCGCTTTCAGCGCATTTCTTTTCCAGATCCTTGAATATCTGGCAGAAGGCCTTCATGGCGTCCTTGCGGATGGTGGGAAATTCATATTGCAGCAGCCGTTCCAGGGATTCCGTGGAAATGGCAGGCAGCTGGATCACCACGAACCGGGAAGCCAGGGCTTCATTCAGTTCCCGGGTGCCAGAATAGCCGTAGTTCATAGTGGCAATGAACCGGCAGGCCTTGTGGGCGTGCAGCCGGTCGTACCCGGGGATGTCCACTGTATGCCGGAAGTCCAGCAGGGAATGCAGCACAGCCATGGCTTCGTTCCGGGCCATGTTGATTTCATCAAACACCCCGAAACCGCCCTTCACGGCGCACTGGTACACCGGGCCCGGCCGGAATTCCACTTCACCGTTCTTGAAAGTATCCGTCCCCAGCATGCCAGTAGCGTCCATGTTGATATGGAAGGAAACGTTCCACATGGGACGGCCGAACACACTGGCCAGGTTTTCCGCCAGCACGTTTTTACCAGTAGCCTTGGGTCCGGCCAGGAGCAGGTTCTGCCCGCACAATAGGGCCGCAATGGCTTCTTCCCACACTTCTTTCCCGTAGTAACGGAAGTGAGGCACAGGTACCCGGTCCGCCAGTTCCGGCGGTGTGGGGAATTCCTTCCTGTACTCTTCGATTCCCTTAATCAGTTCTTCGCTGATCTGCTCATTTTCCAAAAATTCCAGCATGACACGGCCCCCTCAAAGGACAATTTCACATTTTTTTAATCATTCTTTATTATAGCACAAAAAGGAGCTGTGAAATCATCCTTCACAGCTCCTGCATTTTGCCAGCACCAGCTGGTCTCCATCGACCAATGACAAATGACGGGGTGTGAAAAAGGCATTTTTTCACATCCCTTTTCCCCTTTACTCCGGAACTGCACCGAATCGGTTGTCCCCCTCTGTCCCCTTGCGGATCAGCAGGTAGATGTACACAGCCAGATGGGCCACCGGGATCAGCAGCAGCAGTACCCACCAGCCGCTCCTGTCCATATCGTGGAAACGACGGACAAACAAAGACAGTCCGCAGATCAGCATGACCATATAGGTAAGCATCCACAGCCCAAGCAGAGCGATAGCCCCCACCCCGCTTTCAAACAGGGTAAAAAGGCAGACACAGCCCATCAGGAAAAAGGTCACGAAGCTGGTGCCCACCAGGAGCAGCGCTCCCCGCAGCGCCAGTTCCACCCGGCCCAGACGGCCATGGAAATTCAGGTAAAGATCCAGCAGCGAAGCCCAGTCCCGGGGAATCTGACGGGCAAAAAAATGACGCTCCATCCACTGATAGGGCGATATCCTCTCGTTCTTCCCTGCATCCATTTTATCCAGCAATGCCATATGGCCTCCTATTCTTCCAGCGTTCTTCTTCAACAGTCGAAAGATATTATATCTATTTTCGGCAGGAAAAGAAAGAGGGATTTCACAAAAATGCGCATTTGTAACCGCTGCCAGCAGCGTTTTCCCAAATGCGCACCTCCCCTGTGTTTATTTTTCCTTTTCTTTCCTTTCTTCCACCAGGACTCCCAGCTCTTTCAAGGCATCCCGGATGACTCCCAGTTCCTCCTGGGAATCTGCCGCCACCATCAGGGTATGGTACCCATGAGAAAGGGTAGCAATCAGCGGAAGATTGTATTTCCGGAAACTTTCGATGTATTGTTTCACATCTCTCCGGTTCTTCAGGTTCAGATAGGCCTGGATTGGGCCACAGAAATCCGGAAGGATGGTCACGCTGGAAATCATGCCCCCGTTGTCCACCACCGCATTCATCTCTTCCAGGGCACTGTCCGACTGCAGGTCCCTGTAACGGCAGTCGAAACTGGCAGTCAGGCTCCGTCCATTGATCTGGTATCCTCTTCGGGTGGAAACAATGGCTGTACCGGCACTCCGCAGCAGTGCCATATCCAGAACAATGACCTGACGGGAAACGTTCAGATCTTCGGCCAGCTGATCACCGGTAATGGGACCTGTGGAATTTCTTAGGATTTCTAGTATTTTTTCTCTCCGTTGCTGATTCTTCATATCACAATCTCCCCTCGCTGCCAACATCACGGTTCCCTTTCCGCTCCGCTACAGCCTGTTTTCTCTATCTGTTCATAACCGTCCTCCGGCAAAATCGATTCAATCGAATTATATCACATATACTTATAAATGTCTAAAGACAGTTGGCATGCAATCCAACATTTTCGTTTTTTCTATCCGTTTTTGTAACAGGGGTTAAATCTGAGAATTCTTTTTTTAGCAAGCTGGTTTCATGCTTATAAAGCATGGTTTCGTTAGAAACAAGTATTTTATGCCATGCTTTTTTTATACTATGATACAGCCATACAGAAAAAGGAGATCGGCTTATGAAAGAAAATCTTTTGCGGGGAGCCATCGACATGCACGTCCATGCATCCCCTGATTACCAGGTACGGAAATATACGGAATGGCAGCTGCAGCAGCTGTATGGAGAAGCAGGGATGAAGGGGTACATCAGCAAATGCCATGCCAATGATACCGCCGGCCGGGCTGCCGTCCTCATGGCACGGAAACCGCCTGTGACCATTTACGGCGCCCTGGTGCTGAACCACTGTGCAGGCGGTCTGAATCCGGCGGCCGCGGAAGCCTCTGCCCGGCTGGGAGGCCGGGTCATATGGTTTCCTACGGTGGATGCCATTTCCATTCTGGGACCGGACGGAAACCTGCTGCCCGTGGTCTATGACATCCTGGAAGTCATCAAAAAATATGATCTGATCCTGGCCACCGGCCATATCCCTGTGTCTGAAGCTCGTCTCCTGCTGAAAGCAGGGGCTGCCTGCGGTGTCAGGAAGATGATTGCCACCCATGTATCCCTGCCCCTGACCAAAGCCAGCCTGGCCTTGCAGCAGGAATACCTTTCCTACGGAGCCTGTCTGGAGCATTGCTTCTATACTCCCTTCCACCATCTGTGTACCCTGGAGGAGATCGCAGACAGCATCCGCCAGGCAGGGGCAGGACGGATCATCCTTTCCTCCGACATGGGCCAGCCGGAAGGCCTGACGCCTCCGGCCGCCCTGGCTTCCTTTGCCAGCCGGCTGCAGGCCCTGGGGATTTCCAGTGAAACGCTCCGCACCATTCTGGTGGATAACCCGGCAAGACTGCTGGCCTGACAAGAGAAAAAACGGTATGATAAGGGAAAAAGCATCGGAAAGGAAGCCCCTTATGGAACTGAAGACACTCTGGTATTTCCTGCGGATTGCCGAACGGGAAAACATCACCCAGGCAGCCAATGAACTCCATATGACCCAGCCCCATCTGACGCGCCAGCTCCGCTCTCTGGAAAAAGAACTGGGCGTCCCCCTTTTTTCCCGGGAAAAGAAACGGCTGGTCATCACAGAAGAAGGCATCTATGTAAAGCAGCAGGTGAAACAGATCTTTGCCCTGCTGGCCAAAACGGAAGAGCATGTAAAAGCCCTGCACGCCGGGCTCACCGGAAAATTGTACATCGGTGCCGTAGAGACCCTGGGGCCGCTGTATGTTCCCCAGTGGCTCCGCCAGTTCCGGCAGTCTTTTCCCCAGGTCACGTATCAGATCTGGACAGCCAATTCCAGAGACGTATTGGAACGGCTGGACGATGGACAGCTGGATGTAGCCCTGGTCCGGGGAAATTTTCCAGAACACAGCTGTTATGACTCCATTTCTCTGCTGAAAGAGGGATGGATTGGCCTGTTTTCTCCTCAGCTGGAGCTGTCTAATGCCCCGGAAAGCACACCGCTGTCTCTTGATGAGCTGACGGGCCATCACCTGATCGTACCGGCCCAGCGCACCAGGGAAATCCGGCAGCTGTTCCTGCAGAAAGGACTGGAAGCCCATATCCTGTGCGAATTCTCTCCCCTTTTAAACGGTATCGTGCTGGCAGAGGAAGGGCTGGGCGTTGCCATCCTGCCAGCTTCCGCCCGGGCCTCGCTCACAGGACACCATGTCCTTACCCGTCCCCTGGACATCCCGGAAACCTCCCAGGGCTGTCTGGTATGGCGCAACGACAGGAAACAGACCAGGGTGGCCCAGCAGTTCATTGAAATACTGAAGGGGTTATATAAATAAAATTTATATAACTAAAAAGGACCCATCCCAAAAGGAATGGATCCTTATCTCTTCAATTGGTGACCCCGGAGCGATTCGAACGCTCGACACACGGCTTAGAAGGCCGTTGCTCTATCCAGCTGAGCTACGGGGCCAAATAAAATGGAGCGGGTGATGGGAATCGAACCCACGTAACTAGCTTGGAAGGCTAGGGCTCTACCATTGAGCTACACCCGCAAGGAAAATTATGGTCGGAGCGACAGGATTTGAACCTACGACCCCCTGCTCCCAAGGCAGGTGCTCTACCAAACTGAGCTACGCCCCGTCGCAATGCACAGGCCAAAATTGGTTGATTTTAAAAAAAGGTAAAAAAAATATGGTGGGCGCTAACAGGATCGAACTGCTGACATTCTGCTTGTAAGGCAGACGCTCTCCCAGCTGAGCTAAGCGCCCAAAAAAGAAGTGGTGACCGGAGAGGGAATCGAACCCTCGATACCGCCGTGAAAGGGCGGTGTCTTAACCGCTTGACCATCCGGCCACTTGGCTCCCCGAGTAAGACTCGAACTTACAACAACTCGATTAACAGTCGAGTGCTCTACCATTGAGCTATCGGGGAATTTCGCGACGCTCATGCGCTGCGAGTGTTATTATATTAAATATGCTACAAAATGTCAAGGGTTTAAAAAAATATTTTTTTAATTCTTGGGTCTATGGCCCACAGCCCCTTTTCAGGGGCCATGATTCCATTGTTTCTCTTGCCTACCCCTGCTCTGCAATCTTCGCATTCAGGATGCCGTTTTTCCCACTGAGCAGATATTCCACACATTCCAAAATCGTCTGGGTCATGTTTACCTGCCAGAACTGCCCGGCTTCGGTGAGCTGGTACAGGTATCCATTATCCTGCCACAGGCCATAGTCCTCCCACAGCCTGCCCAGCCAGTCCAGGGCTGCCAGTTCCGGATGCTCCTTCCCCAGCCTGGCCAGATCCAGCCGGCTCTGGTTCATCTGGGCCTGGATTTTGTCGGCAATCCCCGCATAAGGAGATTCCTGCTGCAGGAACATAAGGGGTTTCTGCCCGGCCCTGACCATTTTCTCGTACACCGGCAGCATCCGGTGCAGCATGGTGGAAAGGCCGTCCACATGACCTCCGGCGCCGCAGCCGAAGGGGAACAGGTGGACGCCGCTCCGGGCCAGGGTATTGTACATGCTCCTTTCCCGGTTATTCCGGGCCCAGTGGCAGAAACTCAGCCGCTTGTACCCCAACGCATCCAGATAGTTCTTCCCAAAGGCGAACATGGCCGTCTGCTGCTTCGTAGTAGCCGCAGGGGACAGCTTCCCCCGCTGGATGGCCATAGCCAGGTCGCTTTTGTCGAACACATCCAGCTGGTACAAATCGGCCCCGTCCACACCGGATTCCACCAGAAGCTCCACATCCCGTTTCCACACGTCCATGGTCTGATCGGGCAGACCGTACATCAGGTCGATGATGACGGCGCACTGGTTATACGCCATCAGGCCCCGGAGTTTTTCCAATACGGTCTCCTGGTCATCCAATCGGCCCACCTGTCTGCGCACCTTCGTATCGAAGGACTGCACCCCCAGGGACATGCGGTTCACTCCCTCCGACAGCCATACGTCCATCTTTTCCGGCACCAGATCATGGACCCGGCCTTCCAGGGTCAGTTCATAATCGTTGGCCAGGGGCAGCGAAGTCCGGATGGCAGAAAGCAGTTTCCGGGCGTTTTCCGGCGACAGGGACGTAGGTGTACCCCCGCCGATGAACACTGCCTGGATGGGCGCTTTCTGCAGCCGGGGCTGCTGTCCGTCCCGCCGGATTTCCTCCACCAGCAGGTCCACATACCGGTCTTCCGCGGTCTGGTCCGTGCCATTCTGGAAGAAGCCGCAGTACAGACATTTCGTCTTGCAGAAGGGGATATGGATATAGGCCATCTGGACAGGATTGCCCTGGGCAGGCCGTCCCATGACCTGCTGCCAGGCCTGGGGAGCCATGGGAGGAGGAATCATCCTGCCCCCCATCCCCGCATGGACCACCCGTTTCCGATCAAAGGCTTCCGCCAGGGGATCCTGGCTTTTCCGCCCAAACTGCAGCAGCCGCTGCTCTGGAGAAAGCCGCTCATAATAAATTTTCAGATCCATGCTTATCCTTCCATCTCCAGTCCCAGCAGCACCTCATGGGCAAAGGCAGCCGCATCCTGCAAGTCTTTGGCATCCGGATGAGTGGAAGCTGCCTTGTGGCGGGCTTCGCTTTCCGGATTGCGGCCATGCAGGCTGCTGGCCGGGAACATTTTGTACATGGCCTCGATCAGCTTGGGATCCACTTTCCCCTGACAGATGAAACAGGAAGGCACATTGACCCCTTCCGGCACAAGCCCTGCCGCTTTTTCCAGGGATTTTCTGGCATGGTCGCTTTTGGGATCCGCCCCCAGGGTGGCAAACAGCGCCACATTTTTGTTGTGGAGCTGCTGCAGCACCTTTCGGGAAGCTTCATCCGCCGTCCCCTTGTCCACCCAGAAACCCAGGAACACACAGTCATAGCTGGCCAGATTCTCCGGCAAAGGTTTCGTCAGGTCCAGGCAGGGAGTGCCCTGGGGCAGGGCGGCGGCAATGGCCTCCGCCACCCTTTTGGTGTTCCCTGTCCGGCTGGAATACAGTACGATGGTTTTCATGGTTTTCATAATTTTCTCCTTTAGAACTTCCATTCAGCACCCGCTCTCCAGATACGGCCATCCGTCCAGATGCTGTCGCTGGCGTCGAATTTCTTGTTGAACAGGTTGTCGATGCCCGCATACAGGGACAGATTGCCGATGTTCTTCGTCACCACGAAGTTGGTCAGGCTGTAGGAATACGATTCCTTGTTGGCACTGGTCAGGTAGTTCTGGAACCACTGGTTGTACAGAGTAGCCGTCCATGGATCCTTCTTTGCATCGGTCCAGGACAGTTCCACCGTACCGGTGTTCAGGGCCCGTCCGGTAAGACGCGCATTGGTATTGCCGTCCCGGGCATCCAGATAGGTATAGTTGGCCCGTGCATTCCAGTGCTTGTCAAATTTGTATCGGGTTTCAGCTTCCACGCCCTGCAGCGTAGCCTTATCCACGTTCCGGTACGTATTCAGGATCGTCATGACCCCGCCGCTGAAGCTGCGGGAAACAAGTTCAGAATCGATCAGGTTGGACACTTTATTGTGGAAGTAGGTCAGCTTGCCCGCAGCCTTGCCTTTCTCCCCTTCCAGACTGATATCGAAGTTCGTGGATTTTTCCGGCTGCAGATCCGGATTCCCGGTCACAACGACCCGCATCCGGGCAATGGGTGTATGGATCATGTTGGAATACAGCTCAAAAATGGTAGGCGCCCGGAAAGCCTTGCCATAGTTCACCTTGACCCGGCTGGCCCTGCTCAGGTTATAGGTCAGTCCGGCCCGGGGCGACCATTCGCTGCCGAAGCTGTCGTGGTGGTCGAACCGGACGGACGGTACGAAGAACAGCTTGTCCCCCAGCTTCATTTCATCTTCCACATAGAAGGAATAAGAATTCTGGCTGGCAGAACCATAGGGACTGGACATGCCCAGATAGTACTCCGTCCGAGTACCGCCGTCGGCATTGGCGAACCGGGTACCGCCGGCCTTCTGATTCTTGAATTCCATTCCGTAGGTCAGGGTATTGTTCTGATCCATCCTGTAGGTGTTCTTGGCTTCGTTCACCCAGGTGGAGTACCGGGCATGGTTGAAATCATCCCATGCTGTTTCCGTACGGGTTCGGCCCACCTTCCCCAGGCGGTCGTAATAGGACTGGATTTCCCAGTCGTTTTTCTTGTCAAAGCCGTAGAACTTCACATGGTAATCCAGCCGGTTGTTGTCGTAATAACTGGTGGTAGTACCAGCTGTGGTGCCGCCGCTCAGACTGGTCAGCTGTTCCTTCATGAAGCCGGCGCCAAATTCCAGGCCGGTGTGATCATTGAATCGATAATCCCCGTTAAAGGAAAAATTCCGGCGGGGACCAAACATGTTGGTGCTGCCTTCCTTGTCCTCTTTCCGGACTTTGGTCAGGTTGAAGTCGAAATTCATATTCAGTTTGCCCAGATCACCGGTGGAGAAGCCGCCATAGACGGAGGATTCCAGGCTGCCCAGATGAGTTCCTGCATATCCGCCCTGGGGTTTGTTCTTTTTGGTGATGATGTTGATCACACCGCCGGTGGCATCACTGCCCCATACGGCAGAACCGGAACCCCGAAGGATTTCGATGCGGTCAATGTCGTTCACATTGATCCGGTCCAGTTCATAGGCATTCATGGTGCTGGCGGAGTCTTCTCCGGCGATCCGGCGGCCATCCACCAGGATCAGGGTTTCCGTACTGCCCATCCCCCGGATGCTCACGTTGTTCCCCACCATGGACGTCCCGTTCCGGGATACATCCAGGCTGGTGGCATTCTTCAGGGCATCCCGCACATTGTAGGCACCCAGTTTCTTCATTTCGTCCGCTTTGATCACCTGGACGGACATGGGAACTTTTTTTTCCTCCAGCTTGGAACGGGTGGCCGTGACCACGGTTTCTCCCAGATCATAATTTTCCAGATCATCGCTGGAAGCTTCGGCGCCGCAGATGCTGGCGCCCCCCAGCAGGATGGCCATCCCGATGGCCAGGCCCACTCTTCTCTTCAACCATGCATTGTTCATTCTCATTCTCCTTTATAATGGCATTATAAGTAAAGACTCCCCATTGCTTCCCTAGTGTAAGCCAAAGACGAAGGTCTTGGTGGCATAGCACCGCACCGGGATCCCCTGTTTCTCGGCCGGCTCAAACTGGTACGTATAGGCCGCTTCCACGGCTGCCGCATCCATAGCTCCATACCCGGAGCCGGAAATCACCGAAGCACTTTCTACGGAACCATCCCTGCCTACCACCATCTGGACACGGACCCGGCCCTGAATGCCATGGCTGCGCAGAGCATCCGGGTATTCCGGCGTATCACCGCTGAGAAACGCAGGTGATACATCCGGCTGGATGGCGTCCGTGTCAAAGTCGGGCCCATCCCCGGGTCCATCCGGCCCTGCCGGTCCGGGCGGTTCATCTGGGCTTCCGTCCGGGTTCCCGCCGCCAGGATCTCCCCCGTTCAGGCTGCCCCCATTGGAATCTCCTGTACTGGTGGCAGCCGCCGAAACCGCTCCGCTGCTGGCAGCCGTCTCCGCCGCCGGGCTGCCTGCCGGCACCTTCTGCTGTACTTCTCCATCGGGGATAGCGTCCTCTGGCGGAGCCTGGATGGGCACAGCCGGAGCCGCTGCAGATGCGGACTGCGGGGCCTGGGCAGGGTTACTGGGAGCCGGCGGACTGCCGTTCCCCGAGCGGGGTGCCGCTGCCGCACCAAACCCGTGATAGGGACTGCCTCCCACGATGTTCACGGTGTAAACGGGATCCTGGACTTTCTCCGCCTGGTAAGAGTGATATCCTGCCGCACCGATCAGCAGGAAAAACACCACATGAGCACCCAGAGAAGTCAGCAGTCCCTTTCCTCCATCATGGATTGCCATGGGCATCCGACCCCTTTTCCGCAGCCAGCCCCACCCGGGTGATTCCGGCAGCCTTGCAGGCATCCAGTAGGCCCAGTACCTTCTGGTAAGGAACCCTCCCATCCCCGTAGATCACCATGGAGAACCGGGGATTCCCGGCCGCAGCCTTCCTGGCCTGATCGATCAGGGCCTGTCGGGCAATGGGCGTAGTGCCCAGATACAGGCTGCCGTCTTCCTTCACCGCCACATTGAAGCGGCTCTCCTGCTGGAGCTGAGCCTGAGTGGCCGCCGGCAGCTGTACCGGCACCGTCTTCACCTCGCTCATGTTCATGGTGGTGACAATGAAAAACACCAGCAGCAGGAAGCTCATGTCGATCATGGGGCTGATCATGATGCCGATTTCGCGCTTCTTCCGATTCCGCAGCCTGATCATGCGCGCCTCCGTTCCGGATGGCAGCACACAGTGCAGGTTTCCTTCTTGCGGACGGCTTCCAGCAGGGTATTGCCCATTTCCTCGATGTTCAGGGTAATGGCCTTCATCCGCCGTTCAAAATACCCGTGGAAGCATACGGCCACAATGGAGATACACAGACCGAACACAGTGGTGATCAGGGCTTCCGCCAGTCCGCCGGTGACCGCCATAGGATTTTCCATCCGCTGGGTAATGTGATTGAAAGCCCCCATCATGCCGGTAACCGTGCCCAACAGGCCCAGTACCGGTGCCAGGGTCACGATGATGTTCAGATAGGGCAGGTTCTGTTCGAACTTGTCCAGAGCACGTTCCGCCCGGTAGCTGATGAAGTTTTCCAGGAACTCATAATTCTCGTGCCGTTCCATGACGATGGTGGCCAGTTTGGCGATTTCTCCCCGGGTCCGGTCCGCCAGCTGTTTGGCGGCATCCCAGTTGTTCTCTTCAACAAAAGTACAGAACTCCTTGGTAAATTCCCGGCCGCTGTCCGCTTTTCTAAAATACAGGGTCCGTTCCACCCCGATGGCAATGGCTGAAATGGAACAGACCAGCAGGGGCCACATGACCCAGCCCCCTTTAATGAAATAATCCATACCTGCTGTAAACAGATTCATTCGTTTTCCCTCTTTCTTTCCGTCGGGGGCATGGCCCCGGTTTCCTTCTGCCACAGACGATAAAAAGCTCCCCGTTTTTCCAGCAGCTCCCGGGGAGAGCCCTGTTCGATGATCCGTCCCTTTTCCAGGACGTAGATGACATCCACCTGCCGCACTGTACTCAGCCGATGGGCGATGACAATGGTGGTCCGGCCATCGGCCAGCTGATCCAGTTGTTTCTGTACCACGGCTTCCGTAGCGTTATCCAGCGCTGACGTTGCTTCATCCAGCACCACCACAGGCGCATCTTTCAGGAAGGCCCGGGCCAGAGCCAGCCGCTGCCGCTGTCCCCCGGACAGTTTTACCCCCCGCTCGCCGATCTCGGTGGCAAAGGCTTCCGGCATATCCTGGATAAAATCCAGGGCACAGGCTGCTTCTGCCGCCTCCCTGATTTTCCGATCCGACCGTGTAAAATCCCCATAGGCGATGTTATGCCGGATGGAATCGGAGAACAGGAATACATCCTGCTGTACCAGCCCGATCTGCCGACGGACACTGTTCCGGTTGTACCGGCTCAGATTGTGACCGTCCAGCAGGATGCTGCCTTCTGTGGGATCGTAGAAGCGCAGCAGCAGACTGCTGAGCGTGGTCTTTCCGGCACCGGTAGCTCCCACAAAGGCAGCTTTCTGTCCCGGTTCCAGGGTAAAATCCACATGCTGGAGTACGGTTTTCCCTCCCCCGTATTGAAAAGAAACGTTCCGGAACTGGAGTTTTCCCCGGACCGGCGGCAGGTCGGGAAGATTTTCTCCGCTTTCTTCCGGTTCCTGCATCAGCTGATAGAACCGCCGGAATCCGGCCATGCTTTTCTGATAGGTTTCCACGAACAGGGTCAGCTTCATCACCGGTTTGATGAACACACCCACATACAGGAAGAACGCCACCAGATCGCCCAGATCCATGGTCCCCCGGGCCATCCGCCATGCCCCCACCAGCAGAATCACCAGATTGATGCTGTTGGTGAACAGGTTCACACTGGCGCTGAAATAGGCCCGCACCCGGAAGGAATCCATCCGGGCGTCCAGGTAATTCCGGGCAGCCCGGGCGAAGCTGCTGAAGTTGTGCCGCTCGGCGGTAAAAGCTTTGACCATGCGGATCCCGTTCAGATCTTCCTCGCCCAGGGCGGAGAGATGTCCGAATTCTTTGCGGACCTCCCTGAAACTGTCCCGCAGTTTCAGGTTGATCCAGATGGTATGGAGGGCCTTCCCGGCCATGAGCAGCGTGACCACCATACCCAGGAACGGGTCCATCCGCAGCAGCAGGAAAATGGTCCCGGTCAGGCTGAACACACAGACCAGCAGGTCGTTGGGAATCCGGGAGGCCAGATCCCCGGTCTCAGCCACATCTCCGGTCAGGGTAGCCAGCAGCTGCCCGGTCCTGGCCCGGTCGAAGAAAGCAAAGGGCAGATTCTGGAGATGCCGGAACAGATCTTCCCGCAGATCGTTTTCCATGCGGGCACTGAGGACGCCGCTGCCGTAGGAAATGCCATACAGCAGCAGGAAATTCAATAAATAAGCCAGCCCCAGCCAAACGCACCACCACAGGATTCGCTGCCACTCACCCTGGGGCAGTTCCTCCCGCAGGATATGCCGGACGCCCCAGGGGAAAATCAGTTCCAGTACGGCTCCGGCCATGGCTCCCAGGGCAATGAGGCCCACCAGCCTTTTCTGTTTGCTGTAGTACGATAAGAAATAAGTTAGCATAGACTACCTCGCAGACCCATTACGGGATCTCTCCGTAAACCAGAACGGGGCGTTTCCGACCCGGCAGCCGGACCACCTGGCAGTCCACCTGGTACACTTCCTTCATCATGCGGGGTGTGATGACGTCTTCCGGCGGTCCTTCCGCATACTTTTTCCCATCCTTGATCACCACGATCCGGTCACTGACCTCCAGGGCCTGACCCAGATCATGGAGTACCATCACAATGCCCAGTCCGTTTTCCCGGTTCAGCTTCTTCACCAACTGCATCACTTCCAGCTGGTAAGAAATATCCAGAAAAGTGGTGGGTTCGTCCAGGAACAGGATGTCCGGCTGCTGGGCCAGTACTGTAGCAATCCAGACCCGCTGGGCTTCCCCGCCGGAACAGGCGCTCAGTGTCTTTTCCCTCAGTTTCCAGACGCCGGTGGCCTTCATGGCCCAGTCCACCACCCTGTCATCCTCGGCCGAATTGCCCCCGTGCCAGTTCTGGTAGGGTACCCGTCCGAAGCTGACCAGATCCCGCACGGTAAAATCCGGAGGGACCTGGTGCTGCTGGGGCAGGATGCCCACCTGCCGGGCAAAATCTCTGGAAGCGATTTCCGTCAGCGGCACACCGTTGCAGGTCACAATGCCCTTGCGGCAGGGCAGCAGACGGGTCAGAGTCTTCAGCACTGTGGATTTGCCGGAACCGTTGGGCCCCACGAAGGTGACGATTTCTCCCTGGCGGACCGTAATATCGAAATCCTGCAGCACCACCCGGTTTTCGTATCCCAGCCCCAGGTGATTTCCTTTAATTTCCACGGACTTTTCCTCCTTTCCGCAGCATGTACAGGAAAAACGGGCCGCCGGTCATGGCCATGATGACCCCCACCGGGATTTCCATGCCCGGGATCAGGATCCGGCCCACCGTGTCAGCCGCCAGGAGGACGATGCCGCCCAGCAGAGCCGCCACCGGCAGCAGGCTGCGATAATCCGCTCCGCCCAACATCCGGGCCATATGGGGGACCACCAGTCCCACGAAGCCGATCATCCCGGCCACAGCCACCGTAGCCGCAGCCAGGAAAGCTCCCACTGCTGAAATCAGGATTCGCAGCAGGTTCACATTCACTCCCAGACTGGAAGCCATTTCGTCCCCCAGCTGCAGGATGTTGGCACTTTTGATGCAGGCGGCGCCGCACAGAAGGCCGATGGCTGAATAAACAGCCACGGTATAGACCTGTTCCCAGCCCCTTCCGGACAGGCTGCCATTCAGGAAGCCCAGCACATTGGACAGATTGTCCGCATTCAGCAGCTGCAGGAAGGAGGTATACGCCCCCAGGACCGTATTGATGGCTACCCCGGACAGAACGATCCGTACCGGATCCACCCCGTTTTTCCAGGCCATCACGTAAATCAGCACGCAGGCCAGCAGGGCGCCGCCAAAGGCGAACAGGGGCACAGCCGAAAACAATCCGGGTGCCAGCAGCAGGATGGTGGTGGCCGCTGTAGCCGCCCCCGCCGAAACCCCGATGATACCCGGGTCGGCCAGAGGATTGCGCATGACCGCCTGAAGCAGGGCTCCTGATACAGAAAGAGAAGCACCCACCAGGATGGACATAAGGATCCTGGGCAGCCGCAGGTTCACCACCACCAGATGGATGGTCCGGTCGTCGTTCCACAGTCCTTCCAGGATCCGGGCCGGCGAGAACCAGGCACTGCCCAGGCCCAGGGCCAGCAGTGCGAGGACCGCCAGTACCAGAGCAGCCAAAAGGCACAGAACTGCCGTACGGCCCCGTCCGAAAGACCGGTTCACGCCCGGCCTGCTTTCAGTGCCGCCAGCCGTTTGAACAGATCCTGGAACTGATCGATTTCATCCAGCCCGCCGGATACGGCAAACCATTTGGGCAGGTAGAGCACCTGCCTGTTCCGGATGGCGGAGAAGTGATTCCAGTAATCGGCGTGTTCGGCGAATTCCTTTTCCATGGCGGCCTGCTGTTCCTGTTCCCCGGCCATGGCGGACACGCACACAATCAGATCCGGGTCATAGGAAAGAGCCTTTTCCCGATCCATGGTCACCATGGTACCCCCGCCCGCCGGCGCTACATTGGTAAAGCCCAGCAGCCGGAACATGGAACCTGCGGTGCCATTCTGATTCTGCAGATAGAACTGGGGCGGAGCAGCCTGGAGTACCATGACCTTCTTCCCCTGATTCTGCAGTTTCTGCTGCTGCAGCTGATTTTCCAGCCCGGCGAACTTCTCCCTGATTTCTCTGCCCGCAGCCGTATCTTTGCCGAAGGCATCCACCAGGATCAGCGTCATTTCCTTCACGGAATCATAGGAGACGGCGGGACCCGCATCCACGTAATACACCGGAATCTTTTCCCGCTCCAGGATCTTTCCGTACGTATCTTTGGCGTGGTACCCCACAATCACCAGATCCGGTTTCAGGGCGATGACCCCTTCCATGTCGATGTTGGAGCGCATGCCTGTCTGGAACAGCCTGGCATTCTTTTTCAAGTCATCCGGCCACTGGATGATCCTGGTATCCGGGATACCCACCTGATTCACGCCCAAAGCGTGGAGGGTGAGTACCGGCGTATTGGTCAGGGAAACCACCCGTTCCGGCTTTTTTGGCAGTTTCAGGCTGCCGGTGATCCCGTACTGACCCAGGCTTTTGGCGTAAGGGATCTCGATGGCCGTATCCTGTTTTGCTGCAGATTCCTGTTTTTGAGCGCCGCACCCGAAAATCCCCAGGGCCATCAGGCAGAGCGCCCCCATCATCATCCATTTTTTGTTCATGAATTAGTTTCTCCTAACTTTATGGTAGTGTTTATTTATGAATTATTCGCTCATGCATCACATTTAGTTAGTGTTGTCTAACTAAATGTGATGTAACTATACCATACTGTTAAAAAAATGTCAAAAGGGGTGTGAAAAAATCCTTTTTCACACCCCGTCACTAGTCACTGATTTCTGGCCAATGGAGACCGGCCAATGATGGTACATCCCCTTCTTGTCACCACTTCATCTCGACCCCGGCCGTCCAGGTCCGTCCGTAGATCCCCATCAGATCCTCCGGCCCGAACTGTTTGTCGAACAGGTTGTCCACTCCCAGCCGCAGAGTGGTCCGATGCCCCAGATCCTTCACGGCATGGAAACCCGTCAGGCTGTAGGTATACTGCCGGCCATCGTCATTCAGGTAATCCCGATACCACCGGTTGTCCAGGGTCAGAGTCCAGGGATGGGCACCGCCGTCCTTCCAGCTCAATTCCACATTGCCGCTGCTGCGTGCATCCCCGGTAAGCCGACTGCGGTCCTGCCGGTTCCGGGCATCCAGATACGTATACCCGGCCCCCAGGCTCCAGCGGCGGTCAAAGGCGTACTTCCCTTCCGCCTCCACTCCCTGGGTCTTGGCCTGGCGGATGTTGTCATAACGATAATGGAGACGGCCGCCGTAAAAGCCCAGCAGCCGGGTCCGGATGCTGTCATCGATCCGGTTGTGGAAATAACGGATGCTGCCGTCCGCCCTGCCCCGCTGCATTTCCATAGCCAGGTCGAAGTCCCGGGATTTTTCCGGCCGCAGATCCGGATTCCCGTCCACTTCGTATACCATGCCCATGGCCCGTTCCATGCGGGCATACAGCTCAAAAATAGTGGGAGCCCGATAACCCCGGCCGTAGTTTGTCTTTACCCACAGGCCAGGGGTCATCTTCCAGGCAAGCCCGGCCCGGGGAGACCAGCGGCCGCCGGAGCTCTGGTAATGGTCGTAGCGGAGCCCGGGTACGAAATACAGGCTGCTGCCCAGGCTCCATTCGTCCTGCAGATAGGCCCCTCCTGTCTCCACCTGAGCCGAAGACCAGGGCTTCCCCAGTCCGCTGTCCCATTCCTGCCGGTAGTTCCCCGTACCCCGGCCCATGCGGGTTCCGCCGGCCTTTTCCTGCCGGTACTCCGCCCCGTAAGTCAGGGTATGCCGTGCATTGGCCGTATAGGTATCCTTAACGTCAGCACCCCAGGTCCGGTACTGACTGTGGTCGAAATCCCGTCCCAGAAAAGGCGTAGCCGTATGGGATTCCTTCCCCAGCCGATTGGTGTACAGCAGCACCCCGTAGTCATTTCGGGCATCACTGCCGCTGTAGCGCAGATGGTAATCCTGCCGGTTGTTATCATTCCATTCCCGGCTGGCTGCAGTACTGTAACCGTGCATGGGCAGCCGTCCCGCCGACGTGTCCTGGCGCAGCTGTTCCCGCAGGTACGAAGCCCCGAATTCCAGACTGCGGCTTTGATCGAACTGGTAGGTTCCGGTAATGTCCAGGAACCGCCGGGGACCGTAGAAATTGGAATAACCTCCGTTGGTTTCCTTCCGCAGGTCCTGGAGCTTGGCATCCACCTGCAGGTCCAGCTTACCCAGTCTGCCCGTGGAAAATCCTCCGTACACCGTCTTTTCCCTAGTACCGGTCCGGGTTCCTGCATAGCCCCCTTCCCGGCCGGGTTTCCGGGTAAAGATCTGGATGACGCCGCCCATGGCGTCACTGCCGTACAGAGCCGAAGCCGTACCCCGCACCACTTCGATGCGCCGGACCCGGTCCAGGTTCAGCCGGTTCAGTTCATACACGTTCATGGTCTGGGGCGAATCTTCACCGGCCAGCCGCCGGCCGTCCACCAGGATCAGAGTACTGCCGTTGCCCATGCCCCTCAGGGACACTTTGTTTCCAGCCATGCCCCCCTCCGTCACATTCAGTCCCGGGATCCGCTCCAGGGCCTCCCGCACTGTCAGGGCCCCCGTCTTTTCCCAGTCTTTGGACGTCAGTACCGTTACCCCGGCCGGCACCCGGTCTTCTCCAGTGGCATTCCGGGTGGCCGTGATCACGATTTCCCGGGGTGCCGCCTGGATTGCCGGGCAAAACAACAGTGCCAGCACAGGGATTCCTCCCCACAACAGCTTCCTTTTTCTCATGGGATCAGGCCCGCACCTTTACCACGATTTTTTTCACGGTCTCCGGACCTTCTCCGAACCAGCAGTTGGGCCGATGGACTTCCCAGGGGAAGAAGATGGCAAAATCGCCCTTTTCCAGCTTGACGAAATTCTCTTTCCGGGTGGTTCCGTAGAACACCACATCGTCTTTTTCCCGGCGGTCTTCCGTCAGATTGCCGGCGTTTTCCACATCGGTATAGCCGATGGCTTCCCGCCCGGCCCCCAGGATCTGGATGTCAATGTACCTGAAATGCTTTTCCGGCCGCCGGTCCTGCACCGGTTCCGTTTCATAGGTATTCACGCTGGCGAAGATGTCTTCCCCGTCCAGCAGCTTCCTGCCATCGGGCAGTGCCGTCACGTCCACCTGCTTCAGGAGTTCCAGGGCTTTCCTTACATTGCCTGCCACCTGGGGCAGCAGCCGGTCCAGTTGTTCCAACGTGCCTGTAATCATTGATTCTCCTCCTCTTTGGGCAGCAGCGCCTGCAGTTTGCTGTAGACTCGCAGGGCATTGTCATAGAAAAATTCCTGATGGTGTTCTGCCGGCACCACCAGCTTCATGGTATCGATGTAGCTGCGGATGTTAATGAGCGGCCAGTCGGTGCCGTAGAGCACCTTGTCATACCGGTCCACATAGTCCAGCCACATGCGCAGATAACGGAAATAATCCCGGTGTTTCTCATAGAACTGGGCCCCGTCGAACTTCCCTTCCAGCAGGCCGGACAGATCCACATATACATTGGGGTTCTTGGCCACCACTTCCATGGCGTCCAGGATCCAGGGATTGCCGCAGTGGGCAATGACGAACTTCACCCGGGGGAACTGGCTGGCCACCTCATCGATGGTCAGGGGATGGGCATATTTCAGCATGCCATGGCCCCCGGCCGTATCCCCGGTATGGAACACCACCGGCACATCGTAGGCTTCTGCCAGTTCGTACAGAGGGAAATGGACCGGATCATAGGCGTACACCTGGCAGTAGCCGGTGTAGATCTTGATGCCCACGCACTGGGGCGTCTTCAGCAGCTGTTCGAATTCCAGGGCGGTCTGCTGGCAGTTGCCGTCATTCAGGGCTTCGCTTTCCACCCCGGCGCAGTAGGCGATTTCTTTGGGCTGATTGTATTCCGTCAGGGAGAAATCCCCGGCCAGGTCGGGTACCCGGGGCGTAACGCCCCCAAAGAACGACGGCCAGATCGGTGCATTTCCCATGGCTACGCTCATGACCACATTATTTTCCTTACAGGATTTCAGGTAGTTCTCCACCGTATTCTCATGGCCTGCAGCCCTGGCGTCCTGGTCAAAAGCCTCACAGCGGAAAAAATGCATATGGGCATCAATGATTTTCATTTGGATTCCCCTCTTCTCGTAAAAATATCCATAATGGTTCCTGCCGGCTTTCTTCCGGCAGGACTTTCTGCAGGGCAACTTTCTGTTTTTCCCACAGAGCCAAAGTGCTCTGCAGTACGCCCTGCCCAAAGCGCACCCGGGTACTGCCAGTCCCCAGCATGTGGACGCCGCCGGGGTGGAGTCCCAGGATTTCCTGACCCAGCTGGATGGACCATTTGTCCGTCTGTCCCACCCGCTGCCGGTCGATCTGGCTCACCACCAGAAGATCAGCACCGGTCTGCCGGGCCTTCTGTCTCCATTCTTCCTGGGGCCAGGGCATATTGCCCTCTGCCCGGTGCCTGTAGGAAAGCACCACGTACCGGGGCAGCAGGCTGCGGTATTCATCCAGCAGGAACTGGCCCAGGTCCGGGGAATAGCGGGTATCGGCTCCATGGTCCTGGCTAATCAGTACCAGGGCCACCAGCGGCCCCTTTTCTTCCCGTTTTTCCATGGGCACCGGCTGCCAGATTCTTTTTTTCTCAGCCTGTTCCCGCTGGGTATAATACTCCTTCACCGCCAGATCCAGATAATAGGAAATGGGATGCTGGTAATCGGTATATTTGCCGGAAAGGGTGAATTCTTTTTTCTTTCCGAACTGCTCATACCCTTTGCAGAAGGTCTGGAGCGCGCCGGGCACCGGGTCCAGGGACGTGACCACCCGTTCCAGGCGCAGCCGTTCCCCCTCCTGCCGTGCAAAAGCTCCGTTCCCCACGGCAGGGGCCCCAAAGGTGATCACCGACAGCTGGGACGGAGCCACGCCCTGCTCCAGCAGTTCACTGCCCAGCAGGGTGGCCCCGGCGCCGCCCAGGCTGTGGCCGGTAAGCAGCAGCTTCTCGTCGGGATGGGTTTTGTAGAAGGCCGCCAGGTCTTCGGTGCTGCCGTCCCCATCCACATCCAGAGGCTGGGAAAGGACTGCCCGGGCATATCTGAGAAAGCCTTCGTGGACGGCCGGTTCCGTTTCCGCAGAAGCCGTTACAGGATTCCCTGCGGGGAAGGAGACCTTGCGGGTCTTCAAGTTCAGCTGCCAGTCCTTTTGGGAGGCAGTGCCCCGCAGGGCCAGCACCGTCCAGTTCTTCCCATGGATGGGCCGGTTGCTCCGGGCCAGGGTAAAATGGACTTCCGTGTCCCCATCCTTCACCGTGCAGGGCGTCAGCTTCCATCCATAGTCTGCCAGATACCGGTTCTCCAGGCTGCTGCCTGATTTGTAGCTGCCGGCACAGACCGCAGCCGCCATAGCCGTCCGGGCGGCCTCTTTCACCGGCTGATCAGGTGCCGCTGCTCCCAGACACAAGCGGGGCACCGCCAGGCAGGCCAGGATCAGTCCCTGCCAGGGCCAGTGCCCCTTGCCAGTTTGCCTGAAAAGCCCCATCAGACTTTGGGATTCCGGGCATTCAGTTCCCGCAGATCCGGCTGGCTCAGGCGGATGTACGCCGGGCCATCCAGCAGGCTGCCCAGTTCGTCCGTCTGGAACAGGATGGAAATGCTGCCGTCCGGATTCAGGAAGAAGTCCTCCGGTACCCGGGTGACTTTTTTATCCGGATGGATCCTGACATCGTTGCTGTTGTAGCACTGGCTGGCCAGATACCCGTTCAGATCCGCCACGGTCACCCGCACAAAGGCGGACAAGGGCAGCCGGGTACCGCTGGCCAGTTCGTAGACCACGCCGGAAGTCCTCACCCTGTTTTCATTCCCCTCAGAGCGCAGGTCACTGAGCACCAGAGAAACCAGCTGGTTGTCCTCGTATTTTGTTTCGTACCAGGTCCGTCCGGAAGTAAATTTCCGGTCTACGAAACCGGCACGGAAGTCATCCATGAACAACTTGATATCTTTATTGATCAGGGCATCGGCCTTTTTGTTCTTCGTTTTCACCACGGGCCAGGTCATTTCCAGATCGGCGATCTGGGCCTGTTCGCTTTCCACCCTGGCGAAAGCCGGCATGGAAAGGCTCATACAAAGGGCCAGAGCCGCCAACATCGCTTTTTTCCACATAGGTCACACGCTCCTTTTCGCTGCATGATTATGGGTATAGTATAGCACAAAGAAGGAGCCGCCGCATGTGCGGCAACCCCTTCTTCCCTTCCTTATTCCTTCACCTGATCCACTGCGAACCTTGCAATGGCCAGGCTGGCCGTCAGTCCCGGTGATTCGATGCCCACCAGGTCGATCAGGTTGGGCAGGCCCCGTCCAGCTTCATTAGTAATCACGAAATCCGTCCATTTTCCGCCGGGTTTCATGGTCTTGGGCCGGATGCCTGCCATATCCGGATTCAGGTCCTCCCGCTCCACAAAAGGCAGATAGCTGCGGGCTGCCTGGTAGAACTGCTCCAGATGGGATGGATCCACATTGTAATCGGTCTTGCTGTCCACGTATTCCGCACTAGGCCCCATCTTGCCCATGCCGTCCAGGCTCTTGGTCATGTGGATGCCCAGGCCTTTCAGGTTCCGTGCGGGAGGCGGGTACACCAGGTGCTGGATCAGCCGTGCCTTGCCCGGAGCCAGGGAGAAGTATTCCCCTTTGCAGGGATAGATCCGGTACCCGGCTGCATCGATGTCGATGCCCAGCTGCTGAGGAATGGCATCGCTGTACAGACCGGCGCAGTTAAACAGTACCTTTGTCTCCAGGTCCCCTTCTCCCTCCGGGTTCCGGTAATGGACCACATAGCCATGCTCTCCTTTTTTCACCTGCAGCACCTCATGGGCGTAGCACAGCAGTACTCCCTGTGCTTCCGCCATGCCTTCCAGCCGGGCCATGAGCTGATGGGAATCGATGATACCGGTGGTTTCCGAGAACAGCCCGCCGGTGGCTTCGATATGGGGTTCCAGCTGATGGACTTCGGCCGCATCCAGGTAGCGCAGACCCGGTACCCCGTTGGCCTGGCCCTGTTCATAGATTTTCTTCACTGCGGCTTCTTCCTCACTGTTGCGGGTAATGATAATCTTGCCCAGTTTCTTGTGGGGCACTTGATGGGCTTCGCAGAATTGGTACAGCAGCCGATTGCCTTCCACGCACAGTTTCGCCTTTAGGGAACCGGTGGGATAGTACATACCCCCGTGGATCACCTCACTGTTCCGGCTGGAAGTTTCCTGGCCGAACCGGCCGTATTTCTCCACCAGCAGGATTTCCCGGTCCGGGCAGCGGCGGCTCATTTCCACGGCCACGGCCAGGCCCACTACCCCGGCCCCGACAATCACAACATCCGTTTGATCCATGGCTTACCCTTCTTTCATTTTATGGTAGTTATAACATTTTCATTATAGCACGAAAAGGGGCTGTGAAATAATGGTCCCATGAAAACGAGAAAGGACTTTCGATTCTTGCGAACCGAAAGTCCTTTTTCGTGTTAGAATTTAACTGACATGAAAAACCTAACTGTGTATTATAATACTCCCAAGCAGGGAATTT